>CALZIQ010000024.1:2500-35456 GCA_945787735.1 uncultured Chromatiaceae bacterium | reverse complement strand
ATATGGTGCCCGGAGTTGTCAATCACAAAAAATTGGTTAAAAAATAATCCCTCCGGCACCTTTACCTCAGGAGCGAGCCAGACGCCTTAAGAAACCCTCACGCGACCCAGCATTGATCCAGCCAGTGGCGATCGTCTTGCTGAACTCGCAATTCACCCGGCCGCGATGGATGTGAGAGGGAGCGGCCGGAAAGATCAGCAGCTTGCCCCGTTCCGCCTCCTCATGATGCTGCTGCCAGTGGAATTCCGTGCCGGCCTCCGTCACAGAATCGCAGTAGAGGATCCAGGCCAGCACGCGGTGCACCGGCTCGGTGGCTTCGTCGCTAATCGTCCAGTCGCAGTGCCACTGTCGGAAGCCCTCGCCTGGAGCGTAACGCTGCAGGTTGAACACCGGCATCACAAACAACTCCTGGTCCGGGCAGACCTGGCGGAACAGAGGCCGCTCACGCAGGTATTGCTCCAGGCCTGCTGAGACACCCCGCACAATCAGGTCTGCAAGAGCGAATGCCTCAGGATCAGAACGGCTGAGCGCCACGAGGCTGATGTCCGTCGAGACCTTGGCGGGCTCCGCGTCGCTGCCGCTGGGACCGAAGGCCACGCCCGGCCGCTGCAGATCCTGGCGCCGCTCAAAGAAGTCCATGACGCCATCAGCAACAGCCTCGAAGCCGGCATTGTGGTAGCGACCAATCAGCTGCATGCCGGTGACTCCTTCGAAGGGATGGTGATCAGGGCGTCTAGCCGTTGCCAGCGACTCCGCGAACTGTTCAAGGCTGTCGCGATCCCCGGGGAGAGCGCAAATTTGCTTTCAGCCAGCAGCTTGACTAGAGCCGTCAGCAGTGCCAAAAGGTCTAATATGCTCTGTTTCATACCGTACTTAATGCTGTTAATGACGATCACTTTCGCCTTTCTTTGTTTGAATCTACCACTGATTATCTTACTATAAGTCGTTTAATGACATAGGTGTTAGGTCTTGCATTTTGCCAAGATGCGAAGCGAGAATTGAACATTACATTTTTAGGTGCTTCAAAAACAGTTATAAATTCAAAGCAAATCGATTCTCAACCATTTTCTTATTTAACGTCGATCAAAAGCTCAGTTAAATTTATACCCATCAAAACAACAACAAACAACGTTAAGGCAAGTGCTAAATCAATTTATAACAAGGCACTACACACTACGCTAGCGCTCGGTGATCCCCCCCCTCGCCCCCGATAACTAACTAAGCCGAAAGGTAGAATGACTGCTTTCTAAGTGTCCACGGATTAAGTGATTTATAAAAATTACTGCATTTCTCAGGATTCATGACTTCCTCTAAATGGCTCTTGTTGGCTGGAAGATGCTATAACAACGCAAAGGCAACTCAATTTTTCGAACGGATAAAAATGCTTCACTTACAGTTTTTTACTGACGGCAGTGTTAATACTCAGTTAAAGGTGGGTTATGGCGCTTACCTTGTTGTATCTGGCCAGTGCGCGTCTATAGACTTGCTTAAAGAGACGGTGAAAGTTAAACGTTTTGAACAAACAAGTTCGACCAAATTGGAATTGCAAACTTTGTTGTGGTCACTGGGTGAAACAATCCCCATGACTGACGAAAGAGATATTGCTTTGACGGTTTATACGGATTCCCAAAATATTCTTGGTCTGCCGGGCAGACGTACTCGTCTTGAACAGAGTAATTATTTCTCTAGTAAAAATAAACGGCTGAATAATTATGAGTTGTACCAAGAGTTTTACCGATTAAGCTCTAGAATAAAATGCAAGTTAGTTAAGGTGGTTGGCCATCAGGTATCTAGCAAGAAAGATGAGATTGATAGACTCTTCGGTTTGGTTGATCAGGCATCTCGGCGGGCGTTGCGAGAAGAGTTTTAACTCCCGCTAATTAGCCGCTTTGAGGCATCAAGACTCCAGGCGCCATATGTCTAGTCAAGTGCTGACACGACGCTTTGATTTGCCGTGCTTGGTGCTTGTAATAAGTGAGCATGGAATAGTTAAAATTCTGATTTAAATCGAGTCGTGCCGATTGTGCTTTTTAACCGGATAAAAATTCTGCGCCTGCCAAGGATTGTCCTCATTTGAGGCGACTTGAATAGGGGTTGCTTTAATTTTTTTGATCGCGTTCGCAACTAACGTTTCAAGTTCGCTTTCCGAAACTTCGCCTCTTCCATAACAGTACTGTTGTAAAACCTTGATTGCCTCCGGCACAGTTTTATCTTTCGGTTGTTGTGCAGTCCATTGCTGCAAGCCTTGCTCAAGGGTCTTGCTACCCATAGCCTGAAGTAGTTTCTGTTGCAGTGGATAGCGCGTGTCTTTGGGGTTGGTAACTGTTGATGAGCTTGTTTGTGGCTGCAGTGGCGTAGCGTTTTGTTTACGCCACAGTTTTAACAGGGTGGTGAGCCACAGCAGGGTCATGATGGCCGTGGTGAGTTGCCAAGTCCACGAGGAGCTCATTTCCTGATTTGTTTCTGCTGCCGCTGCGGCAATTACATCGTCCGTCAGCACTGACGCAGGTGTTGGTTTTGTAGCGGCTGCAACGTTAATGCTCTGACTCGCCAGTTCCACCAGTGCGGCCTCGCCCTTGTTCGGATCAAAATAAGGAATGCGAATCGATGGCAGTTTAAACTCACCGGCGCGCAGCGGCATGATCGAGAGAGTGTAGTCAGCCACGTCCATGATGCCGGCGCTGCTTTGTTCGCTGCGATAGCGGGCGGGATCAGGATAAAGCTTGAGTCCTTCAGGCAGTTCAATGCCAGGCAGGTGTCTAGGCAGGGCAGTGACGCCTACAGGCGCCTTCAACGTCAAGGTCCATGGGCTCAGTTCATGTTGTGTGAAGCTGCTGGGCAGGGGCGCGGCGCTTAACTCGGGTTTTCCGATGATGATGTCACCTGGCAGCTCTGCTGGCAGCGCATTGATCTGAAAATCAATGCGCTGATGTGGCAGACGCAGTTTATTGCCGGCCTTGGTAGTGACCCAGATGTCGGGCAGTTGCACTGTGAAGTCACCGGCCTGGTTTGGAAACACCGCCCAGGCGATGCGCTCTACTTCATACTCCAATCCCTGTGCGATTTCCTTGCGAGAGTCCTGCGGCATCTTCCAGTTAGACAGTAGTTCAATCTGCACGGGTTCAGTTTCAAAATTGCTTCCCAGTGAGGCTGATTCTAGTTCGACGCGGTGGTAAAGGTCTATGTAGGCGACGATCTGCTGGCCCACCCAGGCGGATTTAATGTTGCTACCGCTGCGGACAAAGACTTCTTCTGATATCGTGGTTTCTATGCTCAATACCTCAATCATGATGGGTGCAGTGCTGAGTCCATCAATCGAAAAGGCTGGAATGGTGAGCTGGCCTGTGCGTTTGGGAAACAGTTCCGCCTTGATCTCAGAAGTGGCGCGGCCCTGGCCCAGATAGATGTTGTAGTTGTTGCTGGCCTCGGGGCGGCCAAGTGTAAAATTGTCGCTCAGCAGGGTTAGGTCTACATTGGCGTTCACGCCCTCGGCGCGTAGGCGTATATCGCTGTTGGTCAGGGTAAGTGTGAACAAAAGAGGTTCGTTGAGTTGCAACTGCGTGCGATCAACACTACTGCTGAACTCGGCGGCCAAGGCAGATAGAGAGACGAGGCTGGCGATGATAAACAGGCCAAGTCTTACCATGGTTTTTCCTCCACCTGGCCAAGGGCCCGTTTGTCTTCAATCTCGAAGCGGCGTTGTAACATGGCTTGGTTGTCTTCTTTGAGATTTTGATACTGTTGCCAGGCCTGCGCCGGAGGTTGTTGGCTTAGCTCTTTCATCTGGCTCCATTGTGCCAGGCTCTGGCTCAGGGCGGCGTCATGTTTCTCGCGTTCGCGGCGTTGATCGCCTTTTGTCTTGCTCAGGCGGGCGCCCTGGTCGCTTTGGCCTGAGAGTAGTGCGTTGCTGGCGTCACCGCCGGCACCGATGTCGACCTGCTGTTCCTGTTGATTGGCGCCGGGGCGTTTTTGTTCATGCTCTTGCTTGGCCTGTTTCTGCCCGCCCCATTCCTGTTTTGCCTTATTCAGCAGCGTAAGATTGTGGCTGGCGCGGGGATAACTGCCTCGTAATTCAATCGCCAGCTCAAAGGCGGAGATGGCTTGATCAAGTTCGCCGAGTTGGATCAGGGCATTGCCACGGTTGTAGGCGGCGCGGGCTTTTTGCTGATTTGTATTTGCTTGGGCAGAGGCTTGTTCAAACGCATGCAGCGCAGTTTGCCATTGCCCCAGGCGATAAGCGGCCGCGCCCTTGCCCATGAGTCCGGCGTAATTTTCGAGCTGGCGATAGGTTTCCAGCGCGCCTTGGTTGTCGTTGTTATTGAGTTGGCTCAGGCCTTTGGCCTCGGTCCAAGGTGCTGCGTCGGCGGGTTGCAGTTGAAAGGCAAACATACCGGCTAGGATTATGGCCAGTCCCTGGGGACGATTGAGTCCACGCCAGAACAGCATCACAAGGGCTAACAGAATAAAGACAGGAAACAGTGGTTGACCCATCTGGGTCCGAACCTCAGCTCGATAGAGGCTCAGCTGCAAGCGGTCGATTTCTTGTTTGATTTTGTCCCAGCTCTGCGGCAGCAAATCAGCGTAGTGGCCGCCACCGGCTCGGGCAAGGCTTTGCAGAGTGTCGCGTTGCAGGCGTGAGGTGAAGATCTGTTCATTCTGGCGTACCAGGCGTCCGCCCGCCAAGGGCACCGGCGCACCCTGTTCAGTGCCAATACCCAAGTTGATTAATTTGTGGCCAGCGCGCTTCAAATCGCTTGCGGCTTTATGGGCCTCCTTGTCGTGAATTTCACCATCGCTGATCAACAGCACCAGGCCTGTTGTCTGCTCGTTGTTTGCTAAGGCCTCGACTGCTAAACGCAGGGCGCGGCTGAGGTTGGAGCCAGAAACATAGGCCAGCGACGGATCGAGCTGATCGACAAAATGGCGCAAGGCTTGTTTGTCATGTGTCAATGGCAGCACGGTGTAGGCGTTGGCGGAAAAAGCGATCAGTGCCAAGCGGTGTGGCTCCAGTTGTCGGCTGAAATCCTTGATCAGTTTTTTGGCCTGCTCCAGTCGGCTAGGCGTGACATCCTGTGCGCCCATGGAGGGTGAGATATCCATCACTACCACGATGTTGGCGGCAAGTTTTTCTATGGCTTCCGGCTTTTCTTCAACTATAAACGGACCAGCAAGGGCGATGCTGATTAAGGTCCAAATGATAAAAAAGCTAATCAGCCGGTTGCGGTTGCTGGATTGCATGGGGGCACTTAAAACGCGTGACCACAGATGGCGCTGAATGAACTGTTCCAGCCGTGGATGTTGCATGGCCTTGCCGCGCCAGGCTAGCAACGGCAGGGGTAAAAGCGCCAACAGTAACCACCAGGGATTGAGCCACTGCAGCGCGCTCATGCCATCACCTCACGCGCTGCGCGCCACTGGGCCAGCGCCAGCAGCACCAGTCCTGTCAGTAATGGCAATAGATACCATTCCTGCGGTGGGTTGTTTAGGTCTTCCAGCGCAATGGTTTCCAACTCTTCGATATCGGTCATGATCTGTTCCAGGCTGCCGGTATCGCCAGCGCGGTAATAATGCCCGCCGGATTCGTTGGCAAGTTGTTGCAACAGCGCCTCGTCCAACGGCACTTCGATAAAATCCGGGTCTTCCACCGGGCCGCGCTGGAATAGCACTTTGCCCGGGTTGCCGACACCGACGCTGTAGATCTTGACCTGGTGCAGCTTGGCAATTTCCAGTGCATTCAACGGGTGGATCTCACCGGCAGTGTTGCTGCCATCGGTGAGTAGGATCAGGTTGCGTGATTTGCCTTCCAGCCTCTCCAAGCGTTTCACGCCTAGGGCGATGGCCTGGCCCATGGCGGTGCGCTGCCCAGCCATGCCCTGGTCGATGTCTTTCACCAGCCGCTTAATCAGCTGCAGATCGCTGGAGATAGGCGCCAAGGTGTAAGCGTCATCGGCAAATACTATCAGGCCAATTCGGTCGCCTTGGCGCTGTTCGATAAAGCGGTTGACCACGTGCTTGACCGTGTCGAGGCGATTCACGGCGCGGCCGTTGATGAAAAAATCCTGTGCCTTCATCGAGCTGGAGATATCGATTGCGAGCATGAAGTTACGCCCCTGGTGCTCGGTGTCACCGAGCCACTGTGGCCGGCTCAGGGCCAGAAATAAAAGCGTGCAACCCAGCAGCCAAAACCAGGGCAAGCTGTGGCGAGTCTGTTGGCTGAGGCTGGCCAGCAGGGCGGCCTGAGGATGATACAGCGCCATGTTTTGAACGGCCTGTTTCTGCTGTCGCTGTTGCGCCAGCCACCAAAAAACCAAGGGCAGGGGCAGGGCCAGCAGCCAGAGCGGAGTGGCCAGGCTCAGCATGCTTTGGCTCCCTGCTTGAGCCAGGCCTGAATGGTGGCGAAAAGTCGTTCATTTAGCGTCGCATCGCTGTCGGCCTGATAGCGCAGCTGTTGTAGCTGTTCAATGATGGATTGCCAATCATGCGCCTGATCTTTCAAATAATCAGGTGGGCTTGGCTCGAGTTGTTTCAAACCCATTCCTAGACGCAACAGGGTGGCCAGTTGATAGGCGGCGTCGCGCGGTTCCAGCTCGCCGTTTTGCCATTGTTGCTGAATCTGCTTCAAGCGATGTTGGGCTTCATTGTGCAGATTGTTGTTTGAGGCGGATTTACGTTTTTTCAGCATGATCAGGGTGATGACCGTCTGGCCAATCAAAAACAGCGAGACAATCCAGATCAGGGGCCACCAGTTAGGCTCCGGTGGCAATTCGATGGCGGCCAGTTGTTGGACCAGCTGCTGGAGCTGTTGTTCGTTCATAGCGCCTGCGCCAGCGTTGGTAGCATGTCCACATCGGTATAAAGGTGGTGATGCGGTATGCCGCTGCGCCGAAATAGTTGCTCGAGTTGGGTTTGTTTGTCGGCCATGCTGGCGGCATATTGCTGTCTGAGTTGAGCATTGTCGGTGTCGATGATCAGTTCGTTGCTATCAAAAGGCGAGCGGATGCGCAGCTTGCCGACGGCGGTCAGGCTTTGTTCGCCTTGATCAATAATCTGCAAGGCATGCAGGTTGTGATGTTCGGTCAATTGGGACAGGGGTGTTTGCTGCGCCTCTGACCAATGCTGGAAATCACTGATTAAATAAATGCTGTCATGGCGATTGGCCAGGTGTTGGAGTTGCCTGAGGCTGTCGGCTGGGTCGGGAGCGGCAAAGTCATGGCCGGGATTAATGTTTGCCGCCCCGATCAGCGGCAGTGTTTGTTCCAATCGGATGGCCGGTTGAAAATGCTTGATTTGGCGCCCGGCCACCATGCCGCCTATCTCAGCGCCCTGGCGCAGGGCGGCAAAGCAGATCAAGGCAGTGGCGCGACTGGCAACAGCGGCCTTGAGCTCGCCGCGGGTGGCGAAGGTCATGCCCGGGTGTTGTTCGATGAATAGCAGCATGCGCTGGCGTTTTTCGGCGCGGAACACCTTGCTGATGGGACGGCCGCTGCGGGCGCTGGTGCGCCAGGCGATATGGCGGATGTCGTCGCCGATCTGGTAGGGGCGCAGGTCTTCCAGTTCCAACCCGGCGCCGCGTTGCATGGATAGTTGTGCACCGCTGAGCGGGCTGCTGCCGCGTGCGCGCGTTTGCGGCAGACGCTGCGCCTGAAAACGCAGCAGTTCGAGTTCACGGGGGCTGAGTAAAACCTCGTCTGCCATCAGGGCACAGGAACGATGTCCACAAGTTGTTGGATGATCTGCCGGGCCGTGATGCCTTCGGCGCGGGCGGCGAAGCTCAGACCAATGCGGTGACTGAGCACGTCGTAAGCCAGGTCGATGATGTCGGCCGGTTCGACGAAGTCGCGCTGGCGCAGATAGGCTAGCGCTTTGGCGCAGCGAGCTAATGACAAAGTGGCGCGGGGTGAGGCGCCATAGGCGAGCCACTGTTTGGCTTCGTCAATCCAGGCGCCCGGATTGCGTGTCGCATTCACCAGGGTGACGATGTAGCGTTGCAGCATCTCGTCCATATAGATGCGGTTGACCTCGTCGCGGGCGGTAATGATTTCATTCGGGGTTAATACTGCAAGGCCGCTTTCTCGGTCGCCGCTTTGCAGTCGTTCTGTTTCGCGTTTGAGGATCTCTAATTCATCGTCCTGTTCCGGATAGTCCAGCTCCACCTTCATCAAAAAGCGGTCCAGCTGCGCCTCGGGCAGCGGGTATGTGCCCTCTTGTTCGAGCGGATTCTGGGTAGCGATGACCTGAAATACTTCGGGCAGTTTGCGGGTAACGCCGGTGATGGTGACCTGGCGTTCTTGCATCGCTTCGAGTAGAGCCGACTGCACCTTGGGTGGGGCGCGATTAATCTCATCGGCCAAAATTATTTCGTTGAAAATGGGCCCTTCGATGAATTTGAATTCACCTTCCTGCGACAAGAAGATGTCGGTGCCAGTGATATCGCCAGGGATCAGGTCGGGCGTGAACTGGATGCGGCGAAAGCTGAGCGCCATGCCATCGGCCAGCGTATGCACGGCAGTGGTCTTGGCCAGCCCTGGTAGTCCTTCCAGCAGCAGATGGCCGTCGGCCAACAGACCGATTAGCAAACGTTCGATCAGTCGGTTTTGGCCGACAATGGTGTGCTGGATGTGGCGCCGCAGGGTGGTGAGTTTCTGGCTGTGGTTATCGCTCATGCGGATGGCTGTCTGATCATTCATTGGCTCGGGGGCTGTTAGCGCGTTATTATCGGGCACTTTTGTAAACGAAGATGGTAGCACGGTCAATCATTCCTGGCCGGGGCGCAGCTGGAAAGCGATGAACATGCAGGCAAAAAAAGAAGGACAACGGGCGCTCACCCTAGTGGTGAGCGTGGTACTGGTGCTAGCTCTGGCCGGTGGCTTGGCGACGATCGGTTTTCAGTCGGTGAGCGAAACGCAGCAGACGGCTGAACCGCAGCAGGGGCTGGAGAGCATTAGCAATAGCATCGGTATGCAATTTGTGAAACTGCCTAGCGGTCGTTTCATGATGGGGGATGATGCACCGGGCCGCGGTCCAGTGCGCGAGGTGCGAGTGCGATCTATATATATGGCGGCTCATGAGGTGACCCAGGCCCAGTGGCAGGCGGTTATGGGTTTTAATCCGAGTTTTTATAAAGACCCGCGCCGGCCGGTGGAAAATGTTACTTGGCTCGAGACCCAGGGTTTTCTCGAAGAGCTGAATCGTCTTGAAGGTACCAATAAATACCGCCTGCCCTCTGAGGCAGAATGGGAATATGCCGCCCGTGCCGGCAGTGAAGGCACCTACTTTTTTGGTGATGATCTGAGCCAGCTGCGTCGTTATGCCTGGTTCGATGCGGCCGTCAATATCGGCACCCTGGCGGCGGGGCAGCGCCAGCCCAATCCCTGGGGCCTGTATGACATGTATGGCAATGTCTGGGAATGGGTGCAGGACTGCTGGCATGACGACTACACCGATGCGCCATCCGACAGTCGGGTTTGGGGCGGCGGCGATTGCAGCCAGCGTGTGCTGCGCGGCGGCGGTTGGGCCAATCGGGCTGATTATCTTGGTTCCACCGTGCGTGGTGTCTACGAGGCAAAATTCGAGGACAGCAGCAATGGCTTTCGGGTGGTGCTAACACCTTGATTGCTGGTCCTATATAGCTGCTCAGGACATTCAGCTGGTTTGATGTATAATCGTCGGTCTTTTTGAACTGGCTCTATGAATTTGGCGGCGCTTTGTTTAATGCTCAATATCGCTAATTTAGAATGTGTGCGGGGCGACAGGCAGCTGTTTTCTGGGCTGTGCTTCGAAATGGGTGAGGGCAGTCTGCTGCATGTCCATGGTCCCAATGGCAGTGGTAAAACTACGCTGTTGCGCGCCATTGCCGGGCTGGTGTTGCCGGAAGATGGCGAGATCCAGTGGAATGGAGTTTCGACCCGCAAGTTGGGCGAGGATTTCAACCGCGAACTGATCTACATGGGCCACCATTATGGCCTCAAGTTTGAGTTGACCGGGTTTGAGAATCTGCGCGTTTTCTCGCGCCTGAGTGGTTTTAATATCAGCGACCGGCAGGTGGAGGTGGCGCTGAAGCAAGTGGGCTTGGCTCGCTGTGTTGAACTTCCGGTGAAAGTGTTGTCTCAAGGACAGAAGAAACGCGTGGCCCTAGCCCGGTTATTGTTGCAGCGCTCAAAACTGTGGATTTTGGATGAGCCCTTTGTCGCCCTGGATGTGGCGGCGGTAAGCATGTTGCTTGACATGATTCAGCAACATGTCGCCGACGGCGGCATGGTGATTTTGACGACCCACCAAGAGGTCGAGGTTGAAGTGGGCAAGCTTCAGCATCTCCATCTCGGCGAGCGTTAAGGTAGGCTTCATGTTGGGTGCATTAAAATGCGTTATCGCGCGAGATCTGACCCTGGCCATGCGCCATCGTTCGGATGTGCTGACCACGGTGTTCTTTTTCATCATCGTCGTCAGCCTCTTTCCGCTTGGGGTTGGGCCAGAGGCCGAGCTGTTGCGCGCCATGGCCGCTGGGGTGGTATGGGTGGCTGCGCTGCTGGCTTCTATGTTGTCTCTCAGCCGACTGTTTGCGGACGACTATAACGACGGCACCTTGGAGCAGATGTTACTGGCGCCGCAGACACTGGGACTGATGGTGCTGGGTAAAATTGTGGCTCACTGGATCATTTCGGGTCTGCCGCTGGTGTTGATGTCGCCGCTGCTGGGTTTGCAGTTTGGCCTGGGGGGTGATGCGCTCTTGATGCTGGTGCTAACCCTGCTGCTCGGTACGCCGGTGTTGAGCTTGATCGGTGCCATTGGTGCGGCGCTGACTCTGGGTTTGCGCGGTGGTGGTGTATTGGTATCGCTGTTGGTATTACCGCTATATATACCGGTGCTGATTTTTGGTGCGGGCGCGGTGGACGCAAGTGCCGCGGGCATGGGTGCCGAAGGGCACCTGTCGCTGATGGGGGCAGTTTTGATCATGGCCCTGTTGCTGGCGCCCTGGGCTTCAGCGGCGGCGCTGCGGATTTCGATAGAATAGATTTAAAGAAATAACTAACTATTTAAAAGCATGGCAATTAACTGGTTTAAATATTCGGCACCGTCGTCCTTTTATCCCCTGGCCGGGAACCTGGCTAAGGGCTTTGCCATTGCCTCGGTGATCCTGTTGCTGATCGGCCTCTATCTGAGCTTTTTTGTTGCGCCCACCGACTATAAACAGGGCGAAGGCTATCGCATCATGTTTATCCATGTGCCGGCGGCCTGGATGTCCATGTTTATCTATGTCGTGATGGCCTGTTGGGCTGCGGCGGGCATGATCTGGCGCACACGGCTGTCTTCCATGATGGCCTCGGCCTTGGCGCCGACCGGCGCGATTTTTACTTTTATAGCTTTGTGGACCGGTGCCCTATGGGGTAAACCCATGTGGGGGGCCTGGTGGGTGTGGGATGCGCGCCTGACGTCTGAATTGATCCTGCTGTTTTTGTATATTGGGTTTATGGCGCTGGAATCGGCCATTGATGACCCGCGTCGCGCTGCCCGCGCCAGTGGTCTGCTGGCCTTGGTCGGGGTGATCAACGTGCCAATCATTTATTACTCAGTGCAATGGTGGAATACCCTGCACCAAGGGGCGTCAATCAAGATAAGTGAATCAGGTGGCCTGGAAACCAGCATGACCGAAATCATGCTCTGGACCCTGCTGATCATGACATTTGCCTGTTGGTCTTACACCATTGCCGTGGCCCTGACCCGGGTGCGCAGTATCATTCTTGAGCGCGAAAGTAATAACGTCTGGGTCAAAGAGATGCTTGAGCGGGGGGAGAAATAAGATGGCTGAGTGGTTTGCTATGGGTGGCCATGGCCTCTATATTTGGTGGTCGTTTGGCGTAACGGCCCTGTTCATGATTGTGGAAACGGTGTTGGTTGTGCGCCGCAGACGAACTTTAGTGCAGCGTCTGGGTCGTATGATTCGTATGAATTCCGAGGTGGAGTAGATGAAGGCAAGATATAAGCGCATGATGTTCATCGTGGTAGGGCTGGCAGGTGTGGGCGTGGCGGCAACGTTGGTGCTGAGTGCCCTGCAGAGCAATATAAACCACTTTTTTAGTCCGACTGAAGTTGTGGCCAATCAAGCGCCTAAAGATAGAACCTTCCGTCTTGGTGGTCTGGTTGAAGTCGGTAGTGTCCAGCGTGAAGACGATGGCCTGACTGTTCACTTTAATGTTACCGATAACGCCGAGATTGTCACCGTCACCTACACCGGCATTCTGCCTGACCTGTTCCGCGAGGGCGAAGGTGTCGTTGCCCAGGGTAAGCTTGGCAGTGGCGGTGTTTTTCAGGCTGATGAAGTATTGGCCAAGCATGATGAAACCTACATGCCGCCTGAAGTGGCTGATGCCCTGGAAAAGGCTGAGGCAAAACAAGCAACCGCTCCACAAGAGGGTATTTAAATGATTCCTGAGATTGGCCACTTTGCCCTGATTATTGCCCTTTGCCTTGCGATTGTTCAGGGTGTCTTCCCCATTCTCGGCGCACAGCTGAATATCCGTCCTTGGATGTCCATGGCGCGGCCGGTAGCCCAGGGCCAGTTTGTCTTTTTGGCCATTGCCTTTGGCTGTTTAGTCTACGCTTTTGTGAGTGATGATTTCTCAGTGCTCTACACCGCTTCACATTCAAATTCACTGCTGCCGACACAATACAAAGTGGCCGGTGTTTGGGGGGGGCATGAAGGTTCGTTGTTGTTGTGGGCCTTGATGCTGGGGCTGTGGACCTTTCTGGTCACAATATTTAGTAAAAACCTGCCGGATGAAATGGTGGCCCGCGTCATCGGTGTGTTGGGGCTGATTGGTGTCGGATTCCTGTTATTCATGCTGCTGACCTCAAATCCGTTCGAACGCCTACTGCCGGCAGCGCCCGATGGTCGTGACTTGAATCCGCTCTTGCAGGATCCGGGCTTGGTTATTCATCCGCCCATGCTCTACATGGGTTATGTTGGCTTTTCTGTCGCTTTTGCTTTTGCCATCGCAGCCTTGTTAGGTGGTCGCCTTGATGTCGCTTGGGCGCGCTGGTCGCGGCCCTGGACGATTATTGCCTGGTGTTTTCTTACCGGCGGAATCGCACTCGGTTCCTGGTGGGCTTATTACGAGCTTGGCTGGGGCGGCTGGTGGTTCTGGGATCCGGTCGAAAACGCCTCGGTCATGCCTTGGTTTGTCGGCACAGCCTTGATCCACTCACTCGCCGTGACTGAAAAGCGCGGTGGTTTTAAGAGCTGGAGCGTGTTGCTGGCGATCATTGCCTTCTCGTTGAGCTTGCTGGGTACTTTCCTGGTGCGTTCCGGTGTCATTACCTCGGTGCATGCCTTCGCCACCGATCCCGAGCGTGGCACCTTTATCCTGGCCTTCCTGTGTATTGTGGTGGTCAGCTCGCTGCTGTTATATGCCTGGCGTGCGCCCAAGGTGGGCCTGGGCGGCAAGTTCGAGCTGGTGTCGAAAGAGACGATGTTGCTGGTCAATAACGTCATCCTGACGGTGATCGCCTCGGCGGTGTTGTTGGGCACTATTTATCCCATCATCATTGAAACCCTGTCTTCAATGGGTATTATCGCGGCCACCAACAAAGTGTCGGTCGGTGCGCCTTATTTCAATGCTACCTTTGTACCCTTGCTGGTGCCGTTGGTATTTCTGGTCGGTATGGGTCCGCTGGCGCGTTGGAAGAAGGCCGATATGCCAGACATGGTCAGGCAGTTGCGTTGGGCATTTGTCGCCAGTGCGATTGTGGCAGTGGCAGTGCCGTTTCTGATGGGCGGCTGGTCCTGGCTGGCGGCACTAGGTATCGTGATGGCAGCCTGGATTGTGACCACTGGCTTCCACGGCATCAAACAGCGTTTTAATTCCACCCATCCGAATCTGCCCTGGGGGCATCGTCTGAAGGCCATTCCAATGAGTTTTTATGGTATGCACCTGGCTCACTTGGGTGTGGCAGTGGCAATCATTGGCGGCACCTTGGTAAGCAATTACCAATCCGATAAAGATGTGCGTATGGATATCGGTGATACCGTCACTGTCGGTGGTTATACCTTCCGTTTTGATGGCGTGATCGAGACCAAGGGGCCGAACTACACCGCCAACCAGGGCATGATTCGGGTGTTGCAGGATGGTCAAGAACTGATGACCATGCGGCCTGAGAAGCGGATCTATACCGTACAGACCATGCCTATGACCGAGGCGGCCATCGAGTCTGATCCTTGGCGTGATCTGTATGTCTCGCTGGGTGAGCCGGTCAGTGGCGGTGCCTGGAGTGTGCGTGTCTATCACAAGCCGTTTGTGGTCTGGCTTTGGGCAGGTGCTTTCCTCATGTTGCTAGGTGGTGTTGTCGCAATTAGTGATAAGCGCTATCGGGTGATGGCGCGTAGAGAGAGCAAGGCCAAGGTTGATACTGCTATGGCAAGTCCCAAAATCGCGGCAGAGAAAGCCTGATGGTTCGTTATTTAGTGCCCTTGGTGATTTTTGTGGTCATGGTGGGTTTTCTCTATTTCGGTCTCAGTCTTAACCCGCGTGATGTGCCGTCACCGCTGGTAGGCAAACCGGCACCGCAATTTGAGCTAAGCCAGTTGCATGAGGCGGAGCAGATAATTAGCCGAGACAGCAACCTGGGTAAGGTGTGGTTGTTAAATGTGTGGGCCTCGTGGTGTGTTTCCTGTCGCCAGGAACACCCGGTATTCATGCAGTTGGCTCGCAGCGGTGAAGTGCCTATCTACGGTTTGAATTACAAGGATGAGCGCGATGCGGCCATCGAGTGGTTGCAAGATTTTGGTAATCCCTATGTTATGAGCGCGCACGATCTTAATGGTCGTGTCGGTGTTGATTATGGTGTATACGGTGTGCCGGAGACCTATGTCATCGACAAGCAGGGTGTGATTCGCTACAAACATACCGGCCCGGTAACACCGCAAGCCCTGCAAGACACCATCCTGCCCCTGGTAAGAGAGTTAAAAGGTTAATGAAAAAGATTTTAGTATTGGCACTGTTGTGCCTGTCGTTGCAGCTGTCTTATCAGGTGCAGGCCAAAGAGGCCGAGTATATCGGCGGTGATCCCGAGATACATGCGCGTGTGATGGGAGTATCAGAAGAGTTGCGTTGCCTGGTCTGTCAGGGGCAATCGCTGGCCGATTCCAATTCCGATTTCGCTGTGGATATGCGCGGCCAAATCCAGGAAATGATGGAGACTGGCATGAATGATCGCGAAGTGGTGGACTTCATGGTTCAGCGTTATGGCGATTATGTTCGCTACCGACCGCCCTTCAAGGCGAGCACCTTTCTGCTCTGGTTTGGTCCTTTTATCCTGTTAGGGGTTGGGATACTTGTGCTTTACAGCAATGTGCTGGGCCGGCGTAAAAAGATCGAAGAAGCACCGCTGACAGATGAAGAGCACCGCCGTGCCGCGGAATTGCTCAAGGAAGGATCGGGAGAGAATAAGGCATGACGGTATTCTGGGTTGTGGCCGCGTGCCTCATTGGCGCGGCATTGTTGTTTGTTGTGCCGCCGTTGTTTCTGCGCAAGGAAAGCGCGGCCGAAGTTGAGCGCCGCGCGGTCAATATTTCCATCTATAAAAACCAGCTGGAAGAGCTTGATATCGACCTAGCTGCTGATGATGTCAATCAGGAGCAATACGAAAAGAGTCGTGCTGAAATCGAACGTCGTTTGCTGGAAGACGTTGCCGCTGCTGAGCAAGACACAGGCAAAACAGGCAAGAGTCTGAGTCTTACCACTGCTGGCGTGGTTGTGCTGCTAGTGCCGCTTGTGGCGGTGCTGATGTATGACGAGCTGGGCAACCCCGATGCCATGAACCCGCAAATGCTGGTTCAGCCTGAGACCTCACCGCACGGTGACGAGACGAATATGGCGCAGCAGATCGAGATGATGGTGTCGAAGCTGTCGCAACGTCTGCAGGAAAATCCACAGGATATTGAGGGCTGGGTGATGTTGGGCCGTTCCATGTCGGTGCTGGGGCGTTATAACGAGGCGGTGATGGCCTATGAAAACGCCATTCAGTTTGCTGGTGAAGATGCCAATGTGCTGGCCGACTATGCAGATGCGTTGGCGATGGCCGGTGGCGAGAGTTTAGAAGGCAAGCCGATGGAGATGCTGCAACGGGCGTTGGCTGTTGACCCGAACAACCAGAAGGCATTGTGGCTGGCTGGCACCGGTCTGTTTGAGCGCGGTGATTTTACTGGCTCGATTGAGTATTGGGGGCGTTTGATGAATATGCTACCGCCAGACTCTGAGGATTATGAGGCGATGCGCGCCAATATCGCCGAGGCTGAATCTTATCGACAACGGCAGCTGGCCGGGGAGTTTGGCCAGGCACCTATACCGCAGGCCATGCCGGAAGCGGCGAGCGAGCAGACGGCCATGGCTGGCCCTGCCAGGGTTGCGGGACACGTCAGAATTACGGCAGACCTGAAGAGTAAGACGTCGCCGGACGACACCTTGTTTGTGTTTGCCCGTGCCGTGAATGGCCCACCGATGCCACTGGCTATCCTGCGAGGCCAGGTAAGCGAACTGCCGCTCGAATTCAGCCTGGATGAGAGCATGGCCATGATGCCGAGCATGAGCATGGCGAACTTTAGTCAGGTGGTTGTCGGCGCACGTATATCCAGCAGCGGCAATGCCATGCCACAAAGCGGTGATCTGCAAGGCGCGAGCGGCGCGGTAGCAGTCGGTTCCGAAGGGCTGGAGATTGTCATCGATAGCATCGTGCCCTGAGCGGATGTGTAATGGGGCAAGCGCTGAAACAGAGCTGGCGATGGAGTTTGTTGCTCTGCTTCATCGGCCTGTCCGGCTGCAGCCAGACCGAGCCATTAACGGATAAGCTTACGGTCGGCGAACCCTTCCCCAATATTTCCCTGCCTCGGTTGGATGGCGCTGCATCCGATTCAATCACAGATTACCGCGGCAAATTGGTGGTGCTGAATCTGTGGGCCACCTGGTGTGAGCCCTGCCGGCGCGAAATGCCCAATCTGCAACAACTGAGTGATAGCCTCGACAATGAGCGCTTTGCTGTGCTGGGTATGGCGCAGGATGAGGACGATCATCTGGTGCGCGAATACCTGATCGACAAAGGTGTGAGCTTTGCTACTTATATCGATCTCGCCGGGACCATTGCCACCGACAAGCTAGGCGTGCAGCTATTTCCCTATACCCTATTGATTGCCCCGGATGGTCGCTTCATTCAGCGGATCACTGGGCCGCGGGAATGGCAGCGCCCGGAAGTGATTGAATTACTTGAAAAGGCCTATGGCGGTGATTACGCCGAATTGCAGTAGCCTGGCGTCTGTAGCGACGACAGCGAGACGCTGAAATGGTAAAATCATGGTCGTTTTGTGTGTGTCAACTTAAAGAGAGCTTATTTGATGAGAGCTAAAAAACGCGTCGGTCTGATGGTCCTGCTTGTTGCCCTGAGCGGGTGGATGTTTGGTGCAGAGGCGCTGGCCGCCGATCCGCGCAATGGCGCCAAGCTTTACAATATGCATTGTTCTAGTTGTCACGGTCCCAAGGGGCAGGGCATGATGCCCGGCACGCCGGATTTTGGCCGTGACCGCACACTGTTCACAGCTGATCCTGTATTGGTTGAGGTAATAGAACAGGGCCGTGGAATGATGCCCGCCTATCGTGGCCTGATGTCCACCCAGGATATCCTGGATGTAATTTCCCATCTGAGAACCTTCAAATAATGCGGGTATTTGCCCTGTTGTTCGCTGCTCTGCTGGCAGCGGGATGTTCCGATTCGCAGGAATCAAAACCGGATGCCACTGCGGTCGCGGATCAGTCAACTGAGGTAATTGACCCATGGAAGGTTATTGATGCCTTCGAGGTTGGCCGCGAGGTCTATGTGCGTTCGCTAGCCTTGGATCCGACGGCGAACAGCATCTGGGTTGGTACCTCGGTCGGTGTGCATGAAGTGAATCTGACCGATCAATCCCCCCGCAATACCTTTACCCGTGCCGATGGTCTGGCCAATGAATATGTGTTTGCCATCTTTGTTGATCAGGATGACTATAAATGGTTTGGTACCAATGGCGGCGGCAGTTCGCGTTACAAGGCGGATGACTGGCAGGTGTTTTTCCCCATGCATGGTCTGGCCGATTACTGGGTCTACAGTTTCAATCAACAGGCCGATGGCAAGGTCTGGATCGGCACCTGGGCCGGCGCCAATTTGTGGGATCCGGCCACGGGCGAATTCAAGACCTATTTCGATGAGCTTGTGAATGAGTGGGTCTACGGTATTGGCGTCGACTCAAAACAGCAGGTCTGGTTTGGCACCGAAGGTGGTGTCTCTATGTTTAATGGTGAGCGCTGGCGTGCCTGGACCCACAAAGAGGGCTTGGGTGCCGCGAATGATGAAAACCTGCCCATTAGCCTCAATACCGGACTGGGTACGCGTGAGCGTCACGATCTAAATGTAATGGCTGAAGGCCAGTCTACCTACAACCCCAACTATATTTTTTCAATCCACGTGGACAAAAACGACCAGGTATGGGCTGGCACCTGGGGGGGCGGTGTGAGTCGTTTCGATGGTGAAAAGTGGAATAATTACAGCATCAAGAATGGCCTGGCCGGTAACATCGTCTACAGTATTGCCGAGGGCGATGACGGAAATTTCTGGTTTGGCACCAATCGCGGCTTGAGTCGTTTCGATGGTGAGCGCTGGTACAACTATGGCCGCGAAGATGGCTTGTTATCTGAGCATGTCTACACCATAGCCGTCTTACCCAACAATGAGGTTTGGGTCGGCACACGCGGCGGCGTGACCCGTTTTGGCCAACAGGCTGAAACAGAACAGGATGCAGGTGAAGCAGAATGAAGTTTAATCCAACTCTCGTGGCACTGGGCGTGCTGGTCGGCGCCGCTGTCATCGTAGCTGCCTTTCAACTGGGACAGCAAGGTGGTAGTGACGCGCCGGTGGCTAAACAGAAGCCAGCTGCAGCAAGCGCGCCTGCGACACAACAAAAGGCGCAACGTGACGTGGCCTTGTTTCCCGATGCCGCCGATGGTCCGCGCTTTAGCCACTTCCGGGTAGGCAACCGCAATGTCAAAAGCATCTATGCCGATGGCCAGTATGTTTGGGTTGGCACCTCGGGCGGGGTGATCCGTTACGATACCGAGCTGGATGATTACCAACTGTTCAATAATAAAAATGCGGGGCTGTTATCCAATGGCATTTTTCATATCAGTCGTCTGGATCACCGTATGGCGATTGGCACTTATGGTGGAGGCCTGGCCCTGTTCGATCCCGAGGCCGATACCTGGCAGATCATCAATATTCCCCAAGGTCTGGCGGACCAGTTTGTCTATGACGTGATGAAACTTGCCAATGGTGATGTTTGGATTGCCACCTGGTCAGGCGCCAATCTTGTCCGTGGCGGTGATTTTGATAATCCGGATGCCTGGCAAACCTTTACGGTAGAAAATACCAATGGCGGCCTGCCAAACCCCTGGGTTTACGGCGTGGAAGAGGGCGCCAATGGCGATATCTGGCTGGCCACCGAGGCTGGGTTGGCCTTATATCGAGATAATCAGTGGACCAACTGGCAGCATGAGGAAGGCTTGGGTGCCGACTATGAAATCGTGAAGAATGCGATTCAGTTTAAGAGCGACCCAGGGCAGGCCTCGATGCACCATTCCCGCCAGAAAGAGGAGCAGGGGCTGCAAAATGTGAATGTGGCCTACAATCCGAATTATGTCATCTCCATGCAGGTGCAGCAGGACGGCACCGTTTGGGCCGGCACCTGGGGCGCCGGACTGGCGCGTTTTAAGGATGGTGAGTGGACGAATTACACTTCATTTGACGGTCTGCCGGCCAATCATATCTTCATGCTTTATCTCGATCCGCAGGAGAATCTCTGGATTGGCACCAGCAAGGGTCTTGCAAGGTTTGATCGTGCCAGTGAGACTTTTTCCGTCAAAACTATGAATGATGGTCTGTATGCAGAAAACGTCTTTTCCATGACCAATGGTCGGGCGGGGGATTTATGGATCGGCAGCTACGGTGGGGTTGCTCACATCGAGCAGGGTTGGGGCCAATAGGCGCTTAACTGGTTATTGTTGTGAAGAGTCTTGGTATACGCTTGGCGCTGATTTTATCGTCAGTGCTGTTGGTACTGGTGCTGGTGTCGGGCGTCCTTATCGAGCGTCAGCTTACACGTGCAATCCAGAATGAAGAGATAGACCAGGCTAGAAGCCATGCGCAGACCTTGCTGGCCAGTCTGCGTATCCTGATGCTGAATGGCCAGGGGGTGATGGCTCGCGAATGGCTCGACAGTATGCATGGTGCCCCCGGGGTAGTGGATATTGAAGTGCTGCGGCGCGATGGGGTGGAGGCTTTTACTGATCTTTCCTCGGTCAAGCAAGTAAATGAATTTCTTGGTGATACAGTGTTTGAACGCGAGTCGACACCGCCTCAGCATGTGCCTATGCCCACGGAAGGAAGTTTTACAAAGGCGTTGCAGGGCGAAGTGGCGCTGGATCTGCGTTTTCGTGATGAGATCACCGTATTGCAACCTATCGAGGCCAATACGGAATGTTTGACCTGTCACGGTTATGATCCCAGTCCTCTGCGTGGTGTATTAAAGTTGAGTCTGTCGCGTGAGAAGGGAGTAGCGAGGATCGAGTCAATGCGCATCAGCCTTTGGGCGATTGCCGCTTTGCTGGTGTTGATGATTGCGCTGACAGTGTTGGTGATTTTGCGTGTCAGCGTGTTGAATCCGATTAATCGCCTCAAAGACGCCATTATGCAGGTCGGGGCGGGTGAGCGCCATGTAGAGCTGCCAATGCAGTGGCGTGATGAGTTGGGTCAGGTTGCTTCAGTGTTCAACCAGATGCAGGAAGATCTAGTTTCCAATGAGACGCGCATACGAGCCGTCACCGAAAATGCGTTTGATGCCATTATCACTACCGATGAAAATGGCGTTATCGATACCATTAATCATGCCGTCGAAAAGATGTTCGGTTACGAACCGGATGATTTGATCGGTCAGAATGTTTCGGTGCTGATGCCGGAACCCTATGGCAAGGAGCATGACCGATATATCCACCGTTATCTGGTCACTGGTAAAGGCCGGCTGATCAATAACCGCACGGAACTTGTTGGTCAGCGTAAGGATGGTTCAAATTTTCCGCTCGAACTCGCCCTGAGTGAGATGCATATCGGTGAACGACGTTTCTTTGTTGCAATCGGTCGGGATATAACTGAAAACAAACGTCAGACTGAGGCCTTGCAGCATCAGGCCTTGCATGATGCCTTGACCGAATTACCCAACCGCTCTCTATTGTCTGATCGTATTCGCCAAGGCATCTTGCTGGCGCAGCGCGAGCACCATGAGCTGGCTTTGCTGGTGATGGATCTGGATCGATTCAAGGATATAAATGACACGCTGGGGCATCAATATGGTGATGCGGTATTGCAACAGGTATCGGAACGTATGCGTGAAATTCTGCGTGAGTCGGATACCATAGCCCGTCTCGGCGGTGACGAGTTCGCAATCCTGCTGCCCAATACCACTCTGGAGCAGGCCCGCTCGCTTGCAGATAAATTGTTGAATGCAATCGAGGAGCCACTTTCGATCGGTGAGCAGGTCCTGCATGTGGGAGGGAGTATCGGCATTACCCAATACCCACAGCATGGTGAGGATGAGGTGACCCTGCTTCAACGCGCCGATGTGGCTATGTATGTGGCCAAGCGCGAGCATCGCGGTGCAGCGGTGTATGATCCCTCCAGTGATCAGCATAGCCTACGCAACCTTGCCCTGCTGGGTGAATTGCGCGGTGGGATCGAGCAGAATCAGTTACAGCTCTACTTCCAACCCAAGGTCGATCTCAGTTCGGGCAAGGTCTGTGGCGTGGAATCATTAGTGCGTTGGCGCCATCCTGAGCATGGTTTGATGTATCCAGATGAGTTTGTGCCGCTGGCAGAGCAGACCGGCCTGATTGCACCTTTGAGTCTTTGGGCGCTTAAAGCGGGGCTGAATACGTGCAGCAATTTTCATGATGACGATATGCAGATGGATGTGGCAGTAAATCTGTCTGTGCGTAATCTGCAAGATCCGCGTTTTCCAGATAAGGTGGCACATCTGATTGAAGAGAATGGGGCGAATGCCTGTCGTCTGCGACTAGAGATTACAGAGACGGCGATTATGGCCGACCCTGGTCGTGCGCTCGAGGTCTTAAATAGTCTCAGCACCATGGGGGTAAAGCTGTCGATCGATGACTTTGGCACCGGCTATTCTTCGTTGGCGCATCTGAAACAGATGCCTGTGGATGAGCTCAAGATCGACAAGTCCTTTGTCAGCGGCATGCTGGAGGATGAAAGTGATGCCGTGATCGTTCGCTCCATCATCGACTTGGCTCACAATATTGGGATTACTGTGGTGGCTGAAGGGGTGGAAAGCAAACAGATTTATGACACGCTCAAAGAGATGGGGTGTGATGCGGTGCAGGGATATTACATGTGCCCGCCGGTAACGGCCGATGACCTGATTGAGTGGTTGCGTTGTTCACCCTGGAAACTCTAATTATTTCGCCGAGCTGTTTTCTTCTTCCAGCCCTATCGGTTTATAGACATCCACCTTCCTGAAAAACTGGTCGGCAATGTAAATACGCCCATCTTCATCTACATCGATGCCGGCAGGTAGCATGTAATTGCCCGGGGCGCTGGACTGGCCGCGTTGGCCGATCACCATCAATAGTTCGCCAGCCGGGTTGAAAATCTGGGTGTTGCCGAAGGCGGTATCGACCACATAGATGTTGCCATCTCTGTCAGTGCTAACGCCTTTGGGGCTGAAAAACTGTCCCGGATAACGACCGATGCTGCCGAAGCTTGCCAGATGATTGCCGTCGGCATCAAAAGACTGGATGCGAAAGTTACCCTTGTCGACGACATAGACAGTGCCATCTGCGGCGCTGCTGATCTGCAGTGGCAGATTAAACTGACCGGCTTCACTGCCACGCTCACCCACGGTGGACAGATGTTCACCACTATGGGCATCGAAGATAAACATGTGGTGTGCTTGGCTGTCCACGCCGCCGGTGTCGATAACATAGACTTTGCTGGCATCGGCGGAGACAGCAACACCGGCCGGCCGTCTGAAATGGTCTTTGCCACCGATAAAGCGCAGGAAAGTCCCTTCAGAATCAAACACGACAATGCGTTGGGCGCTGACATCGGCAACAAACACCTCCCCCTCGCTGGAGATATCAATGCCGACTGGTTTGAACAGCTGGCCTGGTTTTTCGTTGCCAAATTCTTTGTAGCTGCTGTTGCTGATATCAAACATGACTACCGAACGTTGTACCGTGTCGGTGACGTAGACACGTCCATTGTGGGCGGCGACGCCATAGGGTTTGACTAGGCCTTTGATGTCATCGACCTCGCCGGTGGCATAACGGCGTAGCTTTTTGCTGGCAGTGAGAGGTTCTACGTTGGTGTTGTAACGCAGTGAACGCTCAAAGATAAAGCGTGGTTCGTCGGGTGCAGCGGGATAGACGGGAGGATCGAAGTCCTCCATCGGCGGGGCACTGCTGCAGGCTGCCAGAGCAAGTGATACCAGCAATAAAACGAATCGGTGTAACCGGGGGTTTATTTGATATGGCATGTTTCGCACAGCCGCTCGGCGCCAGTTCTCAACAACAGATTGACGTCGGGGTTGTGGACATTATGACAAGTAGCGCACTCGACCTTGTTGTCGTAGAGCTTCACGCCATTGTCAAAACCATAGTCATGATCGACAGGGCGGAAATCGGGGTCTTTAGTGTTCAGGCCAGCATATTCCATTGAGATAGGGTGATCATTTTGCAGGTCGGTGCCGATGTGTTTGATTTCGATGCTGTGGGCGGCGATGCCGTTATGACACTTGCCGCAGTTCATCAGGCTGTCACCGCCATTTAGGCGTAAATGCAGCGAAGCGTCCTCGCTGCTGTCCCAGGTGTCAGGTTGGAATACGGTCATATCCACTGCAAGAGTGCCGTCGTGGCAAGAGAGGCAGAGCAAGCTAATCGGGCTAGGGGTTTTGACTTTATTGTCGAGTGTGCGCGAATCGTAGAGATCGTAAGCAGTATCGACTGCGGGTTTGAAACGGTTCCAGCCTGGAATGCCACCCAATGTGGTCGAGTCGGCCCCCTCCTTTTCAGGTGGCAGGTGGCAATAGACACAGGGATTGCCGTAATCGGCGAATGCCAGCCCCGACATGGCCGCGACACCGGCTCGTTCATTAAGGCCGGTAAAATCGTGTTTGGAGCCCAAGATGGTGCCGGCTTCAGCCGTGGCAGATATTGCCAGGGATAAGCAGGCCAGGCTAAACAGGTTTTTTGTTAAGCGTTTCAACACAGTCGAGAACCATCTTTGAATACACAACTCTAACAACCAAGCATACAAGGCCTAGCTTGGGTAGCGCAAATGGTTATTTTAGTGGAAAATATCCCGTTCCTGGATGGTTGGCAGGATTTCTCTCTGCGGCCAAGCTCAAGATGTCCTGATTGTAAGGCGACGGATGCGGTTTTCAATTTCTAAATCTCTGGTTTCATCATTGTTTTTGCTGCTTGCACTACCTACATTGGCGGCAGCTGAACCTATTTCCATGAATGAGGCGGGTCAGATCTACCGTGAAAATTGTGCGGTTTGTCATGGCGACCGGGGGGATGGTCAGAGCCGAGCCCGTTTTGGGCTTGATCCGAAACCGCGCGATTTCTCCACTCCAGGCGCGGCGGCAGAGCTGAATCGCAAGCGCATGATCACCTCAGTGGTGCAGGGCCGCGAAGGCACGGCCATGATAGGTTGGCTCGGTCGGCTGAACATGGCCCAGATTGAAGGGGTGGTGGATTATATCCGTCGTAGTTTTATGCAGCTGCCGCCATCCGAAGAAGAGCTGGCGGTGGACGAGCCACGCCTGCAGCGTGGCCGGGAAATCTATGAAGAGCACTGTCGTGTTTGTCATGGCGACCGTGGCAATGGTGCCACCTGGACCAATTCGGTACTTAACCCGCCACCGCGCAATTTCACTTCGCCACAGGCACGTCGCATTTTAACGCGCAAGCGCATGCTTGCCTCGGTGAGCTTTGGCCGCAAAGAGACGGCCATGATGTCATTTTCCAACCGTCTATCTGAAGAAGATATCGAATCTGTAGTAGATTACATCCGCCAAACTTTCATGAAAGGGCCGGTTGTGGCAGATGCCGGCATGACGGATCTCTCCGGGGCGGCGGCCGGCATGGGAGGACATACTGGCGGTGGTCAAGGTGCATCTGCGCCGCACGGGCGTGCGCCGTCCTCGATTGGATCCTCTGCCATGGCACCGCGTCTGGAGCAACATGCCCAGGGACATGCCGTGGATATGAATGCACCTTTCCCGGGTGGTCTGGTCGGTGATTTTGGTTCGGGCCGCGATATCTATTTGCGCAATTGCAGCACCTGCCATGGCGTGCGTGGTGATGGTCTGGGGCCGAGGTCTCATTTCATCCAGCCCAAACCGCGTAATTTCCTGCATGTCGATTCGCGCAATATGCTGAATCGACCCGCCCTGTTTCGCGCCATCGGCATCGGCAAACCCGGGACAGTGATGCCGGCCTGGAGTAAGGTCCTTTCTGCTCAGCAGCTGGCTGATGTGGCCGAGTTTGTCTACCAGGATTTCATTCATCCCAATCCCGATGAGATTCTGGAAAGTCCAGGGCTGGATACAATGCTGGATAAAAAAAAAGCCCCTTAGACCAAGCTGAATCAATCCCTTCAACCGTTGAGATTGCTGCCGGCAGTCAGGCGGCCACGGCCTTTGAAAAGGGGCGTGATCTCTATAACTACTACTGTTATTTCTGTCACGGCTATGCCGGGGATGCCAAGACCCTGGCGGCAACCTATCTATCGCCTCCGCCGCGAGATTTTACGAATACTCGGTTGGCGGATTTGCCACGCGAGCGCATGATCAAATCCGTCACCGATGGCCGCATGGATACTGGTATGGCCGGTTTCAGTAATACACTGAATGCGGAACAGATCGGGCTGGTGGTGGATTTTGTCCGCCAGGCTTTCATGCACAGCGAAAAGCTCAATACGCGTTATCACACCGAGGGCAATGGCTGGCCTGAGCATGAGCGTTATGCCATTGCCTTTCCTTTCGCAACTGGTGAGATTCCACTCGACACAGCTTTTGAGCAATTGACGCCGGAACAGCAGCAAGGCCGTGAGTTGTTCATGGCCAGTTGTATCACTTGCCATGATCGCGCCAAGGTCGTAGATGAAGGCATTGCCTGGGATCCGCGTGCGGTGTCGTTTCCGCGCAGTGGTTATTCTCATCGCATCCCGGATGCGGTCTCTGCCGCTACGCCGTATTCGATTCATGACCAGGTGCCGGTGATGGAGGCGTTGTCGACACAGGAGAAACAAGGCGAGCTACTCTATCAGGCCAATTGCGCCTTTTGCCATGCTGCCGACGGCACGGGACGAAATTGGATTGGGGCCTTTCTCGAACCACATCCGCGCAATCTAAACAAAATGCAAGGCATGATGAATGAACGACTGCAAACCGTCATTCGCGATGGTCTAGCCGGTACTACCATGCCGGCCTGGCGTCATGTGCTAAATGATGCGCAAGTTGCGGCGGTTGCGGCCTATGTCATGCGTGTTTTTGTCGCTAATGAAGAATAATCGTTCAGGAAAAAATCTGTTATTTTGTAGGGCAGTTGTTTGAAAGAATATTTAGGGAAACATGAAACATGATTAAAGTAGGCATAGTTGGCGGAACAGGGTATACCGGCGTTGAGTTGCTGCGCCTATTGGCGGGCCACTCCAAGGTTGAACTGAGGGTGATTACTTCCCGCTCAGAGGCGGGTATGCCGGTGGCCGATATGTTTCCCAATCTGCGCGATAAGGTGGATCTCTGTTTTAGCGAGCCTTCGGTAGAGGCTTTGTCATCATGCGATGTGGTCTTTTTTGCTACGCCGCACGGGGTGGCGATGAAGAGCGCTGGGGAGTTGATAGAAAACGGTGTCAAGGTCATCGATCTGGGGGCAGATTTTCGTATCAAGGATATTCTTGTATGGGAGCGCTGGTACGGCATGCAGCATACTGCACCCGAGTTGGTGGATGAAGCAGTGTATGGTCTGCCTGAGGTAAATCGTAAGGCGATAAAGCAGGCGCGTCTGATTGCCTGCCCTGGTTGTTATCCCACCGCAGTGCAGCTGGGTTTTATGCCGCTGTTGGAACAGGGGCTGATAGATGTGAATCATCTAATCGCTGACGCCAAGTCGGGTGTCAGTGGTGCTGGACGCAAGGCCAACGTCGGTACCCTGATGTGTGAAGCGAGCGAAAGCATGAAGGCTTATGCTGTGCCTGGTCACCGCCATCTGCCTGAGATTAGCCAAGGTTTAGTGCAAATGGCGAAAGGTGAGGTTGGCTTAACCTTTGTGCCGCACCTGACACCTATGATTCGCGGTATCCATGCCACGCTTTATGCAACTTTAAAAAGTGATACGGATCTGCAATCACTTTATCAACAACGCTATGAGTCTGAGCCCTTTGTCGATGTTATGCCGGCCGGTGCCCATCCGGAAACGCGCAGCGTCAAGGGCGCCAATCAGTGCCGTATTGCCATCCATCGTCCCCAAGGTGGTGACACGGTGGTGGTGCTGTCAGTGATCGATAACTTGGTAAAAGGGGCCGCAGGTCAGGCAGTGCAAAGTATGAATATCTTGTTTGATCTGGATGAGCAGGCAGGTCTGGAAATTATTGCGTTGTTGCCCTGACATCAGAAAATGCGGATTCAAGGATGAGATGCTGTGAAAACGGGTGAAATGATCGTCAAGAGTCACCAGCCCTGGCGGCGCGCCATGGTTATCGCTGCTTGGATGGGTGGACTGCTGCTTGCTCTTGCCTTTTATGAGCTGGGTCAGTATCGGGCCGGTTATCATCGTTTTGAAGCGGCTGCTGAACAGGAAAAGTTACAGGTTAAAGTCGAAGAGCTGGCACGCACGAATGCCGGTCTTTCAGAACAGGTGACTATACTTGAACGCACTCAGGCGATCGATGGGGAGACCTATCAGGTGGTGCGCAATGACCTTAAGACACTGCAGGAGGAGATTCTGGAGTTGCGCGAGGAGGTTGAGTTTTATCGCGGTATTGTGTCACCAAGTGAGCGTCAGGCCGGTTTGAATATCCAAACCTTCAAACTGGAGCCTGCCGTTGAGGAGGGTCTCTATCACTTTGAGCTTGTGATGAGCCAAGTGCTAAAAAATGATCGTTTTGTGAAGGGCGTAGTAAAACTTCACCTGCAGGGGGTGCAGGGGGGGGAGCCGCAGACGCTGGATTTCAGAGATATCACTCCGAATGACAGTATTGGCCGGGATTTTCGCTTCCGCTACTTTCAGCGTATGGAAGGCGATATCCGTTTGCCGGAAAACTTTTTGCCGCGTAATGTGATCGTGGAAATGGCGCCGCAAGGGCGAAAGGCGATCAGCAAGTCATTTCCTTGGCCGATGGACGCAGGTTAGGTAGCCTAGTTTTGCTGGTGAGTTAAACTTCAGCTTTGTTGTTACCGATAACGATGTATTGGTATGTATGACAACTATTTAACGGAAACGGAGTGTCCTGAAGATGTTTTCTAGCAATAAGAAACGGAAGTCAGCCAAGATTGATTCCCTGATTGGCCAAAATACCGTGCTGAGCGGCGACGTGGCGTTCAGTGGCGGTTTTCATATTGATGGCAAGCTCAAGGGTAATGTCAGTTCGACAGATCCCGACTCATTGTTGACCTTGAGTGATCAAGGGGTGGTTGAAGGTGAAGTGAGTGTGCCTAATATCATTCTCAATGGCACGGTCATTGGTGATGTGCGCGCGAGCGAGCGGGTTGAACTGGCGGCAAATGCCAAGGTCATAGGTAATGTGTACTACAACCTGATAGAGATGGCCATGGGGGCGGAAGTGAATGGCAATCTGGTGCACGAGATTGAATCAACTGGAACAGTTGCAGATGTGGTGAGCCCTCAGGACGATATGCTGCTTAGCCCTAAATAACCATTTATTTATAAGTGGTATAGTGGTTTTTCCTGACTGCCATTCTGCGGTATAATCCTCCCAATCATTGTTAATATTTAAAGGTTTGGTGTCTCATGAGTACAGCGACAGCAGAAACAGATAGCTTTTCACCGGTAGATTTTTCAGATAGTGCTGCGAACAAAGTGCGCGAGCTGATTGAAGAAGAAGGCAATGCGGCGCTCAAACTGCGCATTTATATTACCGGTGGTGGTTGTTCTGGTTTTCAGTATGGTTTTACCTTTGATGAAAGCGTCAATGACGGCGATACCGTGGTTGAGAAAGAAGGCGTGAGTCTGTTGATTGATCCCATGAGCTATCAATATCTAAACGGTGCAGAGATTGATTACAAGGATGACCTTGAGGGTTCGCATTTTGTAATCCGTAATCCAAATGCCTCAACCACGTGTGGTTGTGGTTCTTCCTTCTCGGTTTAGTTTTACGTTTTCAAGCAATCTAAAAAGCCAGGGCCGGATGGTCCTGGCTTTTTTATTTTGTGCGCTGTTTGCCTGGGTAAATGCCGCCGAGAATGACGGCCTCGTTCGCGCCGGTGACACTGCTTATGTTGCCGGGGCGATGCGCCAGGGTTTGTTTTGCCAGCCAGGCGAAAGCCGCCGCTTCTACCCATTCAGGATCTGCGCCCAGTTCGCTGGTTGTTGTTACTGCGCTGTTGTTTAATCGTGCATCCAGGCCTTGCATTAAGGCCGTATTAAACGCCCCGCCACCACAAACATAGACCTCGTCTGTATCGGGGGCGTGGATTTCGATGGCCCGAGCAATGCTCTCAATAGTGAGTTGTGCCAGGGTTGCCTGGGTGTTTTGCGGTTCATCATTTGGTCTGTGTTGATTTAACCAGTGCAGATTGAAATATTCGCGCCCCGTCGTTTTGGGTGCTGCAAGACTGAAGTAATTGTCTTGCAGCAATGACGCTAGTAGCTCTGGAATAGTCGTGCCAGTTGTTCCCCATTCACCGTTTGTGTCGAACGGTTGGTTGAGATGTTGTTTTATCCAGCTGTCGAGCAGGCAGTTGCCGGGGCCGGTGTCGAATCCAAAAACGGGTTTCTGCTTGTCGGCTGAAAGTACGGTGATATTGGCAATGCCGCCGATGTTCAGGATCACACGATTGTGCGCATCCGAGCGAAAATAATGATGATGAAATGCCGGTGCCAGTGGTGCGCCTTGCCCTCCTGCTGCCATATCTCTGCGGCGAAAATCGGCAACGGTAGTAATACCCGTTAGTTGGGCGATGGTGTTGGGGTCGCCGATTTGCAGGGTGAAGGGAGGGTTACAGTCGGGCGCGTGGAAAACGGTTTGGCCGTGACTGCCGATGGCGATGATTTCACTGGCGTTTGTTTGGTTGTTGCGCAGGAGTTGTTTAGCTGCTTCGGCAAAGAGTTTACCGAGTTCTACATCCAGTGTGCCCAGTTCTCTGATATTGAAAATTTCGCTCTGAATGACTTTTTGCAAGCGGGTGATAAGCTTAGCAGGAATCTCATGACTATGACTGTCAAGTACACGGCATTTGTTGTCACTGAAATTTAGCAGGGCCGCATCAATCCCGTCCATGCTAGTGCCTGACATCAGGCCGATGTAGTAGGTCATGATGGTGTTAGAGATCGGTGGAGGCGACGCTAATTTTGCTAAGCAGGCTCAGGCTGGCAACCAGCGGATTGGCATGGCTCTGGAAATCGGCCATGTATTGCTTCGACAGGGGCTGTGCATCGGGCAGTTTTATCGTTAAGGGATTGCGGTGCACACCGTTAACGCGAAATTCGTAGTGTAAGTGAGGACCCGTTGCCAGGCCTGAGCTGCCAACATAGCCGATGATCTGGCCCTGTTTGACGCGTGTGCCATTGCGCACGCCGCGTTTGTAATTCGACATGTGAGCATACAGACTGCTGTAACTGCTGCCATGTTGAATGATCACAGTTTTGCCGTAACCACCCTTTGTGCCGCGATAAATTACTTTGCCATCACCGGTGGCCTTAATGGGCGTGCCTCTTGAGGCGGCGTAATCGACACCTTTATGGGCGCGAAAGGTATTCAGCACCGGGTGTTTGCGCTTTAGGTTAAAGCGTGAGCTGATGCGTGAAAAATCGACTGGCGTGCGCAAAAAGGCTTTGCGCATGCTGCGGCCATCGGGTGAATAATAATCGTTGCGGCCACTTGCATCGGCATAACGGATCGCCTGATAAGCGGTGCCCTTATTATTGAAGGTGGCGGCGACGATATTGCCGTCGCGGACTTTTTCGCCATCCAGAAAGACTTCTTCATAAATGACGGCAAAACTGTCGCCCTGACGAATGTCGAGTACGAAGTCGATGTCCCAGCCAAAAATGCTGGCCAGTTCCATGGTGAGTTTGTCTGACAGTCCGGCTGTTTGTGCGCTCGAGAAGAGTGAGTCTTTAATCACACCTGTTGCCTGAGCGGTGCGGTATTCCAATGGTTTTTCGATGATCTCTGCTTCGAACGAATCGCCATCACGTATCATATGCAGGCTCTGGCCAAGATCAAATTCATAGCTGAGTTCGGTCAGTGTGCCTTCATCAATGCGCAGATTTATCTCGTCGCCTGGAAAAAGATTTTTTAATTGCTTGGCGGCATGCTTGTTTGAAGCAACTTTGTACAGCTCTTGCGGGCTAAGGTTATTGCGCGCAAACATCAGTGAAAGATTGTCGCCGGATTTAACTTTGACTGTGTGCCATTCGCCTGGTTGTTCGATGGGGGCCGCAGCGGGTTCGGTTTGTGTTGCCGAGCGGGAGGGAATGTCAAGGGTGGTGGGCGCAGCCTCGTGTTCAATGACTGTTGCCGGTGCGTTTGTTTCAAGCGCGCGTGTAGCTTCCGCATTGTCTGGCAGGATGCCAATAACAGTGCCTAGAATTACTGTTCCGCCTAGAACAAGCAGCCAATGTAGATTTTTGCCGATCATGGTATTAATAGTTTTCGGCACTTGTTCATCCTTATTTAAGCGCATTTTGTTCAAAACCTCACCCGGCTCACAAAAAAGGGCCTACATATTAAAACGTTAGCGCCACATTATAGAGCCGTCAATGAAAAAGTGGAGATTTGGTCGAAGTGTCAGGCTGTTCCCATTTATAATGCGCCTTTTGCTCTATTGAGCCAAGTACGAGTTTTTTGAAGATATAGAGGGTATTCATGAGTGCAGTAGCGGAACAGCTGGAGTTAATAAAGCGTGGTGCGGATGAGCTTCTGCGAGAAGAGGAGTTGGTTGAGCGCCTGAAAGAGGGGCGATCTTTAAGGATCAAGGCAGGTTTTGATCCAACAGCCCCTGATTTGCATCTAGGGCATACGGTGTTAATAAATAAGCTGAGGCAGTTTCAGGACCTTGGCCATGAGGTGATGTTTCTGATTGGCGACTTCACTGGCATGATCGGTGACCCAACGGGCAAAAATGTCACACGCAAACCCCTGACCCGCGATGAAGTGATCGAAAATGCGCGCACCTATGAGCAGCAAATCTACAAAATCCTGGACCCAGAAAAAACGCTGGTGATGTTCAACTCCAGCTGGATGGGTGAAATGAGTGCGGCGGACCTGATTCAGTTATCCGCAAAACATACCGTGGCACGCATGTTGGAGCGGGATGATTTCAATAAACGTTATTCCAGTGGGCAGCCAATTGCCATTCACGAATTTCTCTATCCATTGGTGCAGGGCTATGACTCGGTGGCAATGAAGGCGGATGTGGAGCTGGGCGGAACGGATCAGAAGTTCAATCTACTCGTTGGGCGCCAACTGCAGGAAGTGTACGGTCAGAAACCGCAGTGTGTATTAACCATGCCCATTCTAGAAGGTCTGGATGGTGTGCAGAAGATGTCCAAGTCGCTCAATAACTATATAGGTATACACGAATCCGCCGACGAGATGTTTGGCAAGATTATGTCTATCTCTGACG
>CALZIQ010000023.1 GCA_945787735.1 uncultured Chromatiaceae bacterium | reverse complement strand
TAAGCCATAAGATGAAAACATATAATCCATCACAATATTTTCTATGTTGCTTATTCCTCCTTACATGCTGTCCACAGGTGAGTGCTGCGGAACTAGCCATACGGATTAATAACCCACTGGCATCTGGAACAGTAGCTTTTGTGTTATTTGATTCAGCCAATACGTTTGGTGATCTACGTGACCCCGCGATGGTTGTTAAGTATTCTTTCGATGGTCGCAAAGAATATCTTATAAAGAACATTGATCCTGGTGAATACGCCCTACTAACCTACTACGATGAAAATGATAACGATCGAATCGATAAGAATTTTATCGGCATTCCAAAAGAGCCACTTGGATATTCTAACCGCTACCGACCCAAAGGCCCACCCAGTTATAAACGCGCTGCCTTTATATTAAAAGAAGGGGAATCACGCACATTTGATGTGGAGCTGTATCGCCCACTAGGTAAATTTGGCCGCATCGGTGTTGGTGTCGGCCTTATCGCAAGAAGCAGTCCATATCGTAATTATAAGGATGCGGTAACCCAGGTGATTCCTGCAATTAGCTATACCGGCGAACGACTTCAGATTTATGGACCAAATATCCAGTTAGGACTTATCGGTAGCGGAAAACTCCGGCTTGCCGCAACTGGCAGATACCGGATAGGCGTATACAATGAGAGCGATAGTGATTTTCTTACAGACATGGGTGATCGCAGCGATACATTCATGGCAGGCCTGGCCTTACAAGCAGTGTTGTCAGGCGGATTCGATGTTTCAGCAAGTTATCAGCATGATGTACTCAATAAGATAGGCGGCGCAGAAGCCCGTATCGAGCTCGACAAATCATTACAGTTAGGTGTTGTGAGATTTACTCCAGAAATTGCATTCAACTGGACTAGCTCGAAGCTCGCGAATCATGATTTTGGTGTGCCGGCGAATAAAGCCAGCGTCGATCGTCAAGCTTATGCTCTTGATGATGTGTTTAGCGTTGAAGCGGGTTTTGGAACATTTATCGAGATCACAAGAGATTGGTTGTTTGTGTTGAACCTTTCTGTCGAATCTCTAAGCAATGAAGTTACTGACAGCCCGATAGTTAGTGAAAATTATGTTATTAAAGGGTTTGCGGTTATTACTTATGTCATTTGATAAAAAATATTTTTTTTAGAAGCCATGATCTAGCCAGGCAGGGTACTTACCGCGCACCATTATACCCATCAATAAATAAAACCCGGCGCGAGATAGGCATGGTGGTATTAGATATTCCAATGGTGCGCAATGCGCACCCTACGTCTACAAATAATTCAGCTCTAGCCTTCAAGCACTTCCCAGCGCTCATAACAATGGGCGAGTTCAGCTTCGGCCTCTTCACGCCTTGCATTTAGCGTTGGCACTTTGTCTGCTTGCTTTTGATATAATTCGGGATCAGACAGGGCCTGCTGAATCTGTTCAAGCTCTGTTTCCAGCACCTCGATCTTTTTCGGCAAGGCATCCAACTCACGCTGATCGTTATAACTCAGTTTTTTGGTTGGCGCTTGTTTAACTTTTTTTTCGCTAGACTTGGACTTGGATACAGGCTTTTCCTCATTGAGCTTACGCTGGCGCAACCAGTCATCATAACCACCGACATAGTTATTTACTTGACCATTGCCTTCGAACACTAGCGAGTCAGTAACCACATTATTAATAAAGGCACGATCATGGCTGACCAGCAGCAGTGTGCCTTTGTAATCAATCAACAACTCTTCCAGCAACTCGAGGGTTTCCACGTCCAGGTCATTGGTCGGCTCATCCATGACTAGCATGTTGGCAGGTTTGGTAAACAGCTTGGCCAGCAACAGCCGGTTACGCTCGCCACCGGACAAAGCCTTCACCGGCGTACGTGCCCGCTGCGGAGAAAAGAGAAAGTCCTGCATGTAACTGATGACATGGCGTGGCTTGCCATTGATAGTGATTTCATCACGACCATCGCTGATGTTATCGATCACGGTCTTTTCCGGGTCGAGCTGGGCGCGGTGCTGATCGAAATAGGCAACTTCCAGTTTGGTGCCTAATTTGACATCACCTTTTTGTGGTTCGAGTTTGCCCAATAGAATTTTCAACAATGTAGATTTGCCAGCGCCATTCGGACCGATGATGCCAATCTTGTCACCACGCAGGATGGTGGTAGAAAAATCCTTCAGGATAAGCTTGTCGCCATAGGCCTGATTAACGCCCTCGACCTCAATAACAATCTTGCCAGACAGCTCTGTCGCCTGGGTTTGGATGTTGGCCGTACCCATGCGCTTACGCCGTTCGCTATGTTCCTGACGCATCGCTTTCAAGGCCCGCACGCGGCCTTCGTTGCGGGTGCGGCGCGCCTTAATGCCTTGACGTATCCACTTCTCCTCTTCCGCCATGCGTTTATCAAACAGTGCATTGGCGGTTTCTTCTGATTCGAGGGCAGCTTCTTTGCGTTCCAGATAAGTGGCATAGTCGCCGGGCCAGGAGGTCAGCCGGCCACGATCAAGATCGATAATGCGTGTCGCCAGATGCTGCAACAACATACGGTCATGGGTAACAAATAGCAGCGTTGCTTTATAATTGAGCAGAAACTCTTCCATCCAGCGGATGGCGTCTATGTCCAAATGGTTGGTGGGCTCATCAAGCAACAACAAATCGGGGTCCAGCACCAGTGCTTGCGCCAATAACACACGGCGTTTCAGACCGCCGGAAAGCGAACTGAATTCAGCATCGGCAGGCAGATCAAGACGCGATAACACAGTGTCGACGCGCTGGCTGGCATCCCAGCCGTCATTGGCCTCCAGGGCATGCTGGGCCCGTTCCAGCTCGGCCATGGCAGCATCGCTGAAATCCGTCGCCAAATTCAGACTGGCATGATGATAACGACTCAGCAACTCACCCTGTTTACCTAAGCCATCGGCCACTACATCATAGACCGAACCAGTGGTGTCATGTGGCACCTCCTGTTTCAGACGCGTCACCACCAAACCCTGCTGACGCTCGATCTGGCCATCATCGGGAACAATTTGCCCGGCCAACACCTTCATCAGGGTCGATTTGCCGGCACCGTTGCGGCCCACCAGGCAGACCCGTTCGCCGCGTTCGATCTGCAGATCTACACCATCTAATAGCGCCGGGCCACCAAAGCCGACCACCACACCGCGCAAGGTAATTAAAGCCATAACCACTCCATTTATTGATGGCGGCTATGGTACTGCCAATGCACGGCCAGGGCCAGTAAATAGCAGAAAACGGCTGGCCCGGACACACTAGCCCAGACATTCCGATCAGCGACTGCACTGTGCTACGATGACACGCATTCTAATGCTGGCTGCGTAAACCCGTGACACCACCACAAGAAAACCAACAAACAAGCGCCCTGCTAAAACAAGCCATTGCCCTGCATCAACAGGGCAAGCTGCAAAAAGCGCAAAAAACCTACCAACGCGTATTAAAAGCAGAACCGAAAAACTTTTTTGCCCTGGATGGACTGGGAACACTGCACGGGCAACAGGGGCAGTTCGACTCGGCTATAAAATATTTCAATCAAGCCGCCATGCTCCGACCTGACGATTTTGCCATCCACTTCAACCTTGGCTTGGCACTTCTACAACTCAAGCGCCATGATGATGCACTTGCCTGTTTTGCCCAAGCCATCTCGTTAAACGCTAATTTCGCCGAGGCCTACAACAATCAGGGTAATACACTCAAAGAACTCAGCCGTCACGAAGACGCTATCGCCAGTTTTGACAAGGCAATCGCACTAAAACCAAATTATGCCAATGCCTACAACAATCGCGGCACCACCCTGTTGGAGATGCAGCAATATGAACAGGCACTCGCCGACTTCAACCAAGCGATTACACAGAGCCCAGGCTTTGCCGAGGCCTATTACAATCGCGGCATCGTACTCGATGAAATGCGACAACATGAACAAGCCATTGCAAGTTATGATCAGGCCATCAGCATCAAGCCCGACTATGCCGACGCCTACTACAACCGTGGCAACATTCTCAGAGACCTGAAACAATATAAAGAGGCTTTGACCAGTTACAACAAAGCCATCGAGATCAATCCCAAACATCCTTATGCGCGGGCCGACCGGCTGCATGCACAGATGCAGCTGGGTGACTGGCAACAATTTGATCAACGTACAAAAGCACTGCTGCGCGACTTGGATAAAGGCATCTCAATCCCACCACCGTTTCACCTGCTTGCACTGCCAGCCACGGCAGCACAATTAAAAAAATCCGCCATGCTGTTTGCCGCAGCCAAATACCCTGCCGCAGAACATGCACTTTGGAATGGCGAACACTATGCCCATCAGCGTATACGTGTCGCTTACTTCTCGGCTGACTTTCACAACCATGCCACCGCCTATCTGATGGCGGGGTTGTTTGAAAAACATGACCGCTCCCGCTTTGAGATATTTGCCTTTTCATTTGGGCCAGACATACAGGATGAGATGCGCGAACGATTAACAAAGGGCTTTGATCATTTCATCGAAGCATCCAAGCTTAGCGACAAAGCCATTGCAACAAAAGCGCGTGAACTGGAAATCGACATCGCGATCGATCTTAAAGGCTTTACCCAGGACTGCCGCCCCGGCATCTTTGCACTGCGCCCAGCACCTATCCAAGTTAACTATCTAGGCTTTCCGGGCACCATGGCCACACCTTATATCGACTATATAATCGCCGACCCGGTGGTGATACCCACACAGCAATTCGATATGTACAGCGAAAAGGTAGTGCAACTGCCCCACAGCTATCAGGCCAATGATTCACAACGCCAAATCGCCGAAACAATTCCAACGCGCCAGCAATTAGGATTACCGGAATCAGGTTTTGTGTTTTGCTGTTTCAATAACAACTTCAAGATCACAGCCGATGCCTTCAGCCTATGGATGCGACTACTGAGAAAAGTGGAAGGTAGTGTGCTGTGGTTATTCGAAGGAAACGAAAGCATATGCAACAACCTGCGTGATCAAGCACAAAAACAAAACGTCAATCCCGAGCAACTTGTTTTTGCACCTCGCATGGAACAGGCAGAACACCTAGCACGGCACAAACACGCCGACCTTTTTCTCGACACGTTTCATTACAACGCCCACACCACCGCCAGCGATGCCCTTTGGGCAGGCGTGCCCATAGTGACATGCCAAGGCGACACCTTTGCCAGTCGTGTCGCTGCCAGCCTGCTGCACGCAATCGGACTGCCCGAACTAATCACTCACAACCACGAAGCGTACGAGGCACTGGCTTTGAAACTGGCCACGCAACCTGAAGTAATCAACGCAATAAAACAGAAGCTGGCAGAGAACCGCTTAACACAGCCGTTATTCAATACAACGCTGTTCACACAGGAAATTGAATCGGCCTATCAGCAGATATGGCAACGACAACAAGATGGGTTAAACCCATTTCATTTAGTCATATGAGATCGAAGGATTATATTATGGGTCTCGTATCTGCAGTGAAACACAAAACAGAAGGCAGAATCTCTTCGACGCGCCTCGTTTGTTGAGAATTAAGAGATCTGTCGTTACGCCAAGCTATCTTCAATCCGCTCAATAAAACCCCGGATTTCATCACGAACACGGCGGTAGTGGCCCAAGGCCTCTTCCTCGGTACTGGCTTCTTTGGCCAGTTTAGGCGGATCATCAAACCCCACATGGATCACCTTGGGCGCACCGATGAACACTGGGCAGGTGTCATGGGCGTGACCACAGACTGTGAAAACCACATCAAACTCAACACCCAGGTCGTTGACATTGTCGGACGTGTGCCCCGAGATATCCACCCCCGCCTCGGCCATCACCTTGACCGCATTTGGGTTGAGACCGTGAGTTTCGATACCGGCAGACCAGAAATTGTACTTATCCCCTTTTAGTGCCTTAGCCCAACCTTCAGCCATTTGGCTGCGGCAGGAGTTGCCTGTACATAAAAATAGAATATTCAGTTTTTTGTCGTTCATGATGATCCTTTAGCGGCGGCGCGAATGCCGGCCCAGAAAACAGCCAGCTGTTGATGGTACATACTGGATATTGCAGCAGGATTACCCTGACGCAGCACCAGCGGCACACCGTAAAAAATCGCGGCCAACCCCACCATCACCGTCGGGATGTGGGTATTGGCTGGCAGTTCGCCGCTGCGCATGGCCTGTTCCAGTGCAGGCAGCCAGGCTTTGTCCACACCCCCCACTGGCTGCGCTTCAATGCCGTCAAAATCAGGGAATGCAATCAGGCGCTCCGCCAGACCGACCACGACCAGCTCCAGCTTTTCCCGCATCAGGGCCTGACGGGCGATGATTTCGCTCATCACCCCAGCCTGCTTGTGAAACGCGGCGGCCATGAAATCGAATGACACAGCAATCGCCGCCAGCCCTTTTGCCTCGGCTTGCTGGCTGCGCCAGTTCAGTTCCAACATCCACAGCTGGGTGTAGTAATCGAGCAGGTCTGTTTTACGCGGAAAATAGTTAAAGAAGGTCGCCTCCGACACCTCCACATCGTCACACAGGTCGCGCACGGCCACCTCTTCCAGCGGCGTTTGCTCCAACCGCTGAACCAGCGCCCGCGCCAGTTTCAGCCGTGTCCTGGCGAATTTCCGTTCCCTCAAGCCCGGTTTTTTGGTCATTCTGATAGCCTCACTTAAAATTAAAGCTTTCTATAGTTTTTTAGCCATCACTGAATTTATCCAAATTTTTACTGTATTTCAAACAGATAAATTTTCACCTTACTTATTCACAAGCTGCACCGCTATCACTTACACTCAAATCATTGCCGTCTGCACATTCATGGAGGTTACGTGCCGGATTCACTCAAAAGCGCTTACCAGGTCCTGGAAGAGTCGATCATCACCTATCAGGGCAGACCGATCGGCACGGTCGCCAGCCACGACCCCAATGCCCCCGCCGCCAATTATGCCGACTGCTTTGTGCGTGATTTTGTCTCCTCCGCCTTTGTCTATCTACTCGACGATCAGCCTGATATTGTCAAAAACTTCCTCGAAATCAGCCTCAAGGTGCGCGATACCCAGGAAGAAATCGAGGGTCACCAGATGCTGCCACGGGTGATGCCCGCTAGCTTTAAGGTGATTACCCATGAAGATGGCAGCGAAGAGCTCCACGCCGATTTCGGCGACCGCGCCATCGGCCGCGTTGCCCCAGTCGACTCCATGATGTGGTGGATCCTTCTGGTACAGGCCTATGTGCACGCCACCGGCGACCGTGAATTTGCCCAGCGCGAGGAGATCCAGCGCGGCATCCGTCTGATCATGGGCATTTGTCTGCGCGATCGTTTCGAGGTCTTTCCCACCCTGCTGGTACCGGATGGTTGCTTCATGATCGATCGACGCATGAGCGTGTATGGCCACCCGCTCGAGATCCAGGCGCTGTTTTACGCTTCGCTGTGCGCCTCGGTCGAACTGCTTCGGGATGATGACGCGCAAAATCATCCCATCATGGAATTGACCGCCAAGCGCCTTGAGGTGCTGACTGATTACGTGCGTAATTTTTACTGGCTCGACCCCGGCCGCCTCAACGAAATTCACCGCTACAAGACCGAGCTGTTTGGCCACGACAACGCTAACATGCTCAACATTCACCCGGAGACCATCCCGGACTGGGTAGTGGACTGGCTGCCCGACAACGCCGGCTATCTGGTCGGCAATCTGGGCCCGGGACGAATGGACTTTCGCTTTTTCTCCCTCGGCAATCTGCTCGCCATCCTATTTGGTCTGACCACGACAGACCAGTCAAACAAGATCCTCAACTTGTTTGATCAACGTTGGAATGACCTAGTTGGCAGCATGCCGCTGAAGATACTCTACCCAGCCATGGAGGGGCGCGAATGGCAGTTGCTCACCGGTTCCGATCCAAAAAATATCCCCTGGTCCTACCACAATGGCGGCAGCTGGCCGACCTTGCTGTGGGCCTTCATGGCTGCGGCCATCAAAATGGGACGCCGGGACCTGGCCGAAAAGGCCTTTGAGGTGGCCAAGCGTCGTCTGGTGCAAGACCAATGGCCCGAATATTACGACGGCAAGGCGGGCCGCCTGATCGGCCGCCGCGCCAACTTCAACCAAACCTGGTCGGCAACAGCCTATATCCTGGGGCACAAATTTCTGAATGATGAGTCCACGCTCGATCAGCTAGCGCTCGGCAATGCCTTCAAGCGAAAAAAATCGCGCTAAAGTAACGCATGGAAAACCTGCTCAACGCCTTTACCGTGCTGTTCGTTGTCATCGATCCGATTGGTGTAGCCACCATTTTTGCTGCCCTTACTCATCGACACACGGAGAGCCAGCGTCGTCGCATGGCGATCACCGGCACCATGCTCTCTGGCGCCATTCTGGTGACCTTCTTTTTACTTGGTGACAATCTTCTCACCCTACTCGGCATCACGCTGCCTGCATTCCGCATCGCCGGTGGCATACTGCTCTTTCTTTTGGCCATCGACATGGTCGTTGTACGCCAATCGTCTGGCCTGCGTGCTACCACCCCACGCGAGCAAGACGAGGCCGAACATAAAGATGATGTGAGTGTTTTCCCGCTAGCTTTCCCCTTGATTGCCGGTCCCGGTGGTATGACCACTGTGTTGCTGATGTCGGCAGACAGCAGCGGTATTGCCACGTCAATGGGTCTGATGGGCGTACTCACCCTAGTGATGGCGCTGATGCTGCTCTGCCTGCTGTTTGCTGCCAACATCGCCCACCGCCTAGGTGAAACCGGCGCCAATGTCATCAGCCGTTTATTCGGGCTGATCCTTGCCGCGCTAGCAATGCAGTTCATTCTCGATGGCATCAAGGAGGGGCTGCTGAGCTGAGGACTGAATTTGAACCGATCATGTTAGAATAGCCGCCCTTTATATAGTGTACGGCGAATAAAATGGCGAATTTGGCAGAACTCCTTAAACAACGCATCCTCATCCTCGACGGCGCCATGGGCACCATGATCCAGCGCTATAAACTGGAAGAAGCGGATTATCGTGGTGAGCGTTTTGCCGACTGGCCGTCTGATCTTAAGGGCAATAACGACCTGCTGGTGCTGACCCAGCCCGATATCATCAAGGCCATCCACACCGAATACCTGGAGGCTGGCGCCGATATCATTGAAACCAATACCTTTGGTGCCAACCGAGCTACCCTGCGCGACTACGGCATGCAGGAATTGAATTACGAGCTGAATGTGGCCGGTGCCCGAGTTGCGCGTGATGCCTGTGATGCCACGGCCACTCCTGAGAAACCCAGGCTCGTTGCCGGCGTGCTTGGCCCAACCAGCCAGACTTGCTCCATCTCGCCCGACGTCAACGACCCGGCGGCGCGAAACATCACCTTTGATGAGCTAGTGGATGACTATTCGGAGGCCACCCGTGGTCTGATGGACGGCGGCGCCGACATCATTCTGATCGAAACCATCTTCGACACCCTCAACGCAAAGGCAGCCATTTTTGCGGTCAAATCGGTATTCGAGGAACGCGGCACCGAACTCCCGATCATGATCTCCGGCACCATCACCGACCAATCCGGCCGTACATTGACTGGCCAGGTGACCGAGGCCTTTTATAACTCACTGGCCCATGCCGAACCGATCTCGATTGGCCTGAACTGCGCCCTCGGTGCCGAAGAATTGCGCCAGTATGTAGAAGAATTATCACGGGTGGCGAATTGTTATGTCAGCGCCCACCCCAATGCCGGCCTGCCCAATCCGCTGGCCGAAACCGGTTATGACGACACGCCGGAGAACATGGCCGGCTTTATTAACGAGTGGGCTGAGAGTGGCTTTTTGAACATCATCGGTGGTTGTTGCGGTACATCGCCAGATTTCATCAAGGCCATTGCCGAGACGGTTAAAGATACCCCACCACGAAAAATCCCAGAGATTCCGGTCGAATGTCGCCTGTCAGGTCTGGAGCCATTTAACATCAGCGAGGAATCGTTGTTTGTGAATGTAGGTGAACGCGCCAACGTTACTGGCTCGGCCAAATTCAAACGCCTGATCCTCGAAGGTCAGTTCGACGAGGCGCTGGACGTTTGCCGCGAGCAAGTAGAAAACGGCGCCCAGGTGATCGACGTCAACATGGATGAGGCCATGCTCGACGGCAAGGCCGCCATGATCCATTATCTTAATCTAGTCGCCTCCGAACCAGATATCTCCAAGGTGCCGGTGATGGTCGATTCGTCCAAGTGGGAGATTATCGAAGCCGGTCTGAAGTGCATTCAAGGCAAGGGCATTGTTAACTCCATCTCGCTCAAGGAAGGTAAAGAAGAGTTTGTAAAATATGCCAGACTGATCAAAAAGTACGGTGCCGCCACTGTCGTCATGGCCTTTGATGAAAAGGGCCAGGCCGACACCTTCGAGCGCAAAATCGAGATCTGCAAAAACTCTTACAACATTCTGGTCAATGAAGTGGGTTTCCCACCACAGGATATTATTTTTGATCCGAACATTTTTGCCGTGGCCACCGGTATTGAAGAGCACAATAACTATGCCGTCGACTTCATCAATGCAACACGCTGGATCAAACAAAACCTGCCCCATGCCATGGTCTCAGGCGGAGTCTCCAATGTGTCATTTTCATTTCGTGGCAACAATCCGGTACGTGAAGCAATCCACGCCGTCTTTCTTTATCACTGCATTAAAGAGGGCATGGACATGGGCATCGTCAACGCGGCGCAGCTGGCCGTCTATGACGACCTGCCGGAAGAGCTACGTGAACGGGTTGAAGATGTCATCCTTAATCGCCGTGATGACGCCACCGATCGCCTGCTAGAGATTGCAGACAATTATCGCGGCGACGGCACTCAGGCGAAAAAAGAAGATCTGGAATGGCGCAGCTGGCCAGTGGGCAAGCGTATCGAACACGCCATGGTCAAAGGCATCGACACCTATGTGGTCGATGATACGGAAGAGGCACGCCAATCTTTTGAACGTCCGATCCAAGTGATCGAAGGACCGTTGATGGATGGCATGAACGTGGTTGGCGATCTGTTTGGTGCCGGAAAAATGTTTCTGCCCCAAGTGGTTAAATCCGCACGCGTCATGAAAAAAGCCGTCGCTCACTTAATCCCATTCATCGAAGAGGAAAAGGCCGAAGGCGCAGCAGAGAACAATGGCAAGATTCTGATGGCAACAGTCAAAGGCGATGTGCATGACATCGGCAAGAACATCGTTGGTGTAGTGCTGCAATGCAACAACTTCGAAGTAATCGACATCGGCGTCATGGTACCAACTGTAACGATTCTTGAAGAAGCTAAAAAACACAATGTCGATGTCATTGGGCTCTCGGGGCTGATCACACCTTCACTGGAAGAGATGACTCACATCGCAAAAGAGATGCAGCGTTTGGGCATGAACACCCCTGTGATGATCGGTGGCGCCACTACATCCAAGGCCCATACTGCAGTGAAGATAGACCAGCACTACGAACACCCCATTGTGTGGGTTAAGGATGCCTCACGTGCCGTCGGTGTAGCACAAAGCCTGATCTCACCCGAGCTACGCAGCAAGTTCGTTGCCGATCTTAAAATGGATTATGATGGCGTGCGTGAACGTCATGCCAGCCGCCAGACTGCGACAAAGTGGCTAAGCCTGGCGCAAGCACGCGCCAACAAGATTGCGATCGATTGGGCAGAGCATAAACCGACCACACCAAGCTTCACCGGCACCAAAGTCTTCGACGATTACCCGCTGGCAGAACTGGTGGACTACATCGACTGGACGCCGTTCTTCCATAGTTGGGAATTAAAAGGTTCGTATCCCAAGATCTTCGACGATGCAGAAAAGGGTGAAGAGGCGAAAAAGCTGTTCGCCGATGCCCAAACCATGCTGAAACAGATCGTCGAAGAAAAATGGTTGCAGGCCAAGGCGGTGATCGGGCTTTACCCAGCCAATGCCGTCGGCGATGACATTGAAGTCTATAAAGGCGAGTCACGCACAGAAGTGCAGACCGTGTTTCATAACCTGCGCCAGCAACAACAAAAACCCAAGGGCAAACCCAATCGATGTCTGACGGATTTTGTCGCACCGAAAGATTCCGGCATAAATGATTACATCGGTGCCTTTGCCGTCACCACCGGCATCGGCATCGATGAGCGTGTCGCCGAGTATGAAAAGGACCATGACGACTACAGTGCCATTATGCTCAAGGCGCTGGCCGACCGTCTGGCCGAGGCCTTTGCCGAGCGCATGCACCAACGTGTTAGAAAAGAGTTTTGGGGCTATGCGGCGAATGAATCACTCGGCTATGACGAGTTGATCAAGGAAACCTACAAGGGCATTCGCCCCGCCGCCGGTTATCCCGCCTGCCCTGATCACACTGAGAAAGACTTGATCTGGCAGCTGATGGATGTGCAATCCAACACCGGCATCTGGTTAACCGAAGCCAAGGCCATGGTGCCCACCGCTGCTGTCAGTGGCATATATTACGGCCACCCTGATTCAAGTTACTTTGCCGTCGGAAAAATTAATAAGGATCAAGCGGAAGAGTATGCCAAACGCAAAGGCATGAGCATTAAGGATGCCGAGTACTGGCTGGCGCCCAACCTAGGTTATGACGCTGACTAGGCGAAATCGATTATCGCGCAAACCAAAGCCACTCACACGAGTGGCTTTATTTTCTCTTCTATCGCTCTTGCTGCTGTCAGGCTGTTCACTCAAACAACCTGAGATTCGACTTTCGCAAGCCAGCAATGAAATCAATTTCTGGATTGGTGAAACCGGCCCGACTGGCCCACTCTTTTCGGGCCCACAGCAATACCCATTTATCTGCATGACCGTTAATGAAGGTCTTGGCCAACCATTAATAGATAATCAAGAAGGCATCGGCAATGCGGTATTTCGCGAGACGATCTTTGGCCCTTGGATTTACGGAAAACCAATCGGCTATAGTCGAAATTGCAGCATTAAGACACGAGTGGATTATTACTACTTCAGCGGTAAGCATGACGCGTTTCTGCCACTTAAAAATAGAGGCCGAGTCCCGAGTGATATTGAGCGCATCATTGTCGACGATAAGGAAATCGATTTTATCGTGCGCGTCGAGCGTGGCAGCATCAATCGTTTTTTATATAGTATTGCAATGCTGGCACCTTATCCAGAATCCACTACCCGCCCAGACAACCTAAACAACTCTGCATGGAACAATAGATTAGTTTACAAACTTCAAGGCGGCGTCGGCATTGGCCATTGGCAGGGGCAACTACCTATGAACAAGAGCCAGGCATTGCACTATCAATCACTCAAGCGTGGTTATGCGGTAGCCTTTTCATCCGGCACCAGTAGTGCAACCCATTACAATATCAAGCTGGCCGAAGAGACCGCATTGATGTTGAAGCGGCATTTTATTGAAACCTACGGCAGGCCCGATTTTACTATTGGTATCGGCGGCTCAGGTGGCGCCATTCAGCAATACATGATTGCGCAAAACAATCCTGACTTGTTGGACGGCATCATTCCGCAGTTATCATACCCGGACATGCTGACACAGATCAGCTATGTTGCTGACTGTGATTTGCTGGAACGTTATTTCGATTCCCAGTTTAAAACCATGCCGGATTCAAAATGGGGCAACTGGCAATTCCGCGCTGAAATTGAAGGCGTGAGTGCCAGCTCGAGTACAATTAAATCATCAAAATATAACAACCCTTATGCCCCCACACCCGGTGGCAGCACATGCAGCCACGGTTGGCGCGGCCACACCCAGACCATCATGAATCCATATGTTTCTCACCCTGCTTACCAAAAGGCTTTGACGCTTTTTCGTTACCCCGATGCTGTGAAACAAGATATCAAATGGACTCACTGGAATGACCTGGCCAACATCTATCCTCAAGACGCTCACGGCTTCGCTATGAACACTTGGGACAATACCGGAGTTCAATATGGTTTACAGGCACTGCGCAATAATTTGATTACGACAGATGAATTTCTTCAACTCAATGCCTGTGTCGGCAGCTGGAAAACAGCGGCACAAATGCGACTGGGTGATTATCCTTGGAATACAAACGCCGACAAAAACAAACCTGACCCATGGGATCATGCTAATATGAACCTTAAACCTAAGTGCAAATTTGGCACTCCGGCGCCACGCGCTTCGGCCACTGCAATTGCGATCCAAGCTGCCAATGATTCTGGCAATCTCTTTAATGGCAATGTAAATTTACCCATCATCGATGTGCGGTGGTATCTAGACCCTACGCTGGACATTCACCATGCGCTTGGTTCATTCTCGGCACGTGCGCGCATCATTAATAAAAATGGCAATGCCAAGAATCATGCTATCTGGGTGGCCGGCTGTGATAAGACGGATCCAGAAACACTGGACCGCGTTTGCAGTTATGATCCCACTGATGACGCGCTAGATGTAATGCAGCAATGGCTTTCCACTGGCATGCCTATCACCGCCGTTGATAGTTGTTTTGATGCGCAAGGCGATTTGCTTGCTTCAGGCTTAGAGGTCTGGAATGGCATCCTGGATGACAAAGACGCCGGCGCATGTACTCGACAGTTTACTGTGCACTCCACACCACGCATGATGGCTGGCGAAGACATCAAAGGCGATACATTGAAGTGTGAACTAAAATCTATCGACAGCGCCATACAAGATGGTACTTATCATCCCATACAACTAACTCAACAACAAACACAGCGACTACGCGAAATTTTTCCAACAGGCGTGTGCAATTATTAATAATAAAACTTGATACCGGCTGCGATGATATTTGAGCCGCCTTCCACATCATCAAACAGACCGAAGATACCGGAGCGATGATGCACTCGCACCACTAGGCTCCAATCCGACACTTCGGGTGGTGCAAACGTGGTTTCGACCAAAATGTAATTCAGCAGGCGGGTTGCACCCACATTGGTCTTGCTTGCCTCTTCCAACGGTGGTATCTCAGCCGCATAGGAAAGCCCATCACCGATGGCAAGTGTCGTTCGTAATCTGTGATTCCATGGGAAATACTGCCAGCGATAAATGGCAACAAGATTAACTTCCCAGTGATCTTGTCCGCGAAAATGTTTCGCCAGCTGCGCTTCGATCTCCCACTGATGCTTAAAACTCTCAAACGCAAAGGCATGACTCAACGCCGCTGCCGCCAGCCAGGAATCAATTAACGCCACCGGCTTGCTGAGCAGAATATCACCAAGCCTGTTGTCACTATATTTACCAACATAGAACGTTAGCGCGCTTTGTTGGGCATACACACTACTTGGTAATGCAAAAGTTAACAGCATTACACCTAGCCAATGCCGCCCACCTTTTCTCAATCGCACGCTTGCCTCCTGCATTTTTTACAGTTTGTGACATTCATTCACAGCAGAAATGGTAACATTCATTAATCCTGGCAACGCCTGAGTCTGGAAAGCAGGCACAATCTAGCCATACTTTTATGAACATTGCGTCTTAACAAGAATTTTATAAAGAGCACACGATGATGCAAATCAGACACCTGACAATTCTTCCCTTAGTCGCTATTTTACTTAGCGCCTGCGCCAGCACCTATTACGCCACCATGGAACAGCTTGGCGTACACAAGCGTGACATTCTTGTCGATCGGGTGGAAGAGGCACGTGATGCTCAGGTGGAAAGCAAGGATCAATTTAAATCTGCGCTTGACCGATTCAGCTCTGTGCTCGGCTTTGAGGGTGGTGATCTTGAAGAAAAATACGAGCAACTCAATGAGCAGTACGAAGACAGTGAATCAAAGGCCGAAGCAGTGCGCGAACGCATTGCCAAAGTTGAAGATGTCGCCGAAGCTTTGTTTGAAGAATGGGAAGATGAATTAGGGCAATATTCAAGCCAATCGATGCGACGCTCAAGCGAACGCAAACTGGGCCAAACCCGGAGTGAATACAAAAAATTGATCACTGCTATGAAGCGGGCCGAAGCAAAAATGGAGCCTGTGCTTGGCGCCTTTCGTGATCAGGTTTTGTATCTGAAACACAATCTCAATGCACGTGCCATCAGCTCGCTTAAGCAGGAGCTTGTTTCCGTACGTTCTGATATTTCAATATTGATCAAGGAAATGGAATCCTCAATCAGTGAGGCAGACGCCTTTATCAAATCGCTTTCCGAATCATAAACCCTACACAGCTGACCTTACACCTACTTCGACGGTCAATATGTTCAGACCAACCCTAACAGAGAAAGCTATTTCAACATCATGGAAAACAATCCATGACCCTACATTAAGCTTTCTTTTGGGCAAAAAAAACCCCGCTAAGCGGGGCCAGTCATTACAACTGTCGTTGTTGTTATACTTCTCTGCGGCGGGCCATGGTAACGCCAAGCAAGCCCAAACCAAGCAGTGCAATGGTGCTGGGCTCAGGCACGTCGCTCGGGGTATCTACATCCACTGCCCCGCGCCCGTCGATTGTGAAATCGAAAAAGATGTCATTACTCCCAACACCGGAGATAGACCATGCCAGCAGGTCGGTTCCATCGCCCGGAAAAATATCATCCCAAAGGATCAGGTTCCAGGTACCGGCCAATGCCAAACCATCAAACGCACTTAGCGGGTTATCCGGTATAAAACTGCCTACAACATCACCAGACTTGGGCGCATTGGAAAGCGCCTCATCGTCAAACAGAACATCGAACGCCGCGCTATCGTCAATGCTTGCATCATAGACATGCACACTGACGCCGTTATGTTCCAGCAAGATATCAATGTCTTGCGCCCAGATATCTTGCAAATCCACCGACAAGTCCAGATCAACAATAAATCCAGGCTCTGACGTCTCCAGTGGCACAATGGTTATTGCACTAGCAAGGCCACCTACACTCAGGCTTGCTACACAAAACAAACCTGCAATTACTTGTTTAAGATTCATGACAAACTCCAAAAATACTTGTCAACTCCGAATCCACATCCACCTACCAAGTACAGTTAGCAACATACATGCCATGAGAATAATATATAATAAAAACATACAGATAATCTGATACCCCCAAACACCGGGCGTAAAATTTTCTGACAGATTTAGTATTATTTAATATTAGCAAGACGTGATTCTTCACAGCCCACTAGAAAACAGATTATTTTCTCAATAAAAATCAATTCGTTATATCCAGCAGCCAAAATAAAAGGTACTGTAAACAATCCCGACACCGTAATCACACGCCTTTTTACCTAAACCCCTACGCCACTCTGCGCTTGCTCAATTTGAATATGATTTATCTAACAATCCAGGCGCACAACGAGCTTTCCTGGATTACCATAGAAGGTAATCAATCCTCGCTCGAGTTGTCCTTATTTGACAGCTCATAAGATAGATACCAACAAGGAAGCGCAATATGCAGATCGAACTGAGACATGGACTAGCCGCCAACATTACCCCTGCAGAAAAACCACAGGGCGCAATTGAATGTCATCTGGATGGCAGCAAAATATTGGTTCACCGAGACCTGGCGGATAAGCTGCGCATGGGTGAAAACATCATCGCTGCCGGAACAGTTCATGAAAACGTGCTGCGTGCCGTGGCAATAAAAAATCTCAGTAAGGGCACCACTTCCCAACTTGACCCTACCAACAACGTGCTCGCCTTAGCCTTTAGCGGATTTATAGGCCTTATTAGTGCCATACAGAGCATTAATGCCAATGCCGCAGGTAATTCTGCCGGGTCGATCGTCCTGGCTTTCGTAGCAGTTACCGGATTTGCCGCAATCTTTTTCTTCTTGCAACGTCTGATCGAAATCAACAAGGCCTCAAGCCGGATCAAATACGCTGGAGAGCAATAGAACTTTGATTTGCCATGGGGCATTTTATGCGCCATCATTTGGCAATTATCCAAGCTTCAAGGTCATGATTATGCTGCAAATCAATCAACCCGCCCCCACATTTACACTGCCAAACCAGAAGGGCAAAAATATTCGCCTCGATGACTTTAGAGGGGAGAAAAATGTGGTGCTCTATTTTTATCCTAAAGACGACACACCGGGATGCACCATCGAGGCAAACCAGTTTACTGCTCTGATCAATGAGTTCGCACAACTTGATACGATCGTCATCGGCGTCAGTAAGGATTCATGCGATAGCCATCAGCAGTTCATCGACAAATTCGACCTTAAGGTGGAACTAATAGCCGATACTGAAGGCGAACTCTGTAACAGCTATGGCGTCTGGCAGGAAAAAGAGAAGAACGGTGTCAAGAAGATGGGCATTGTGCGCTCAACTTTCATCATCGGCAAAAATGGAACGCTTGTGGATGTAGAGTATGGTGTCACTGTGGACGGCCATGCCCAATCTGTGCTGGAGAAAATTAAGGCGCTTTAACAACAGGAGACAATTTCTTAGGCACGCTTTACCCTAACCACCTTCATTATTTCCAGTTCGAGGCCGGCCACTGTTTCGCTGCTTGGATAATAAGTTAGATTTACCCGTTGTCCCTGAAGATTTTTATAAGACTTTTTGCGTTTGTATCGAAATGGCGTCTCGCAGGCTTCGATCATCAAAGTGTTGATAATCCAATCACCGTCATTTCGCTGAACATGAGAAACAACTTTTTTGTTCTCAGAATATACCAAACCCGGGTGTTTATCGTGCAGCTTTTTAGTGGACTTTTTCATCTGAGTCAAAAACCGCTATTTTCCCTGCGAGTTATTAATGTCTTCAAGCAGTTCTGCCGCTGACACGACAACACCCTCACCCTCGATATCGGGACACACCGAAATATACATACCGTCCTCGTCCATTCCCGGCAACCACTTCGTCAACCAGTCACTCAGTGGAATCTGCTTTGGCTGGCAATCAGAATAACCACCCGTAGCCCAAAGCGCAGCCAGATCGGCATGCTGCCAGACAGGTAGGTACTCATCACCATCATCGGAAATTACGGCCCAACCCTGCTCACTGGAAAGACTCCAGACCGCCTTCCATTCGACTACCTGACTCACAAATTCATCGTAACGCGCCTCGGCAGAAAGGGCATTGATCGCATCTAATTGTTGCGGGGTTAGCTGATCTGGCATTGAAATACACTCACAAGTAGGGATACAAAATTATTTGGCAGCAAGGGCATCGGCATCGAATTTAATACCCGACCAGCCAGACTGCATAAATGTGCGGATATTGGCATGATCATGACCGTCAGGATTGGCGAGCACATCATCACGATAATATGTTCCAAAGCAGGCCAGGGTCTCAGCTTCTGACAATTCATTTAAGCGAGCAAAGGCAAAAATTTTACACGAACCTTCATTCGTACCCGCTTCGTTGATCACTTTGTCATCACCCTCACCATTGGTAAAACGGGTCGGTGTGTAATTAAAATGCGCTGCAATATACGAAACAACCTCATCGAAGCGAATGGCCTCTGGCTGTGTTTTTATTTTGTCGAGCAATGAACTGGCGGACATTAGCCAATCTCCTGATTCAACCATCCGCACATTATAGCCGCTTTGTCGCACTTAAAGGCCGGATGAGTAAAACAACGGTGAAGCTAGTGCAGTTTTTTCACGCTTTTGGAAATGATTTTTATGATCTTTTCAAAAGACAAGGGGGGGCCAAAGGCGATCTGTTTTCCATTCACAAATAAGGCATCGGCAATGCCCCACTCCATAAACACATCCCGCTCAGATGTATCGATGCACTGAAACACTACCTTATCGCCAAATTCCGTGCTGGCTCTTTTGGCCCGTTCAAACACCATATTCTGGGCAGGACACCAACCATTGATAAAGGCTGTCACACTTACCTTGCCAGGAATAGTCGGAACCGGTTTTTTCTGATGGATCCAATGCGGAGCACAGGCATCATCTGTGAAGGGCTTCCACACCAGAAGACTTATGGAGTCCCTTTCCGCCTTTTGATAACCATGCTTTTTGAACCAGGAGGCCTTCATCCAGAAGGGCAGCCAAAGTCCCCACGCCGCCATGCCTTTTGCGCCGAGCGCTTGTGCCTCAGACTCCGCCGCCTCAAGCAAGGCCAGGCCCATGCCTTGCCCTTGCATATCACCCCGACCTTCTTTATAACCATGCACCCAAATGCACAGAATAAAATAAAGCCCTTCGCCTTCAATAATGGATTCTTCAATTGGCAGATACTGGATCATGCCCGCGACTATGCCCGCGTCATTCAAGACCAACTTGACCCTGAGGCCCTTATCTTTGTACTTGCTGAACCAGCAGGCCTTATGCTCACCTGCCTCTTTCATGTCATCTGACCATTCAGACAGACAATTGAAATAGTCGTTGTAATGCTCGGGGGTGAGATTGATAACCTTCATGGCGGCGCCTCGGATTCCAGAGACATAATAAAACTATCTAGTTGACGCTTGAGCGATTTGCAAGCGATGCACAGTCACTTCGCATGGAATAGTTTGCAACAAAAAACATAAAATCTAGCGACGATGCCCCCCTCTCTCCCATGGGGGAGAAGGGGCTTTATGAGACAGCACAGGGGAAAATCCACGCCTGACAACTTACTCCTGCGTCCACTCCTGCACCAGCTCGCTGACAAAAGCTGAAAAGCTGCGTGGTTCATGTCCTATGATGGCCTTTTGCTTCTCGAGATCTTCCTGGGACGCTTTCAATCCATGCTCCTGGAAGTAGGCATACATCACTTTAAAATCTTCCACCATCCAGGCGGGCATCATGTGCTGGGATTGTTTGGCCCAGGCCTCAAGATCATCACCGGCATAGCCAATTACGCGGTCAAGCCGGGTCGAAAACATCGCGGCAATGCTGTCACCGCTCAACACATCCGCACCATGGATGGCGAATTCCTGATTTTCAAATCCGTCATTGAGCAACGCATTGATGGCGGCATCGGCCACATCGCGCGAATCGACGCGGTTCAAACCAACATTGCCTAACGGTTGCGGGTAAGTGCTATAAGCCATAATGGCCGCCTGACCCCAGAGGTCATTCTGAAAATAGTTGTTGGGGCGCAAAATGGTATAGGTGATGCCGCTTTCTTTCAGCGCCTTTTCGATCAGGCCCTTGTTTCGGAAATGGGGAATCGTTTCAGAGCCTGCCGGTTGGGGTTCGGACAGATAGACAATCTTTTTCACGCCAGCCATTTTCGCCGCTGTAATCGCATTGCGGCCGGCCTGAATTTCGTTTTGGCTCAGCGGTGTCGTCATGAACAACTGCTCAATCCCGGCAAGGGGCTTGCCCAAGCTACCCATTGCAACCAGATCACCGACACAGCCTTCGGCACCGGCCGGAAAGGTATCCAGCTTAGCGGTGTATCGCGTCATACCACGGGCCTTAACGCCCTTTGCCACCAGACCCGCCAACACTTCTTTGCCCACACTGCCTGTTGCACCCATCACTAGTACTGTCATTCTTAACTCCTGATTATTCTGACGTCTTGATTATGTCATTCGGCCCAGCCGGGCACTTCGGCCTACATTCTATGACGTAATGGCCTCCGCCGTCTCCCCCGTTTTATCTTCAACCTTGCGTGCCCAGCCCAGGTCTTCAAAAATCACATACAAAACCGGGATCAAAAACAGCACCATCATCGTGGTTGCCACCAGACCAAAGGCAATACTGGCCACCAGGGGGATCAACACCTGTGCCTGCAAACTTGTTTCGGCCAAGATGGGCAAAAGTCCAGCCACGGTGGTGGCGGAGGTCAGCAACACTGCACGAAAACGGGCCCGACAGGCCTGCTGCGCCGCCTGCAGCGCACTCATACCCTGCTGCCGATGCTCCTTGATAAAGGCAACCAATAATATGGAATCATTCACTGCAATGCCGGCCAGCGAAATCAGCCCCAGGATGCTGGGCATGGACAACGTCAAGCCCATGAGCAGGTGGCCCCAGAACACGCCGATCAAGGCCATGGGGATAATCGCCATCACCAAAAATGGTTCGCGGTAGCTGCGAAACTCAAAGCTGAGCACAACAAAAATCCCGATCAGGCCGATGGCGACAGCACGCAGCATGGAGGCGGCTGTTTTCTCATTTTCCTGCGTTTCACCCTCAAATATCACCCGCACATTGGGAAACCGCTGCTGCAACTGAGGCAGAAATTTGGCCTGGGTATCAGCCAAGATCTCAGTAGCGTTGTTCTGTTCGGTGTCGAGATTGCCCTGAATGGTAATAGTGCGCTGCCCCTCAACATGCTGAATGCGCGAGTAGCCGCGCACCTGCTCGATATCGGCCACACTGCCAAGCGGCACATCGGCACCATTGGGTGCGCGAATGGTAAAGCGTTCCAGGTCGATGACCTGATCGCGGTCAGCGGCATCGAGACGCACATCGATCTCGTAGGCCTCCACCCCCACCTGAATCTCGGCAGCCGTAGTACCAAAATAGGCGGCGCGTAGTTGCGCAGCGATGGCGGCAGCGTCCAGCCCCAGACTCAAGGCCCCCTCTTTCAGACGCAGGCGCAACTCCGGTTTGCCCGGGCGCAAGTCATCGTAAAGGTCACTGACACCACGATAACTGGCCAGCCATTGCTGCAAGTCAATGGAAGCCGCCTTCATCTCATCCAGATTGCCGCCTTGCAGACGGATGTCGATGGGCAGGCCGCCGGGGCCAAAGCCAGGCTCCTTGAAACTGACATTGATCACATCGGGTGGCAGTTGGCTCAGTTCACGCCAGCGATTGGTCACCTCACTGATGCGGGCATCACGAATCTCGGCACTGAGCAGATCGATGCTGACCGTGGCCAGGTGTGGGCCGCTCTCGTTAGCATCGCGATTCTCGCCGTATTTGACGATCACGTTCTTGACCAAATCCTGTTGTTGCGGCTGGCGCGTTTTGAATTCCTGGTTGAGCTGTTCGATGGAACGTTGCAGTTCGGCCACCACCAGTTGAGTCTTGTGAAAGGGCGTGCCTTGGGGCAGCAACACGCGCGCATCGACCTGATCACCATCCACCTCGGGAAACCCCTGGAACTTGAGCAGACCACTAGTGGCCAGGCCCAGGCTGATCAAAAACAGACTCACCACCAAGCCCAGGGTAAGATAACGCCAGCGGATGGCCCAATCAACAAAACGCCCGACCCACTGTTGCCGCACATATTCCAGCCCTGCTTCAAAATGCTTACGAAAACCGCTAGAACCAGCATCATGGTGTGCTAGAGAATGATGCAGATGATTCGGCAAAATCAGGAACGCCTCGACCAGCGAGACCGCCAGCACCGAGATCAAAACAATGGGAATCACCCGCAGCACTGAACCAATCTCGCCACTGAGAAAGGCCAGCGGCACAAACACCGTCAACGTGGTGAGAAACGAAGAGACCACTCCGGGTGCTACCTGACTTGCACCATCGATAGCGGCCTGCAGGCTCGACTTGCCGCGGGCGCGGTGGGTGGCGATGTTTTCCGCCAGCACAATGGCATCATCCATCAACAGACCCAGCGCCACCAGCAGCGCCACCAGCGAAATCATGTTGATGGACTGGCCCATCAGCGCCATAAAGAAGAAGCCGCCGAGAAACGAGATGGGTAACCCCAGGGCAACCCAAAAAGCAAAACGGGTGCCGAAAAACAGCCACAGGGTCAGCCCCACCAAAATCAGTCCCTGCCAGCCGTTTTTGATAATCATTTGCAGACGATCACGCACCAGCGAGGCCATGTCTTGCGTTAAATAGAGAGAAACCGTGGGCGGGAGGCTGCTGCGCACCTCATCCAGCGCTTCGTCCACGGCATCGAAGACAGTCAGCGTATCTTCGCTGCGGTTTTTGGTGACATTCAGCAGGCAGGCGCGCTCGCCATTGAAGATGACCTGGTCCTCTTCGTCGGCAAAGGTGTCGATGATCGTGGCGATATCTCCCAGGCGTAGAACTGCCCCGGTGTCGCCGGCAATCACCGTCAAATCTTCGAACTCGCGCGGTGAACGACGTTGTTCTGCAAAACGCAGAAGCAATTCCTGTTCGCTACCGCTAAGTTCGCCCAGCGGCTGATCCAGGCTCTGACGTCGAATAGTATCGGCAATGGCTGCGGCCGACAGTCCGTACTGGCGCAGGGTATCGGCCTTAAGTTCAATGCGGATCTGATGATCAGAAAAACCGCCGATGCTGATCTGTGGGATATCACCTCGCGCCAGCAGTGAAGATTTCAGCTGCTCACAATATTGTTTCAGATGGGCTGGGGTCATGGGACCGGTGACGGCGATGGAGACTACCGCGTCGGTGCGGTTGAGTTCCTGCACCACCACGTTTTCGGCCAGCTCGGGAAAGGTCGTGACGGCATCGATGGCGGCATTGATGTCGTCGAGAAAGATCTGCATGTCCGCGCCTTCCTGAATATCCGCCATGGCGATCGCCACCCCTTCGCGCGCCTCGCAGCGCAACTCATCCATGTTGCTGACCGTGTCCAGGGCATCCTCGATGATGCGGCAAATGCCATCTTCCACATCCTCGGCCGCGGCGCCGGGATAAGGCACGCTGATCTGCACGGTGCCGGTGGTGAACTCGGGAAACGTCTCACGCTTCATCTCGGGCAGGGACATCAGCCCCATCACAATGAGGATTAGCATCAACAGATTGGCGGCCGTGGGATGACCAGCGAAGTAGCGGATCATGGCCCTACTCCCCTTGCGCCTGATTTGTATCCAGGCTCGTACCTAGACTGCCGCGCAGTCCTAGGCGTAAATCTTGAGCGACTTGCGCATCTTCAACCAGAACGAGCAACATGCCATCCACCGCCGGAATCAGATCAGACACCACCACCCGCTCACCGGCTTGCACTCCCGAGGCCAGCGTGACAAACCCGTCTTGGCGCATGGCGATCTTCACTTCACGTCGCTCAAGTCGGTTATCCGCATCAATCACATAAATCTGATCGCCGTGTAGCGCCTGACGCGGAATGGCGATCTCGCCCACATGCGCCTCACCTTCCAGCACCACACTGACATACATACCCTTCACCAGCGGTGGCCGCAGCGGCGGCATAGCACCAGCGTAGGGATCATCCACCGCCACCACAGCACCGACGGTGCGGGTCTGAGGGTCGATACTGGCATCGGTGCGGACAAAGCGGGCGGGCCATTCGATCATCTCGCTATTGCGCTGCAGACGCACAACCGCCTTGAATTTGAGCAGATGCGGCCCGGGCATTTCACCATTTTCCATGATCGATTTGATATCCAGGGGTGGCACCAGCTGGGCAAACTGGTCGAGGGGAAACTGTGCCTCCACCTCGGCCTGATCCATATCATCCAGCACTGCTAATACTTCACCCACGCGGATATATTGATCCAGCTCCACATTCAATTCCGCCAGGCGGGCATTGAATGGTGCATAGATTTCAGTACGCTCAAGATTAAGCTGCGCCTGTTGCAGTTGCGTTTGCTGCTGGGTCAGTTGCGCCTGGAGCACAGCGCGGTCAGAGGGCAACAATTTGAGACTACTAGTGATGTTTTGCAGCTGTTGCTTCTGCGCCAGATAAGCACGTTCCTGGGTTTCCAAGGCACTGGTAGAGACCGTGCCCTGCTTGGCCAGTTTTTTCAGCCGTTGCCACTCTTTTTCAGCCGAATCGAGCGAGTCCTGCTCAATCGCCAATGAGGCGTTAAGATTTTCCGCTTGCGCCGCCAGTTGTTGCAGCTGTGCTTCAGTCGCTTGTATTGCAGCGCTGGCCTGCGCCAAGGCCAGCTTATAGTCAGCATCATCGATGGCCAACAAGCGATTGCCCTGCTGAATCACCATGCCGGCGCGGTATTGCGGCGGCAACGCCACCACGCGCCCCTGCACCTGGCTGATGGCCGACCAAACCCGTGTCGGTGTGACACTGCCATTGCCGATGGCCTGCGGCACCACATCCTGCGCCTGAACGGTAATAAAGCGCACCGGCGTGGCGTGCTCGCCCAGCTGTTCACGCGGGGTGTCATCCTTACCTTTGGTCATGAAGATGAATACAACAACACCGATGGCAATGGCGGGAATGATCAGAAGACGGCGCGTTTTTTCAGTCATTGTTAACAGCCCTTTTGTGGCAAGGTGCTAACAAGTGTAGCGCTATCTCATGCCAACTTGTGTTTCAATCTGTAACAACTAGTAGTGTTAATAGGCCCTAACTGAATTGTACTGAGCGCCGGCTAAACACCATCATTTCAAATCCAGTTATAGGAAAGCTGACCGGCTCATCTTCACCTGCCGCACCCGCGGCAATCAGCAAAGGACGAAAGTGATCGGGCGTAGGATGATTACGTTGTGCATGAGGCGCCTCTGCCTGCCAATCTAATATGGCAGCACGATTGTGCAGCAGGCTACGCTCTACCCAGTCGTCAAATTCCGTCACCCATTCCGGCGGTACTGCATAGTCCCCCTTGAACCCTTCTCTCAGGTTGTGGGTGAGTGTGCCACTGCCCACGATCATTACCCCCTGCTCACGTAAGGGCGAAAGCTTAGCGCCCAGCTCATATAATCCCTGATTAGAAAATGTGCTCGGCAGACTCATCTGCAGGATAGGCAAATCAGCTTCAGGCCACATGTGAATGAAAGGCACCCAGACACCGTGATCCAGGCCACGCGCTGCTGTGGCAATCTTTTCGCCCAACACATCATTCACTGCGTCGACCAGCCAACCCGCACCGGGTGCGGGAAATTGCATACGATAAAGCGCTTCGGGAAAACCATAAAAGTCATAAACGAGTTCATCGTGTCGAACTGTTTCACCAAACTGAAGTGGCGGCGCTTCCCAGTGTGCGGAAAAAACCAGAATAGCTTTTGGCCTTGGCAGCGTTTCACTCCAAGCCCGATAATCTGCACCTGTATGCGCATCTTGCGCCAGCATCGGGCTACCATGACTAACAAACAACACCGGTGTTTTTGTATTCATTGGAGAACCTCTTCAATAACACAAGCAAATGACCCAGCGCCGCGTCAGCGGCTCACTAGATTAAAGAGGTTTTTTGGCCTAACTGGGTCTCGATCCATTTAATGGCATGATTACGGCTGCCAAATAACCCTACCTGTATCGAATCCTTGTCAAGGTAGGACTTCCAGACCTCTGCTGCTCGGTGCATTAAATCAGTGGGCGACGTAATCGCCACAATAAATCCGGGACTCACCTTGGCAGCCTCGCGGGATAACTCGGCAACACTTTTTAAGTGTGCTGTACTGACAAAATATTTTTCACAGGCGCTGCGATCGATAAGGAGATATTTTAGTTTAGAAAGCACAGCAGGATGATAAACCTGCGCATGTGCCTTGATGACATCAACACCAGTAACAACGCCAGAAGACAGCAGCTCGACACCAATGCCATCATCAACAAAGTTAACCTGTATTGCCATCTCCTTAGAAACCCCGTGCTTATTCTTGTTAATTATTAATCACGCTCAATACCACAAACCATCCCCTTTTTTATGCTGACATCAATCCAACACCAACACAAATCAAATAATTCTGAATACTTAGTATCAAACTAGCTAAATCATTTCCTGGTTATGTTAAGGTCTTTATTCTCCAAACAATCAATAATTTAACGCAATGAACCCCCGAATTGGATATATCGGCCTGGGTCTGATGGGTCGACCGATTGCACTAAACATAATCAAAGCCGGTTACGACGTTAGCGTATACGCCCGGCGTCAGGCATCACTCAGGCCACTGCTTAATGCGGGCGCAACTGCCTGCAAATCCCCTAAAAAACTATCACAGATTTGCGACATCATTTTCACCAACGTGTCGGACAGCCCGGATGTCGAAGAGATTGCTTTAGGAGCGAATGGGATCATCGAAGGTGCAAAAGCCGGTAGCGTTGTCGTCGACATGAGCACAATCTCCCCCATCGTTACACGCACGATTGCCAAACAACTCGAAGACAAGGGCATCGAAATGCTCGACGCACCGGTTTCTGGAGGAACACAGGGTGCGCAGCAAGCAACACTATCGATCATGGTCGGCGGCAAGGCGGAAGTGTTTGAACGAGTGCTTCCTATCTTTAAGGCGATAGGAAAAAACATTATTCACATCGGCAGCAATGGTGCAGGACAAATAACCAAAGCCTGTAACCAACTGGTGGTGGCGCAAACTATGGCCGCAATCGGTGAGGCCTTCATCCTTGCTCGTGCCGCGGATGTCGATCCTAATAAAGTGCGAGAAGCGTTACTCGGCGGCTTTGCTGGCAGCCGCATTTTGGAAGCCCATGGCCAACGCATGCTGGATAATAATTTCACTCCCGGCTTCAAGGCCAAGCTGCACCAAAAAGATATGGGCATTGTGCTAGAGACAGCCGAGCACCTGGGCATCAAACTGCCGGGCACTGAACAAGTAAGTCAATATATCGATGCAATGATTAAAGAAGGCCTGAGTGAATTGGATTCAGCTGCGCTGGTGAAACAGCTGGAAACCCTCAATCAGATAAAGATAAAAGAATAGCGGCCAAGCTTAATCCTGCAAACCCAAGCGCTCATGCCATTGGGCAAGCGATTCCTTTGGATATGCATCAAACTTCTGATCTTGTACATCTGCGTTAACCTCAACCCAAGAGGCCTTGTACTTCAGCATCATATGAGTATGCTCTGGCGGTTTTGGCAATTCAGAATCAATCGCAGAGGCAAATGGATGAACAAGTTCCGGCCATCTTGGATCCCAAACCCACAGCGCAGTACCACACTTTTTACAGAAACTGCGCTGCGCAGGACTTTGTTTAATCCCACCCAAGTCAGGATCGTTTATTTTTGATTGATAGACATTAATAAAGCTTTCTCCTTCTACCTTGAGCGTGTCGAAATCACCCCCCAGGTTTATGGCATAACCTCCACCACCGGCGGTCTTGCGACAAATTGAGCAATAACAAAGATTGAATGGGCAAGGATGTACAGAATCCAGTGTGAAGTTTACGCCGCCACAATGACACGAACCTTTAAGCTGCATACTCCCTCCTCAACTTATCATTGCATTGGGCAACACCTTCGCCATATAGACGATTCCATCAACAACACCATTGTGGCCACGCATGCTTGAGGCGGAAACAATCATTGGTATCTCTTGTTGCTCGCCATTCACATAAGTAGTTTTCTCATGCGATATGCCATTTCCTTTTCTGAGCCTTGGCAGCCATTGTTGTCTTACGTTTTCTCGATATGACTTCCCGAATAGACTCACAATGGGTTTTCCAATTAAGTCTTGCTCTGAAACCTGCAAGAGTCGTAGGGTTGCCGCATTGACAGTCCTTATCTTGCCATCCAGACTTGTCACAACAAGCGGCTCTGACATTGAATCTAATATTTCATGGCAATAGGCTTCCGATGAACTCACATCAACCGCCTTTGAATTGAGCGCTGAGGCCATGTCGTTAAACGTTTTTATAACATCATCAAACTCGCCTGGAGACGCATGGGGCACGCGTATCCCCCAATTTCCCGCTGCGACAGCCAAACTGGCATTTTTTAACTCCACAAGTGATGAGGTGATTGCGCGAGATAAATATATTGTGATCAACACGGCGGCAAGAACACTTGCAGGACCAAATATAACCGCTATGTTTCGCGTCTGAGCAATTGCCTGCTCGACGCCGTCTCTATCGACATTGAACTGTTCAACCTCAAAGGCCAACGCAGCATCTACCGCATATAGGAAAGTGAGCTCATACGCCTCAATCTCATCCAGCTTCAACAGTAAATCATCTGCCGAGACACCCTGCCTGCCTAAGCCATGAAGCTCGCGCAACAAATACTGCAATCGCGTACTGGTCGAAACAATCATGCTCAGCACTTCCCTGTCCCGCTCACTCTGGCGATCGGAAACAAGTGACTTATAGTGATCAATGGCTGACCTGTAATCGGAAAAGGCATCTTCAAGCTCTTGTTCTTGCTTTTTCTTTTGCATATTGTTCACACCAGAAATGGAGGAAGAAAAAATCAAGGCAAGTTCACTCGCATTTGTGAGCGCACGCGCGCCAAAATATCTCAGGTCATTTACCGCATCGATGACTGGCACTGTCCGGACAGTTACCGCGTCAAAAGTGGCGTTTAGTTCTTTCGTTGCCTGCGCAGAAAAATATCCGACGAAAAGCACCGCCAAGGCAATAATGATATATCCAGAAAGAAGTTGTTTTCTGATAGTCACAGGTCACCCGCTCACCTCATCTTCCGCATCACGTAGCCGATCAACCGAATTCCCGACTCACATCAGCTTGGCAAGGTTTTTTGAAAAGTTTAGGAATGCTTATCAAACTCATCCTTTTGACCTTTCAAGAATAGGAAGTTCGATGCAACTGTCAAGGCGACTTATTTACAAACAGCTCCAAAACCAAAATATTTATTTATATTTTGCCCAAATCAGTGACATTGATTTGACAGTAGACCCGCGTATATCTAAACGAAGCCCGGGCAAGTAGACTATGATATGAACCTCAGTCTAATAATGGAGTCCGGGCAGAAGCATTATCTTGATTAACTTATTCTATCAACAGCGCTTTCACTTGGAGAGTAAATGCTTGCTCCTGCCAGGGCGCAGCACCTGCATAGGAGCCAACAAAGCGATTATCGCTTGAGATAAATATTGTATAGGGAACAATGGGCACACCCAAGGCCTCACTATCGTCTTCATTGAGCAACAGGGGGGGCATATCAAGTTGAAACTTTTTGATGAAATTTTTTGTTTGGGCAATGCGCTGATCCAGCGACAAGGCCAAGACTTCAATATCGGTGTTCTGTTTACGCCATTCGATTAGGTGCGGCATCTCTTCACGACAGGGAATACACCATGCGGCCCAAAAGTGCAGCACCTTGGGTTTGTTTTTTATGTCAAAAAGATGTTGTTCATGCCCCTGGGCATCAGACCAACGGATGTCTGGCAGAGGCTGATTGTCACCTGCATCGATCTCGGCATTCGCCAAGCCAACACTCAAGATCAGCACGATAGAAACCAGACTCATTAATCCTTTCATGTCATCGCTCTGAGGTTAGGTAGTGCAATAACTGATCGAGCTCCTGCTCCGTCAATCTTGACATGCCGGCCCGCTCCATCCGTTTTTGCATGGTGTTGAGCACGATACGCCACTGCTTTGGCTTCAGGCTTTGTGCCGCAGGTATCTGATGACAGGTATCGGCACAACGGAATTCAAAAATTTCTTTGCCCGCCTCATAATCATCCGCATCGCTAGCCTGCACATTCACCGACAGCACCAACATCGTCAGTAAGAAAAGTAAACGTTTCATGGCAGCAATGCATCCAGATTTTCCATCAAAGACTCTCCAGTACGATAATCCTCGTTCATCACAATTGTGCCATCGGCAGCAATTACAATCACTGTTCCCATGGCGGCATTGAACTGATCCATCACGGCACGCTGATCATCGACCAGGGTAACAAACTCAGACCCTGCGTAACCATTCGCCATTTCGGCCGCGCGCGAGCCATCAACACTGCCCGAGACATAATCCACCAAGGCGTAAACCACCGTACCACGATTTTGAAACTGCGGAATCACGGCGTTGTAGATGTGATCGGAGTGCGCCAGACAAATGGGACACCACATAGTGAAATAGAGCACCACCGCATCGGCCGGCTGGCTGCCCACTGCAAGATTGTCGGATAGCTGAAACATCGCGGCTATACTGGTGGAAAGCGAAAAGTCCGCCGCAAGCTGTCCCGGCTGATAACCGGTGCTGCCCACTATGACAGCCGAACGTTGGTCATGAACGCTCGGATTAAGATCGTCGGTCATGTCGCCGCAGCCTGCCAGCAATATCACCATTACCAAGCCTAGCCACCGTTTAACGCAACACATGGCTAACTCCTATAGTGATGACGTCGGTGCTAGGAAAATTCTTGCCCCAGCCATCCCTGGCCGGCGCATGACTCCATGTGACTTTCGTCACCCAGTCGCGGTCGTCCGTGGCCCAGGCAATCGTTGTCGCAATCGAGCGTTTGCGTAATGCTGACGTGGAATCGATGACACCGTCGATGCGCGCCTCATCCTCCTGCAAATAGGCATAGGCGATAGTGCCGGTGAGCGATTCCATATTATCGGTGAAATAGGTATAGCCAAATGAGAGCGATGCGTTGAAGCGATCACCACGCTGTTTGTCGTAAGGCTCCACATAACTACCGTATTCTCGATTCACCGGCCGTTCCAGGTATCTGCCATAACTGACGCTGAAAGTGGCATTCCAGGGGTAGACGGTTTTATCCAGCAGCATGTTGGCGTCGAGCCGATACAAGCCCAGACCGGTGATATCAAAATTATCGGCCACGTTATCATAGGAGGAAGTACCGGTGGGCACGGTGAGAGTGCCCCCCCAATAAATCGCTGGGATCAGATCGCGCCAATCGTTCACCTTCCAAACACAGGCGATCTTGTCGAACTGTTCATACCAGATGGAAAGCTTCGTATCACCCAGGCCATTGGTATTACGCTCAAAACTGGCGTACTGGTTTTGATTCCAGACATATGGCGCAGAGATGGATGCCTGCCAGCGTGGTGCAAAGCGATGGGCGTGGCCTAGATTAAGGCGGTATTGATTGAGATCAGAACCAACCGGGTCAGCCGCCCATGTACCGTCACTCTTCCAAAAACCGTCATAACTTTCATAATCGAAACTGACATCGATCATCGCCTGAGAAAACTTGGGCAAGACCAATGATGTTGACGAACCCCCGCCGCAACAGGAAGCGGCCAAGACATTGCCAGAAAAAAAGAGCGCAATCACGCCGGGGAGGCACAGCAGGCGTGACCGTTTGGAACTACAAAGGGACGTCATGGTGCGGTGAAGACTAGCTCGGCATGACCACCGGCCGCTGTTGTCATCACATAATCGGCTGTGCCGTCATTGATGCTGACTCTGAAGCTGAGTGTATCCTGTGCCGAAGTATCAAGCCCCACCAATTCGGCGATGCTGAACAAACCTGTGTCGACTGTTTCAGTCATGCCCTGCCAGGTTGTGCCGTCATCCAGCGACACCTCAACCGTGACGCTGGCCAAGCTGACATCAGGACGCATACCCATATCGTTCACAGGCCCATGCAAGCTTTGGCCGGTATAAGCTGCGGGGAACGTCATCATGCTGTGACTGCCGCTCATCGATGACATATCCATATTGCCCATATCAGTGGTAGACACAAACACAGTCAAATCATGACTGCTGTTGGAATTAGCGCTGACCTCATGCAGCCAGACGCGATAATCTCGCGGCAGGCTCATGCCCATCATATTGGTCCATTGATGGTTACTGTTGCTGACCTTAGCGATAAACACGTTGCCAGCCATGGGCATCTTGACCTGAGGATGAAACATCACTGGTGTGGTGCTATCCACCTGGCTATCACCAGTGGTGTCTTCTTTAATATTGATGGAATAATCCCACACCCCCATCGGCATGGCAGACTCGCCCATGCCCATTTCAGAGGCCATCACATAATAAGCATCAAGCGTGTAGATGCCCTGCGCCGCTTGGCTCATATCGGCAGCATGGCCGTGCGGCGTGGTGTGATCATGGCCGCTGAGCATATGCATGTAGGGATGATGGCTCAAACCCTTGATGTCAGGATCAGAAGACATATCAATCGGTGAAAGGGTATCGGCATCGATCAAGGTGATATGGTGTTTGACACGCGAGGTCCAGTAACCGGCAGCAATCGGCGTATTGGCTGCTGTATCAAGTGTCACGGTTATATTCCGGCCCGACGCGGTAGTCACTGTCTTGCTTGCGCCGGGTTCATCGTAGCTGATCGATGGCAAGCCCATGCTTGGCGCAGGCAGCCCCGCGCTGTTGTTGCTGTTGCCGGCAAAGGCGCCGTGGGCAGAAAGCAAGCGGGCCGAGATTGGATTGCTCTGATGTAAGGTTTGCAGATTGACCGCGGCAGTACCGATAGTGACCGATGATCCTGTGCTACCCATGCCATCCAGGCTGTTATCAGCAAGGTCATCCGCCAAGGCGCCCAGCATGGCGGCGATATCATCACCACTCAGCCCCAAATCACTGGCCAACTGGCTGAACATGCCGGCGCGGAAGGCCGCATCACGATCGGCCTGCGGACGTCCAGCCGCCGTTGTGCTATCGGTTTCTGAAGGATCAAACGGCACCGCATCCATATCGGGCAGATAACCAAAGGCATTCTGAAAAGCCGTCTGCGCCTGAGTCATGCTCATGTTGTGATTGCGCACCAGGTGATGAATCACAGTACTGTCAGGCGTCACCGGGGCATTACCGGCCTGGCCCGCCGTGAAGTGATTCGCCGCCAGGGTCAAGGCCAGCGGATTATTTGCCCCCAGGGTAACGGTATTGCCCGACACCTCATCGACATAGCTGCCGGTCACGCTAAATGTCAAAGCGTCTGCCAGCGCGGCACTGGACAACGAGACGGAAAAACTGCCATCCGTTACACTGCCGCTCACCACCTCGTTGCCATCGGCATCGCTCACCACCAGATTGCCCGTGACTGCCCCTGCGATGGCGCTGCCGCTGACAGTGGCCTGCGACGCAGTAGTGCTATCGCTGCCGCATCCACTCAAACCAAACCCCAAAATCACCGCGACAGCACCGCCCAGGGCGGTACGCACCGGATGTGATGATGTGTAAAACATAGAATGCTCCTTCGAAACTGCGAGAATTTGTTATGTGCGGCTATCTTATTGGCAGATACCCCCGCGACGGAATGCGACATAATGTCGCACCCCAAACCTGGCCATGACTCAGAGCTGAGGAAAAATTAGGTGACAACGGCTTTTTAGCGTCTAGAGTGAAAGAAAGGAAAAGAATTGCCGATAGCGATTCAGTAAAGCAGGACTTACGACAACGATAAGGATAGACTCGGGGCTCTTACCATGCTGAAAAACATCAAATACACCCTCGCCTTTTTGCTACTGGCAATGAACGCCGCACCGGCACATAGCGAAGGCGTGATATCAGGCAGCGGTTACAGCGAAACAATGCTAGATATGGTCAACAACATGCAAAACATCCTGTTCGGCATCATGGTGGAGGACTACAACCAGGTCGCCAATATCGCCGAGGACATTGCCTACCATCCCGGACCAGCACTGGAAAAACGGCTGGCCCTGCTGGATAAACTCGAAATGGAGGCCATGACCTTCAAACTGCATGAAGACCGGGTACGCCAGAATGCCCTTACGCTAATGAAAGCGGCCGAAAGACCCAACCGCGTTGAAGTGCTGGAAAGTTTCGCCGACCTAGCTACCAGCTGCACCGAGTGCCACATTACCTACCGAGAAAAGGTACGCAGCCTGCACAGATAAACTCAAAGAATCAGCATGTCTTGCTGATATGTAATGTTAGGATTATTTGAGCGTTTAAATGCTCTACTCGCCCTTAAGTGGTCATACGGGGGTTTTAATTTAACCTCCGAATTCGGCCCGAGTTGTGTGAAAACTCAAAGCTGATTTTTCAAGTGGGGAATCCTGAGTTTGTATAACCGAATGTTGATTGCATTCTCCTATTTCGAAGAATGTATTCATTGAGTTTAATGGTGGAGTGAAAAAATTTTTGTTGTTTGCTCAAATGGAAAGGTTTTCACACAACCTGGGCCAGCTTCAGCTATTCGCGGGTTCACCCTGATAACAGCCGCTGTTGCGAAAATTTTGTTGCGATAGCCGCTACAGTAAAGCCTACATTCAAAACATACGTGGCCATAGGTTCCTCAACACAATTTCATGCGGAGAAATACCTTTCAGGTATTGCGTTCTACAGAGCTCGTAAAGCGTAAAAGGCTGTGATCCCTTTAGTGCATATCGTCACAGTCATTGACGGGCAGATGCGACAAGGGCATGTTTTCGGTGGAAGCTGACATTGGTCAGTTATTGGTGCGTGGTGCACCCTAATGAAATGGACTCCCCCCTTCTTCAAACGGCATCATAGTGTGCCAAGCAGGTGAGTAGGTCACCGGCTAAACGAAAAAGAGGGAGTCCAACATGAAGCATAACGCAACCGTCATTGGATTGGATATCGCCAAGAACGTTTTCTATGCCGTGGGCAAGGATGAACGTGGCAATGAGGTGTTGAAACGCAAGATGTCACGGGATCAAGTGTTAGAGTTTTTCGTTAACCTGCCTCCCGCCAAGGTGGGTATAGAGGCATGTGCCACAGCCCATTACTGGGCGCGCCAGATCAATGCACTGGGTCATGATGTCAAACTGATTGCTGGTCAGCGCGTCAGCCGCCGGGTGTTAGGCAACAAGAATGACTACCGCGATGGCAAGGCGATTTGTGATCTGCGCTCTGAGCCGGAGACGCTCTATGTTCCGATCAACTCTGAGGTGCAACAGGATGTGCAGATGCTGCACAGGGTGCGACAGCGTCTGGTAGAAAACCGCACGGCGCTGATGTTGCAGGCACGCAGCCTGCTGGGCGAATATGGTTTAAGTTTCAAGTGTGGCGCCACAGCGTTGCGCAAAGGGTTGAAGGTGGTGTTGGGCGGCGAACACCACGGCCTATCCTCAGG
>CALZIQ010000022.1 GCA_945787735.1 uncultured Chromatiaceae bacterium | reverse complement strand
GTCGAGGTTTTCGGAACAAAGAGCGCTTTGCGAATGCCATTTACTTTCATCTCGGCGGCCTAGACCTCTACCCTGATGGCGTAGCTCGGTAAATGCTACCCACTCGATCAGGGGAAGAGCCATATTTTTAATATCTTCCGAACCAGCACTTTCCGTTCTCCGTACTCCTTTATGCAAGACAGTAATTCGACTTGCATCGCAACCATCTAACCGATACGGAGATCTAAACTATGAGTACTTGCAATGGAAACAGCAGTGATATCGTTCGTGAAATCAGCAAAATGTTGGCGTCACTCGACCCGGCGGCTGTCAGGCAGAGCGTCGATGAACTGAGTATGGACAGACCTGATGAATGCAGCGAAAAACCACCTACACGCAGGCTGTCTGCCGAAAACTTTGAACACTTCGCCATCTCTTACATGGTTTCGCTGGCAGCCAAAGATGAGTGTTATCTCGCTTTTGCCGCCTGCTTTACAAAGGCAGACCGTGAGCTGAACGACTGTATTGAAAAATCCGCTGGCGACGCAGACAAAATCAAACGCTGTGTCGACCAATATGCAGACACGTTAAAAAAATGCATTGAGGAGTTTGAAAAGTGCAAAAAGAAATAACGGAAACGTTATTCGAATAGTATTGGCGCGCTCACTGACCCAGGTCGGTGAGCGCGTCTATCAAAAACACAAATTAAAAATCGAATTAAAGCCGCACGCCTCTTGCTAATCACAGTGTTTTATTGGGGATTTCTGCTGGTGAGAAAATTACGTATGGCGTGTCTTTACTCCACTACAGATAGCGCGGTTATTGAATGTTTCACCTATTTTCAAATCAATTTAAAACCCTGTCTAGAGAGATCATCGTTAGTGGTTATTACCGCTCTTTATTACTAACAATTTCACATCTCGGTAACATTTTTACTAGATAGACTTGTGTTTTAAGAAATCTTGACTATTTTTATAATGTATTCCTGTGAATATAACTATCATCTATTGCGGCAAGGGGAGTCAAAATGGATTGATAACCCATTAAAACCAACTGGAACATAAAGACTAGAACATCAGCCGAGGAAATACCCCCGGGGAGATTTGCGTGGACTGATCTCTAGAAAACTGACAGCGTTGAGTCTGTTATTGAATGCTCAATATTAATAAATACTTTGGGAGACAACGTAATGAAACCACTTCTACTCGTCGCAATATTTCCAGCCGCTTTTCTCGGACTGATCGCGCTCGCCGCAGTCAACGGTATGTAATAGATTCCGATACGTCAGCCCGGCTTGCACACCACTTTTTAGGTGTGTGAGCCGGGCCAGACTTACACTATAAAATAAAGAAAGTCAGCATTCACTGCCGCACCTGCCAGGTCGGCTTATCATCCTCATCAATCACCCCGAACCTCAACAACCATTGCATCGCATCCTCCGCATCCTGTTCAAACCAGGCCTGGGCTGAACCGAGGCGATAGCTATAGCCCCACTCATCCATGTCGGCGAACATGCGAGCCCGACCGCATTCTGGAATGTATCCGGACAATAGGATTTGAAGGTAGTTAACGCCGTTTTCTTCGTCATAGCCGCCGCCAGCGTCGGTATTCAGGCCGTCGCGGCGTTGCTGATCCATGCAGATGTAGTGACAGGCCTCGTGCAGGGCAGAGTGCAACGGGGTGTCGAGACGTACCAGCAGACGGTTGCCGATCAGCCCCGCCTCGCTATCACCCCAAAAACTGCCGGGGATGACTTGGCCGTCCGCCACCCATTCCAGCACCATGCTGTAGCGAGTCAACAGTCCGACCAGGCCCGTTTTGGCAATTTCACCACATGTCAAAACCACAACCCACTCCAATATTCAAAATTACTTTTTTTTCAGAAAGTTAGCTCCACCAACCTAGCCTCGAAGGGCGCTGAAGAGGCGCCATTGTAACGCCAGGGCAGTCGGTCTGACAGCTACCGGCTGGACAAATCCGGCTTCATCATTCATATTGCAGAGCTGTTTTTTTGCTTCATAAATAGAATAGATGAGAGGTTTTTGATGTCTGAGTGGGATAAAAAAGAAGGCGCTGCTGACAGCTGGGGACTGCCCGAGGGGATGGACCCAATGAAGGTGATGCAGGTGGCATCCGGCTACTGGAATTCGTGTGTGTTACATGCCGCCAACCGACTCGATATTTTTAACCTGCTCGATGGTCAGTCTAAGGATTTAGACACGCTGACCAAAGAGACCGACGCTGACCGCCGCTGCCTTGGCGCCCTGCTCAGCGCCTTGGTCTCCATCGACTTTCTCGATCGCAATGGCGACACTTTCATGAATAATGAATTCAGTCAGACCTTTCTGACCTCTTCGAGCAAGTTCTACCAAGGTGGCATCGTCTACATGTTCGAAAACTGGTACGAAGCCTGGGGCGGTTTGTACAACACTGTCAAAACCGGCAAGCCTTCAGCGCTGATGCATCAGGAATACAGCGACGAGGAAACACGCAATTACATGATGGGCATGCACAATCGTGCCCTATCTCAATCAGGCGTGCTCACGGACATGTTTGACCTGAGCGGCAAGAAGCAACTGATGGACGTTGGCTGCGGTCCATCCACTTTTGCGGTCAAATTCTGCGAACGCTATGACGGGCTGAATGCGGTGGCAATGGACCGTGAACAGAATCTCAAGATCGCCAAAGAGATCGTCGACCAGTACGGCATGCAGGATCGTGTTGAACTGCGCCCGGGCGATTACAACACCGATTCACTCGGCACAGGCAACGACGCCATGCTGCTCTCCTCCATGACCAACCAGGAGTCACCGGAGAACATCAAGAAACTGCTGCAGAAGTGTTATGACTCCATGAACAAAGACGGCGTCATCATGATTCAGGAGCAGCTGCTTCACGCCGACAAGAAAGGCCCGGAACTGGCTGCGCTTATCGGGGTGAACCAGGTCATCAACACCGTGGCCGGTTCGTCTTATTCAACCGCCGAGATGGAAGAGATCCTGCGCGAGGTAGGCTTTGTCGACATTTCGTCCAAACAGATGTCGCCACCCAGCCCCTTCATCATGGTGAGCGGCTACAAACGCTAACTGCAGCTATGCATGATATGAAAAACCGCGGCTCACAAAGCTGCGGTTTTTTTTCGCCGTCACTTGATCAAAACTGGATATCAATACAACACCAAGACGTCATTAAACGGACTTTATGCATAAATTTATTAACAAACTTGTAGGCAAACAGCATCTCAGTCATCAGGAAATCATTCTCAGCTCTGCCACGGCCTTGATCGCCATTGCCTTGGTGACCTGGATCAGCAACCAGTTTCTATCTCACAGCGGCGCGGCGTATATTGTCGCCTCCATGGGGGCCTCAACCGTGTTGTTGTTTGCAGTGCCCTCGAGCCCCATGAACCGACCCTGGGCTTTATTGGTCAGCCATATCGTCTCTGCCAGCATCGGGGTCAGCTGCGCCCTTTACATACCCAGCCAGTTAATCGCCATCCCGCTGGCGGTTGCTGGCGCACTGCTGGCCATGCAATACCTGCGTTGCCTGCATCCGCCCGGTGGCGCCACCGCCATGCTGATTGTGCTAGCCCCCGAGGTGCATCTGCTCGGCTATCAGTTTGTACTGACACCAGTTGCGCTCAACGCTGTCATTCTGCTGTTGGCGGTACGTGTACTCAATTTTCTGTTACAACTGCAGCAGGAAAAAGATAAATATGAATCCCCCACCGCCTGGCTCGAGCAACAACAGACAAGCATCAGCTTCAAACCACCGTTTGAAACAGAAGACCTGCAAAGTGCACTTAACGGACTGGACACCTTTATCGATGTCAAACAGGAACAGCTCTACCAGCTCTACAGCCTGGCCAATCATCATCACCAGCAACGCCGCCTGGGTGATTTGCGCTGCTCAGATCTGATGATCTCTAATCCAGTAGCGGCCGAATACGGCACCTCGCTGGAAGAGGCATGGCAGTGGCTGGGTCAATATCACATCAGCGCCATTCCAGTCATCAACCGTGCCCAACATGTGATTGGCATTCTCACCTTGGATGATTTCATCGAACATGCCCGTAACTTCCCACAGAAAATTCTGGAAGACCGCATTGAATCATTGATCAGGACCACAACTGAACTCCATACCGAAAAACCCGAGGTGGTCGGCCAAATCATGACGCACCCAGTTATTTCAGCACCGGACAGCTCAAAAGTCGCCGAACTACTGCCACTACTGGACAGCAAGAAGATCCATCATATGCCCATCATCAATGAACAGCAGAAACTGGTGGGGGTGTTAAGTCGTAAACAGATCAATATGTTACTGCAGGGGCATACGAATTCTGCCGCCCAGTGAGTAGACAAACCAGAGCAGTAAACTGCGTGAATGTGGCCTCGATCACACACCCGTCTGGAGAATAGTCTATTGTTAATGTGTGGGCTGTGAAGAAGTCTAGTGCTCTTTGCAGTAGTTATTTATGCCATGCAGAGGTAAAGATCATGAATGAATCACATCGCCATAGTAAAAACAAAAACCCCGATCAAGAGCAGGAGTGCTGCGATCTTTATGAAGAATACTGCTATCCATGCGATCAGGATGAAGCAGATAAACTAAACGCTAAGCGCGGACTCAATCCACAGGATAATGATAGGCAACAAAACTAGCCAACTAAACCGCACTTAACCGAAATAACAATGGCAGCCTGATTGCGGCTGATGATTCATTCACAGCCGCAAGCTTCATCATCTACTCAAAGTCGACCCCGTCGGTCCTGCAACAGAAAGCCATTCAGCGCCTGCTCCAAACCACACCCCAATGCAATCACCTTGAACAGCTCTCCCATTTCATTCGGTAGAGTGAGTTTTTTCACCTGCTCAGTAATTTCGAGATAACGGCGTGTATTGTTCGGATCCGCCTCCGCCAGCATTTCCGTCAGTCCTGTCGCCATCAAAAACTGCGCCTGGCTGGTATACCCCATCACGTCCAGCCCCGCATCCTGCCCCGCCTGGGCCAGGGCAGTAAAATCCACATGAGCAGTGATATCCTGCAAACCCACCAGGACCAACGGATCACCGTGGGCACGATGACGGTAATGACACATCAGCGTGCCGCTGGTGCGGTCAGGGTGATAAAACTCATGTTGAGGAAAACCGTAATCGATAATCAGCGCTGCGCCCTTCTCCAACAGGGCGGCCAGGCTATTAATCCAGCCCTGTTGGGCCAGGTTGATCTCAGTCAGATAACCAGGGCAAAACACCTCGCCGCCCAGCTCGGTTTCAAGCTCACCTATGCGCTGATGTAACTCGGCCGAGGCGAGGGCTTTGTCCTGCCAGATGAAACTGCGGCCATCAAAGGTCACATGGCGTTCCAGCACACCTTGCTGCTGAAACAGAAGCAGATGCACGGGCATGGCATCGACCACCTCGTTGGCCAGGATTACACCCTGAAAGCCTGACTCGGGCAGACCGTCGAGCCAAGAGACAATTTCGAGAAGGTGGGGTGCACGCTGGGCCAGGGTCTGTTGCTGGCGCTGTTTCAGCTCTGGGCTCAGCTCAAGAATAAAATACTGGCCGGGCAGGCAGCCCAGCCGTTCAAGTTCGAGCAAGACATCCGCAGCCATGGCGCCGCTGCCGGCACCAAACTCGAGGATATCGCCAAAACCTACCTCCGTCAGAATCTGCTGGCATTGCCGCGCCAGGCAGCGGGAAAACAGCGGGGATAATTCTGGCGCAGTGACAAAATCCCCGGCCTCTCCAAACTTGCGCGAGCCCGCCGTGTAATACCCCAGACCCGGTTGATACAGCGCCATTTCCATAAAGTGGGCGAAACTGATGGCACCACCGGCGGCCTCGATCTCTGCACGAATTTTGTCCTGGAGTTGGTCGCTATGTTGCTGCGACAGTTCATCTGGCCGGGGCAAATTGGCATCTGTTGCTGACATCTAAATTCCTGTTTACTGCTCAATGGGGTAAAGTGCGGACAGTCTATCCGAATCAGCCCTGACGATGAACAGCCAAACAGATCTAACCCACAAAGTAGCTTTAATCACTGGTGCAGCTCACCGCATCGGTGCCGAGATGGCCTGCCAATTACACCACGCCGGCATGAATATCGCGCTGCATTATCGTAATTCCAAAGAAAATGCCGAAGCATTAGCGCAACGATTAAACAGCGAACGGCCAAATTCTGTCGTGCTGATTCAGGCCGATCTACTCGACACCAAATCACTCCCGAAAGTCATCAGGGACGCCGCAAACCCCTGGCAACGGCTAGATGTGCTGATTAATAACGCCTCCACTTTTTACCCGACTGAAATCGGCAGTGCCAGTGAAGCGGACTGGGATGACTTGATCGGCAGCAATCTAAAAGCACCCTTTTTTCTTTCACAAGCAGCGACGGGTGAGCTAAAAAAACAGCAGGGCTGCATCATCAACATCGTCGACATTCATTCACAACGGCCGATGAAGGGATACCCTATCTACAGTGCCGCCAAGGCCGGGCTGGCCATGCTAACCATGTCGCTGGCGCGCGAGCTGGGGCCGGAGATTCGCGTCAATGGTGTCGCCCCTGGCGCAATCCTGTGGCCGGAGCATGAGATGGATGACAATACCAAGGATGAGATTCTCAACCGCACTGCACTGAAACGGCAAGGCTCACCGAGCGACATCGCCCGTACGGCACTGTTTTTGATTAAGGATGCGGATTATATCAGCGGCCAGATTATCAATGTGGATGGTGGCCGGACCTTAGGGTTTTAGCTAAGGACGCGCTGAGTTAAAGAAAATCCATCGGATTAATGCGTAGCTTTTGCGGCGAAACAGCATCAGCAATACTGTCGACTGCCTCGGTCAGTTCGATATCCTCGGGTGTGACATAACGCCCCAGCGGCTCGTTGAATACCAAACGCACCCGGGGTTGAAGCAAGTAATCTTCATGTTGATCAACCACCACGGCAATCATGCCAGAGTTGAGCCGTACCAACGTACCGACAGGATAGATGCCAACACAGCGGACGAACTGGTGCGCCATGGCCTGGCCAAAGTGATCACGGCTCCATTCCAGCATCTTGCCCAGGGTATAGGTGGGCTCCCACGATTTTTTATAACAACGGCTTGAGGTGAGTGCATCATAGACATCCACTATCGCCGCCATTCGCCCGACTTCGGAAATCTCGTCACCCGAGAGGCCGTGAGGATAACCACTGCCATCGATACGTTCATGATGCTCCAGCACTACCTTCAGCGACAGTTCGCTCATCCATGACTGGCCGGCCAACAACTCCTCGCCAAAGTCCACATGCCGTTTCATCAGTTGGAATTCATCCATGTTGAGTTTGCCTGGCTTGTTTAGAATCTCGGGCGAAACGCGCATCTTGCCCAAATCATGCAGCAGCGCGCCGACTGAAATTTGGCGAATGGTGTCGGCGTCGAAGTCCATGGCTCGGGCAAAGGCAGTCATCAGCACACAAACACTGATTGAATGCATATAGGTGTATTGATCGACGCTCTTGATGCGCGACAGGGTGATCAGGGCATCTTGATTGCGAAACACCGACTCGGTGACATTCTCAACCACCTCATCCACCACGGCTTTTTCTACCTGCTTGCCAAAACGCACCTCTTGCATAAAACCACGCACGGCGGTGTTGGCCTCGCTGACGATGGATTGAGCCCGGATCAGCTCTGACTCGAAACTGACCTGCTTTATCAAGCCAGATTGCGTCTCGGCTAATTGCTGTTTGCTATCCGCGATTTCTTGCTGAACCAGCTCAAGCGGCACCGCCATTTCGAAATCCAAGCCACGCTCAGTGTCGATATAGACATGCTTGATACCAGCGCCGACCACCTCATCGATAATTTTCTGGTCGTCGACCTGAAAACGGTTACGCAGAAATGGGTGGCTCATCCATGACGCATCGAGATCATGGATATACATCCCGATTTTCAGGCTTTTTGTTTCAATCTTTTTGATCATGCCCAGATCATCCCCCGCTTGCTGATCTGTCCAGTGAATTTTTCAAACAATGCGTGACGGCTTAGCTTAATCCCATTCGAATTCAATTGGCCAGAGCGACTGACTCTCTTTTTGATAGGCCTGCCACATCTCGCCAAAGCTACAACCAAGCTCTGGATGTGTTTTGTCGGCGGCGATCTCAGCTAGCGGCCAGAGTACAAAAGCATTTTTAGTGATCTCATCACGTGGAATATTGAGACTATCGCGATTAATAATCTCATCGTCATACAACAACAGATCGAGATCGATGGTACGCGAGCTAAACTTAGGGCCACGGCGGGCGCGGGCGTGATTATCTTCAATGGCGCGCAATACTCTGGCAACTTCAAAGACATCATCGTGCGTTTCGAAACCGACCACTAGGTTATAGAAATTATCCCCGGCGAAGCCAACTGCTTCACTTTCATACACCGACGAAATAGTCAGCTCGGGATAAGAGCGGCGCAAATCAGCAAGGGCGGAGCGAATATTTTGCGCCGGATCAATATTGCTGCCAATGCTAATATAGACTTGCGACACCTAGCCCTTTTCCCCTCGCTCGATGATCACCCCCACATCACGGGCGCCACGCACCGCCCCCTGCTTGTTAAGCCTCAGGCGCACCCAGGGCACATTGAATTCATTCAGCAGAATTTCGGTCACGCGCTCGGCCAGGGTCTCGACCAGCTGGAATTCGCTCTCTTCAACGTAGCTAATGACACGCTTTGCCACGGATTTGTAGTCCAACGTATCTTCCAGCGCATCGGTCTCGGCGGCGCGACGAATGTCGCTACCCATCTCTAGATCAATCACCACCTGCTGTTTGATCTCACGCTCCCAGTCAAACACCCCGATCACGGTTTCGATACGCAAATCACTTAAATAAATAATATCCATCAGTTCTTCTTTGTCTGGCAATCAAATGTGGCGATATTGGGCAAATCATTCCGATTTGCCGTATCATTACGCCCCGTTTCCGGCTTATTGAATTCGAAATATTATGCTTGATATCAGCCTTGTTGTGTTTGCCTATTTGCTCGGCTCACTCTCTGCCGCCATCATCACTTGCAAATTGATGGGCCTGCCTGACCCGCGTTCCGAGGGCTCACGCAATCCCGGCGCCACCAATGTATTGCGCTATGGCGGTAAAAAAGCGGCGGCCATCACTCTGTTTGGCGACATGCTCAAAGGCTTGTTGCCGGTACTGCTTGCGCGTATTGCCGGGGTGGATGACAGTGTGCTGGCGGCTACCGCCATGGCCGCTTTCCTCGGTCATCTATATCCTCTGTATTTCGGGTTTCACGGTGGCAAAGGCGTTGCCACTGCCATGGGCGTATTCCTTGGTATTTCTTGGCCGGTGGCCGTGGCACTGCTGCTGACCTGGGTGGTCATGGCCAAGGTATTCAAAATCTCGTCCCTCTCAGCCCTGATCGCGGCCGTGCTGGCCCCGCTCTACATGTGGCTGCTCGAGCCCGGCAGCATCTTTATCAGTCTCAGTATTGCCATCGCGCTGCTGTTACTATGGCGCCACCGTGGAAACATCCAACGCCTGATGTCTGGCACCGAGGGCAAGATCAAGGCCTGATGACTCAAACTGGCTCGACTTTGAGCCAGCCCTCACCCATATCCACCACCTTGACCTGGCTGCCGGCCGGACAGTCTTTTCCTTGCAGCGACCAGACTACGCCGTCCATATTCTGGCTGGCATGGCCACTTTCGATCGGATTGACCAAGGTCAGCACCTGCCCGACATAACGACGCTGCAGCAGGATATCCTGCTGCAGCTGAATCTTGGCCATACGCTCGCGCAGGTAGGAACGACTGAGCCAGATAAAGCCCGCCGCCGCCACGGCAAAAAACAGAAGCTGGACCTCAAAAGCAACATAAGGAAAAAAGTGACTCAAGCCACCAATCACCGCCGCGGCAAAACTGCCCGCCATAAACATGAAGCGACCATGCACTACTTCAATCGCCAGCAACACAGTCGCCAGACCAAACCAGAACCAGTGATATCCAAACTGCGCAAGGTAATCCATCGTTTATCCGGCCGCTCCTGTTAAAATGCCTGAAACGCGAAATTATAACTCTTGCCGGCACACATCACAGCGTTAACTGACCCAATGAATTTTATTACTGTCGCCACCTTCGATCTTTCAACCGAAGCCCACATCGCCATGGGCCGGCTGCAAGCCGAAGGCATCGACTGCCATTTGGCCGACGAACATCTGGTACAGACCGACTGGCTCTACAGCATCGCGGTTGGTGGCATCAAGCTTCAGGTGGCACCGGAGGATGCTGAACGAGCCGTGCAAATTCTGGCCCGCGATGACTCAGACGAGGTCAACGATGAAGGCTAGGCTGATCCGTTTGCTGTTAAACCTAAGTGCACGGTTGCCGCTGCGCCTCAACCACCGTTTCGGCAATTGGCTGGGCAAACTGCTAATGCTCAGCGACAACGAGCAGCGCCGTAGCGCCCAAATCAATCTGGCGCGTTGTTTTCCCGAACTCGATACAGAACAGCAACAACAATTGCTGCAAGACACACTGACAGAAACCGGCAAGCTATTTTTTGAAAGCGGGCGGCTATGGCTTGGGAGCAAGTCCAGTTTTTCTGAACTGACACAAGAAGTACACGGCGAAGAACATTTGCATACGGGTTTAGCAAAGGGCAAGGGCGTGATCCTCGCCATCCCCCACCTAGGCAACTGGGAAGTCATTGGCCTGTATTGCTCATCGCACTACCCCATGACCAGCCTCTACCGTCCACCTCGGGTGGAAGGCATCGACACGCTGATCCGCGAATCACGCGAACGCTTCGGCGCCAAACTGGTACCCACCAACGCCAAGGGCGTTCGCGCCCTTTACCAGGCCCTGGCTAATAACGAACTGGTCGCTATCCTGCCGGATCAGGATCCACGCGAAAGCGGCGGAATCTTCGCCCCCTTCTTTGGCATTCAAGCCAACACCATGACCCTGCTCTCGCGCCTGGTCAGTAAATCACAGGCGACGGTGTTGTGTACCTACGCCGAACGCCTACCTGACAGCCGTGGTTTTGCCATCCGCTTCGAACCGGCACCGCAAGAGCTGCATGACAAGGATGTAAATACCTCCGTCGCCGCGCTGAATCAGATGGTGGAAAAAAGCATTCGCCGCATCCCGGCGCAATATCAATGGGGTTACAAGCGCTTTCGCACCCGGCCCGAGGGCGAGAAAGATTTTTACGACGAGGCTTAAACGTAGGCACAGAAAACATGCCATCCTAGATTTGCGGCTTTTGCGCCACCAGCATCGCCTCATTTCGAAAGCCCTTGCCGGTATCACCCTGCAAACCCTCTTCGCGATAGACCAACACCTTGAAGCCATCGAACAAACTCAATAGCTCGTTATCCGCCAGACGAAATTCCAAATTGCTCGGCCCACCCTCACTGACTCGCGTTTGAGTAAAGGTTTGATAAATCACCAGACCGCCGGGTTTGAGACAGTCGATGATGGCAGGAATGATGCCGCGGTCGAGGAAATGGCTTACGACTACGAGGTCGTAGTGCGCCTGCTCGGGCGGGTTTTTGACCACATCGCGCGCTTCGGCTCTGACGCTGGCACCGGTATCAGCGGCACGTTGGTTGACCTGTTCGACAGCGACTGGTGAGATATCCCAGGCGTCCATTTTGAATCCGGCTGCGGCCAGGGCAAAACTGTTGGCTGCCAGGCCGCAGGCCAGTTCCAGGCCAACGCCTGAGTCAGGCAGCAGGTGCAGATTTTCGCGCACCACAGCCATGGCGGGCACGGCCTGTTCGCGGGTTTGGCTATAGATTCGGTCCCATTTTTCGCGGGTTGGATCAGTCATGATTTATTCGGCACCTCTAAAAATAGTAATTTTCTCGTGCGCACAAGGAAACATCGTGCACAGAACCGCAGTGTATAAATGATACATGAGGATTCGAGCACGATGTTGACGCAGCTATCGCGGAAAAAGTGTATTTTTAGAGATGCCATTCTTACTTGCGCCAGAAAGCGGGGGTCAACAACACTAGCAGGGTAAAGATCTCTAGCCGGCCAAGCAGCATAGCGAAGCAGAGCACCCACTTGCCGACGTCGTTGATGCTGGTGTAGTTGGAGCCAACATCACCTAGGCCGGGACCGAGATTGTTCATGCAGGCAGCAACGGCGGAGAAGGCAGTGACAAAGTCCAGCCCGGTGGCCACCATGATCAGGGACATCACACAAAAGCAGACCACGTAGAGCGAAAAGAAACCCCATACCGCTTCAACCACCCGGTCAGATAGCGCTTTATTACCCACTTTAACGGGTATCTGAGCACTGGGATGAACAAGACGCAGGATCTCGCGCGCACCCTGCTTCATCAGCATCACCACGCGGATCACCTTCATGCCGCCGCCAGTAGAACCGGCACAACCGCCGATGAAGCTCAACATCAACAACATGATCGGCAGAATCCCGGGCCAGGTGTGGTATTCGGAAACAGTAAATCCCGTGGTGGTCCCGATGGATACTGCTTGGAAGACGCCTCGCAGAACGGATTCGCCGATGCTTTCGAAAGTGGAGGTCCAGTACAGATAGCCTGAGGTAAGTGTCGCGGCTGCCAACAATATGATGGCATAGACCTTGAACTCAGTATCGCCAAAATAAGGGCTCGGGCCGTGTGAGCGCCAGGCCAAAAAGTGCAGCGCAAAATTGATCCCTGACAAAAACATGAAAACGATAGCCACGATCTCAATCATGGGTTCGTTGGTGAAAAAGTAACCCATGCTTAGGTCATGCGTGGAAAAGCCGCCAATGGCCACGGTGGAAAATGCATGCGCCAGAGCATCGAATCCACTCATGCCCGCTATCCAGTATGACAAACCGCAGGCAATCGTTAGGGTAAGGTATATATACCAAAGTGCCTTGGCAGTTTCAGTGATACGTGGCGTCAGTTTATTGTCCTTCATCGGCCCGGGCGTCTCGGCGCGGTAGAGCTGCATCCCCCCGATACCCAACATCGGCAACACCGCAACCGCTAGTACGATAATCCCCATACCACCCAACCACTGCAGTTGTTGGCGGTAATAAAGGACGGAGCGTGGCAATGCGTCCAGACCTGAAATCACTGTCGCCCCGGTGGTGGTCAAGCCCGACATGGATTCAAAAATGGAATCGGTGATGGAAATACTGGGCTCGCTGGAAAGTAGAAAGGGCAGCGCACCAAATATAGCCAACACCGACCAAAACATGACCACTACAACGAAACCGTCACGTACTCGCAGGTCAGCTCGATGCTGGCGCACAGGAAACCAACACACCGTGCCGGTGACGAAGGTCACCAAAAAGGCAATCACAAATGGCATCACCGCACCATCGCTGTAAAACCAAGACACCAACACCGGCGGCAGCATGGTAAAGCTGAACAACATCAACAACAGACCAAGGATGCGCTGAATGACAAATAGCTGCATGACTTAATTCATCATCTTCTATAGAAAGGTCACGCCGACTTGGAACAACTTCTCCACCTCGCCAACACGGCGCTTGTCGACCAAAAACAGGATAACGTGATCCTCGGCCTCGACTACTGTGTCGTGGTGAGCGATGATGACCTGATTGCCTCTGACAACAGCACCGATGCTGGCGCCGGGCGGCAGGCGGATTTCATCAATGGCGCGCCCGACAACCTTGGACGAACGTGAATCACCATGGGCGACGGCCTCAATCGCCTCAGCGGCACCGCGGCGCAGCGAATGCACGGCCGCCACATCACCGCGACGCACATGTGCCAGCAAGCTACCGATCATGGCCTGATGAGGAGAGACGGCGATGTCAATATCGCCACTTTCCACCAGATCAACGTATGATGCACGATTGATCAGCGCCAACACCTTGCGCGCACCCAGCCGTTTGGCCAGCATGGCGGAAAGTATGTTTGCCTCATCGTCATTGGTGACTGCACAGAAGACATCGGTGCTGGTAATGTTTTCTTCCAACAGCAATTCTTCGTCAGCGGCGTCACCTTGCAATACGATGGTCTTATCCAGTTCTTCGGAAATCTGGCGAGAACGGCGAGTGTTATGGTCAATCAGTTTAACGTTGTAATTATTCTCCAACGCCTGCGCCAAACCCTTGCCGATATTGCCGCCGCCGGCAATGATGACGCGTTTGTTGGGCCGATCGATGCGGCGCAGCTCGCCCATAACAGTTCGAATGTCATTACGCGCAGCGATGAAAAAGACTTCATCATCGGCCTCGATCACGGTATCACCCTCGGGCAAGATCGGAGTTCCTCGTCGAAAAATCGCCGCCACCCGAGTATCTACATTGGGCATGTGATCACGCAACTTACGCAGCTCCTGCCCAACTAGTGGACCGCCGTAGTAGGCCTTCACCGCCACCAGCTGCACAAGGCCGTCTGCAAAATCGAGCACTTGCAAGGCCCCCGGATGAGCGATCAGCTTCTGGACATAGTCGATGATCACTTGTTCGGGACTAATCATGACATCCACCGGAATGGCCTCGTTGCCGAACAGCTTGCTAAAACCCAGGTATTCCCGTGAGCGAATACGCGCTACTTTGGTGGGGGTGCGGAACAGACTATAAGCCACCTGGCAGGCAATCATATTGGTTTCGTCGCTATTAGTCACCGCCAGTATCATATCGGCGTCTTCGGCGCCGGCGCGCAGCAACACATCCGGGTAAGAGGCATGACCGTTGATGGTGCGTATGTCGAGCCGGTCCTGCAGGTCACGCAGCAACTTGGTGTCAATATCCACCATAGTGATGTCGTTGGCTTCGCTGGCAAGATTAGCCGCCACCGAGGACCCAACTTGCCCTGCACCCAAGATGATTATTTTCATATTTTATCCATTAACCAGTATTTTTTTCAGCACATGACTGCTGTATGGGTGACACTAAATATATAGTGTTTATTTAGAGCCACCTTCATAACTGGCCTCCCTCTTTCGGGTTGATGCCCAGCGCTTTCATTTTGCGATACAGATGAGTGCGCTCGATGCCGGCCACCTTGGCCACTTGCGAAACATTACCCTCGGCGATGCGTAACTGATGTTCGATATAGGCCTTTTCAAACTTTTCGCGCGCCTGACGCAAGGGAATGTCAAAGTCGAATCCTGCTGACTGCACCGTACTTTGCGCCTGCGTACCCAGCACTGCATCCACCTCCTCGGCATCAATGGTCTCTCCTGAACCCAGTATCAACAGCCGATGCACGATGCTTTTCAGCTCACGCACATTGCCCGGCCAATCGTAATTGCGCAACCGATTTTGTGCCGCCACAGAAAAGGTGCGATAAGGCAGGGCATCGCTGTCGACAAAGAAGTCGACATAATAGGTGAAAAGGTCGGTGATATCTTCGCGGTGCTGTCGCAGCGGCGACAGGGAAATAGGCACCACATTGAGCTGATAATAGAGATCTTCGCGAAAGCGCCCCAAACGCATCTCTTCTTGCAGGTCTTTGTGGGTCGAAGCTATCACGCGAATATCAATTTCAACCGCCCTGGAACCGCCAAGACGCACAAATGACTGGCCTTGCAGTGCGCTGGCCAGACGTGCCTGCAGATCAAGATCCATGTCGGCGACCTCATTCAGAAACAGCGTGCCACCATTGGCCTGTTCAAGCAGGCCATAACGCACCCTGTCAGCACGTTCTTCACCAAACAATTCCATCTCGGCGTTGGCAGGCACAATGGTAGCCACCCCCACTTCGACAAACGAACTCTCCTTGCGATTGCTCAGGTTGTGGATCAAACGTGCGATGAGACGTTTGCCCACGCCTGGCTCCCCCACCAGCAATACCCAGGCATCGGTGCTGGCAACCTTTTCGGCCTGATCGCGTAATGTTTCCATAGCTTGGCTCTTGCCAAGCGGTCGGCTCAAAGGCTGTGCCTGGCGGCGCAGCCCGACGTTCTCACGCCGCAGCGAATAATCATCCAGCGCATGACGAATCGTCAGCAGCAACTTGGCCATGGACAGAGGTTTTTCGAGAAAGTCATAAGCGCCAAGCCGGGTGGCTTCGACCGCGGTTTCTACTGTGCCGTGACCCGACATCACCACTACCGGCGGCGCCGGCTCATCACTTGCCTGCCACTCTTTTAGCAGGCTAATGCCATCGATGTCGGGCATCCAAATGTCGAGCAGAATCAGATCAGGTCGCCGCTCCATGCGCGCCTGTCGTGCTTCAGCACCATTGGCGGCAACGGTTACGATATAGCGTTCGTCTTCAAGGATTTCTTTTACCAGCTCGCGGATATCTGGCTCATCATCCACTACCAGTATGTGCGAAGCACTCATGCGCCCACTCCGTGTGTAGCTATTGGGTCTTCTTGTTTTGACGTCGATTTTAATGGCAAACGGATATTGAACCTAGCGCCACCCGCGTCGAGATTTTCAGCCCAGATCATACCATTGTGTTCTTCAACGATCTTTTTCACAATCGCCAAGCCTAAACCACTGCCTTTGGTTTTGGAGCTGATATAGGGTTCAAACAATTTAGCCATCATATTTTCCGGAATGCCGTCGCCGTTGTCTTCGACTACCAATTCTACCGCGTGCCTGCCACTACCATCAGTTAAGCGACTCTCAATCCTGATCATGGCATCGTCCCGACTGGCCAAAGCCTCAATGGCGTTCTTAATCAGATTGTGTAATAGCTGCCGGATACGGCCGCTGTCTGCATCAACCTCACTAATCTCGTTATCTAGCAGGGTCTCGATGCGCAAGGGACGTTTTTCATCGCGATACAATTCCAACACCTCATTGATCAATGCATTAAAATCGGTCGGGCGTAGCTGCAGCCTGGGCGTGCGAGCATAATCGGAGAAGGCTTTAACCATCTCTTTCATAGTCTCGACCTGCTGAATAATGGTATGGGTTGAGCGGTCCAGCAGCCTGCCCTCCTCTTCCGGCATCAAACTTAAATATTTGTGCCGCAGCCGTTCGGCCGAAAGTTGGATGGGCGTCAAGGGATTTTTGATCTCATGCGCCAGCCGCCGCGCCACCTCACCCCATGCAGCATCGCGTTGGGCCTGAACCAATGCCGTCACATCATCAAATACCACCACACGCCCCGAGTCTGGCGCGGGCAAGAGTACGCCGCGGCACATCAACAACTGTCGCCCCTCGACCCCAAACACTGTCGCTTGCGCCTGCCAGCCTTCATTCAAGGGAAGATGCTCATCCAGCAGCGTTACGAACTCCTGCATGTGGGGAAAACGTTCGCTGAGTATGTGCAACTCCATACCCAGGGCGGCAGACAGCTTGCTCGCGAGAATCTGTTCGGCCGCGGCATTCACTGTGCGCAGGATGCCGTCCTGATTGAAGGTCATCACCCCGGAGGAAAGATGACCCAATACTGTTTCAAGATAGAGTTTCTGTTCTTCAACCCGCTGCTGACTGAGGCGTGTCTCTTCCTGAGCACGGGCGATACGCCCCATCATGGTATTGAATGATTTAACCAGAAAACCGAGCTCGTCATTTGAGGTAACCGTCACAGGCAAGCGACGATGATAATCCCCCTGGGCCACTGCCCGGGTTCCGATGGCCAACACCCGTATCGGCGCCACCAAGCGGCGCGCCAGAAAAAAGGCGGCCCAGACAGCCGTAAAAATGCTCAATAGCAGTATAATAGAAAGGGTCAGGATAAAACTAAACTTCAACGGCCCGCTCATAAACGAGAGCCGCTCGTGCTGAGCGTAAGCGGCCTGAACACTGTCAACCAAGGCATTGATGCCCTCCGGCACCGGATAGAGCGCCTGCAACACTCGGGGCTCAAGCGCAAACTCGCTCGACGGTACGTTGACCACCAGCCGGGCGTACAAACCCTCAGTCGTAGGATCGAGCCCAACATAGGCCAGACCGCCCTGCAGTTGCGACAGGATAATTTTATCCACCGGCACCGGTGCCAGCTTGGTCGCATCATCGCTACTGAAGCTGATAACACGCCCGCTGATGGTTAATAAGGCCACCTCAAGTGCGCCGATCTGGTGGCGCATCTCATTCAATGACAAGATCAACGCATCCGGCGGCACATCGCTGATCGAATCAGCCACATATTCAGCTTGGCGCATCATGTCACGCATGCGCCAGTCCAACGCCGTGCGGCTGAGGTTGAGCGCATCATTCAGGGCCTGATCGACACGCACGTCAAACCAGCTATCGATACCATGGCGCACAAAACCGAGTGAGAAGTAATACAACACCGACACCGGCCCAACTGCCAATACAACAAATAACACCACCAACCGCACTGTCAGGCGTGAACCGGTAGCATGATTGCGATACTGGCGAATCAACCGCCCCAGATTGACAGATATCAGCCCGGCCAGGATCAACAGTTCCAGCATATTGATGACTAACAATGGGATATACAAGCGGTTGAACTCTTCCGAATTCTGTGTCGCGCTGCTCATCAGATAGAGCGAACCAAGCAACAACAGCACCAGCAGGACGACTGCGGTCTGGCTTGAAAAAAAACGCCTTAGGGGAGCAGAGGCCATGCGAACCACTCACTCGAAAGGTGCCAGTTACCGGTGAAATATGACATCAAACGCAAGGGCACAGGAAAACTTTCGCGATCGACAATGATGCGGATTTCACCTCGATAACGCCCCTCTTCTTCCAACAAGCTCTGATCCAACAAAGGAAAATCTTGCATGACCGAGACCACCGCCAACAGAGACTCCAGATTGGGAAACTGGAATTCCACCTGACTGTTTAGATTGTTGAGCAAATAGGACTTGGTCAAAGGTAAGTAGGAAATCTGGTAGTGCTGCGCCAATGATGCAATGGATGTCGACCAAACATAATCGCGCTCCTTAATGACTTCTATTTCGATCACCAGATTAAGCAACACACCATTTTGCAAGGCGTCGACCAATGACGCACTAAAGCGTAGATCGAACAAAGCATCCAGACGCACAACATCATCGACCAATGCTGTCTTGGCCGAGACCACCTCGAAACCCGGTTGCAGCGCCTCTTGCTCCTGCGCGAACACATGGACCGTGGCAAGGCACAACAACATGCCCGCCAGCCAGCGCCAAGATAGGCTAAATTGCCTCATCAAAGGCCTATCCTGTGTTTGACCGTTTACGTAGACACGCATAATAAAAGCCGTCCATTCCCTCCATGCCCGGCATAACCTGACGCCCAATCGCTTGTTCCATACCCCACTCCGCCGTAATCGGCAGATGCTCAGCATCATCATGCCCGGTGCAAAAACGCTGCAGCTGTTCTATATTTTCTTGCGGCAACACCGAGCAAGTCACGTACAACAGCATACCGCCTGGTTTTAACAAGGGCCACAGGGCATTCAAAATGCGCGCCTGCAAGGCAACAAGCTGTTTGATATCCGCCTCGCGCCGCAGCAGTTTAATATCAGGATGTCTGCGAATAACACCCGTGGCGGAACAGGGAGCATCAAGCATAATGCGATCAAATGCCTGTCCATCCCACCAGTCATTCGGCTGACTTGCATCGGCGCATATCACAGCGGCGGACAATCCCAAACGTTCGAGATTTTGCTCAACCCGTTCGAGCCGTTGCGCATCATGGTCCAGCGCCACCATCTCGACCAGCTTCGGCTGCAATTCGAGCACGTGTGCAGTCTTGCCACCCGGTGCGGCGCACGCGTCAAGGATGCGCTCGCCCGGCTGGGCATCGAGCAAGCCGGCCGCCAATTGGGCCGCAGCATCTTGCACCGAGAACCAACCGTCCGCAAATTTCGGCAGGCCTTCCACATCTGCCGCAGAATCAAGCATCAGGCCTTGCTTGGAATACGGCAATTCGCTGGCTGGATGCCCTGCTTTTTGCAGCAATTCTAGATAAACAGCTCGTTCACAATGGCGTGCATTAACACGCAGATACATTGGGGGGTGCTGGTTATTTGCTTCGAGAATCGATGACCAATCATCAGGATAGGCCTGTTGCAGCTGTTGGCTCAGCCACCGAGGATGGGCATAACGACTTTGGGGATCTTTATCCAGGACTGCAAGGATCTGCTCCCTATCACGCTGAAAATTACGCAATACTGCATTCACCAAACCACGCGCCCAGGGCTTTTTTAGCGCCTTGGTGGCCGCCACCGTTTCCGACACAGCGGCATGATCCGGCACGCGTAGATATTCCATTTGATAGAGCCCGACCAAAATCAAACAGGAAACATCGGTGTCTTTGGCCTTAAAGGGTTTGCGCAACAAACGCGCAGCGATGGTATCGAGGCGCCAGTACCAACGCAGCACGCCATAGCAAATTTCCTGTAACAGAGCGCGATCCTTGGCCGCCACCTTCTCCTGCCAGCGCGGCATCACCGTACTCAGCGATCGCCCCTGACGGATGACCTCGTCCAGCGCTTTGGCAGCAGCAACTCGGGCATCCATAAGATAAGCCTAGCGCTGCTAGTTTTGACTAACTGAGCCCAACCGGAGTCCCGGTTGCTTCAGTTCCTTGCGGGCATTGAGCAAATCCGCTGCCGCCAATGCCTTGCCACCCGGCAATTGCGCGGTCAAGATACGCAACACGCCGTTACCTGTAGCAACATCGATGCCCTGCTTGTCGGCCTTGATCACTGTGCCGGGTGGACGCCCTGCTGCTTCATCCGCCAGGGCACATGCCTGCCAGATGCGCATCATCTGTTCGCCCAGCTCAGTTTGTGCCACTGGCCAGGGATTAAAAGCGCGCACAAGATATTCGATTTCCATTGCAGGCTGTTGCCAGTCTATGAACGCTTCGGCCTTGGAGAGTTTGGCGGCATAGCAGCTCTGGCTATCATTCTGAGGCTCCGGATTTGCCCTGCCTTCACTGAGCTGATCCAGCACATCAATCACGGCTGTGGCGCCAATCTTCGCCAAACGGTCATGCAGAATCTGAGCAGTATCTTGCCGCTCGATCGGACAGGCTTGCTTGAGCAACATGTCGCCCGTATCCAGACCATCATCCATCTGCATGATGGTGACGCCGGTTTCCGTATCGCCCGCCAGTATGGCGCGCTGAATCGGTGCCGCGCCACGCCAGCGCGGCAATAACGAGGCATGGATGTTGATGCAGCCGAGCCGTGGCGCCTGCAACACCGGCAGCGGCAACAGCAGACCATAGGCCACAACCACCATTACATCGGCGTTCAGGTCTACCAATTGTTGCTGCGCGTCCGCATCTTTCAGGCTGATGGGCTGGTAGACATCAATGTCATGCGTTAGGGCCAGTTGTTTGACTGGACTGGGTGTGAGTTTGCGGCCACGCCCGGCCGGCCGGTCCGGCTGAGTATAGACCGCAATCACTTGATGCTGTGACTGCAATAGCGTTTGCAGGGCCTCGGCCGCAAATTCGGGCGTGCCGGCAAAAATGACTTTAAGCGGTTCTGACATCTGGCATCCTGAGACTGGCTTGGGCGGATTTTATAGGGTTTGGCGACGCTGTTTTTCCATCTTCTTGCGGATGCGCTGACGCTTAAGACCGGAAAGATAGTCCACAAATAGCTTGCCATCGAGATGATCGATTTCGTGCTGGATACACACCGCCTCCAGGCCATCGACTTCTTTTTCAAACGGCTCGCCATCGCGGCCAAGCGCTCTGACGCGGATCCAGTCGGCCCGTTCGACGGTCTCGTAGATACCCGGCACCGACAAACACCCCTCCTCCATCTGCTCATGACCACGGGTCTCGAGCAGTTCCGGGTTGATGAAAACCTGTGGCGCACTTTTGTCTTCTGAGATATCGATGACAATCACACGCTTGAAAACGTCCACCTGGGGGGCGGCAAGACCAATGCCCGGTGCCTCGTACATGGTTTCAAACATATCATCAACGAGCTGGCGAATTTTACCGTCCACCTCGGCCACCGATTGTGACAGTGTTCTCAGTCGTTCGTCAGGAAAATGCAATATGGGTCTGATTGACATAACAAAACTTTAATTATTTACTTGAGCTGCCGATTATACTGCTGATCTAATACGATCGCACCGTTAACCGCGCATTCTCTGTTAAGCTCGGCTTGGTGCCGATACAGTTATTCGCTACACTCAAGCTGAAAATAGAACAACTTAAGGATTAATCTATGTCTATCAGGAATGCTCTGCTCGCCCTCGCTGCCAGTCTCTGCTTGAGCAGCAGCGCCTTTGCCGACACCCTGGCATTGAAACCGGATCATCCGCAAAGCTATGTTGTCGTCAAGGGCGACACCCTGTGGGATATTTCATCCAAGTTTCTGCGCGACGCATGGCGCTGGCCCGAAATCTGGCATATCAATCCAGAGATCAGCAACCCACATCTCATCTATCCTGGCGACCAAATTTCACTGACCTATCGTGATGGCAAGCCAGTATTGCAGGTCAGCCGCGGGCGGCCAACCGTCAAACTATCACCCAATGCCCGTACCAGCCGGCTCCAGAGTGCAATTACCACTATCCCCGCCAATGCCGTAGCCCAATTTCTCAAACGTCCAAGAATCCTGACCGAAGAGCAGCTTAAAAACGCTGGTTATATCAGTCACGCAGAAGATGACCACCTGGTCAGCGGCACCGGTGGAAAGATCTATGTCGCCAACCTGCTACAGGATGAAAACAAGGATTTCAGCGTCTACCGTATCGGTAATGTCTACCGCAACCCAAAAAACAAAAATGATATTCTAGGCTATGAGGCCATTCATGTCTCTGATGCGCAACTGACCCTCGAAGGCAACCCCGCATCCTTACGCATTGTAAAGAGCTATCGTGAAACACTGCTGGGCGACAAGGTATTGGCGACAGATGAGGCGCAAATTGACAATAGCTTCACACCTCACTCTCCTGATAACAGCATCGAAGGCCGGATCATCTCCATTCTTGACGGTATGTCGCGCGCAGGCCAATACAATACGGTAGTAATTAACCTGGGCAAACAGGATGGCATGGAGCTTGGTCATGTGCTGGCGGTTCGCAAAAAAGGCGATGTCATTCTCGACAATTACTCGACTGAATTCTTCAAACCTGAAGTCCAGCTCCCCGACGAACGCTCAGGCCTGTTGATGGTAGTGAACACCTTTGACCGGGTCAGTTATGCCTTGGTGATGAATACGATAAAAGATATTCGCATCGGCGACCCCATTACCAAGCCCTGACGGAAGTGATACCCTGGTGGCATGGATGCTACCAGCATAAATCAAATAAGTTCATCCGACCCCAATTTTGTAAAAGCGCCAGATGAAGCCTCATTGGCTTCCTGGCTGGCGCTGCTGCACTGCCCCGGCATTGGCCCTCGCCGCTTCCAAACACTCTTAGAGTATTTCCAACACCCCAGCGTTTTGTTCGAAATAGGTCCCGGCGAAATCAACCGTCTTGAATTACCCAAAGAGAGCAAGGAGTGGCTCAAGCAACCTAATTGGAGCAAGGTCGAAGCAGACCTCGCCTGGCGACGCGCCGCCCCAGATCACCACATCATCAGCATCGAAGATGAACGCTATCCCCAGCGCCTGCGCCAGATCGACTCGGCACCACCGCTGCTGTTCGTCAACGGCAGACCAGAGCTATTAAAAACCTTGCAGCTGGGCATGGTCGGCAGCCGCAACCCCAGCGCCGGCGGTAAGGAAAACGCCTTTAATTTTGCCCAGTGCCTCTCCCAAGCCGGCCTGACCATCACCAGCGGACTGGCTCAGGGCATCGATGCGGCCGCGCACCAGGGCGCGCTGGCCGGCAGCGGGCAAACCATCGCCGTTACCGGCACAGGACTTGATCGCGTCTACCCCGCCCGGCACCGCGAACTGGCCCACGAAATCGCCTCAAGCGGCGCCCTGATCTCAGAATTTGCCACTGGCACACCACCACTCGCCGCTCACTTTCCACGCCGCAACCGCATTATCAGCGGTCTCAGCCTCGGCACCCTGGTAGTCGAGGCCGCCCCCAAGAGCGGCTCGCTCATTACCGCCCGCCTTGCCAACGAACAAGGCCGCGAGGTGTTCGCTATCCCCGGCTCCATTCACAACCCCCTGGCACGCGGTTGTCACAACCTCATCCGACAGGGCGCAAAACTGGTGGAGACCATCGATGATATTGTCGACGAGCTTGGCGTTGCGCCGAACTTCGATCATGCTGTGCAGTCCAATCCTGCTGCCCCCCCTGAACTCGACGCCGAGAGCTCGAAACTGCTCTCAATCATGGGGCATGACCCGGTCAGTATCGATATGCTCGTAGAACGCAGCCAGTTGGCCGCAGAGGACGTCACCTCAATTCTGCTGGTATTGGAATTACAGGGAATGGTATCCTGCCTCGCAGGTGGACTCTATATGAAAGCAGCCAATCACACATGAAAGAAAACGTACTCGACATCCTGATGTTTCTGTTTGAGCACTGCCTCGACAGCGAAACCGGTGATATGCCGGACGAAAACGTCCTGCGTGGCCAACTGGATAACGCCGGCTTCCAGAGCCAGGATGTGGAAAAAGCCTTCAACTGGCTTGAAGATCTCAGCAATGCCAGAGAAAGCAGCTTCAGTAGTCCGCTGTCGGGTCGTTCCATGCGGATTTATAGCAGCCAAGAACTCACCAAAATGGACACCGAGTGCCGCGGCTTTCTTATCTTTCTGGAGCAAACCGGCGTGCTAGACCCAATCGCCCGCGAATTGGTCATCGACCGCGCCATGGCATTGGAAACCGAAGAAATCGATTTACCCCAGCTAAAGTGGGTCATCCTGATGGTGCTATTCAACCAGCCAGGCCACGAGGCCGCCTTTGCCTGGATGGAGGATTTGATCTTCGACGAGATCTCCGATCACCTTCATTAATCACATTGCATTATCGCCACGAGCAGAGAGCTGCTAGACTTTTAGCCCGGCAACTCTAAACTCTGTGTTGTTTCGACCGTTACTCCCAGAACCACACTGACAGAACATAACTTATATAAATGAGCACAAATTTAGTCATTGTAGAATCCCCGGCGAAGGCTAAAACCATCAAAAAGTATCTCGGCAAGGGTTACGAGGTGATGGCTTCATATGGTCACGTCCGCGATCTGCTACCCAAAGAAGGGGCCGTCGATCCTACCAATGGTTTTGCCATGAAGTATCAGGTGATTGAAAAAAACCAAAAGCATATCGACGCCATCGTCAAGGCGATGAGACAGGCCGACGCACTCTATCTTGCGACTGACCCGGATCGCGAAGGCGAGGCCATCTCGTGGCATATTTGTGAACACCTAAAAGGCAAAAAGCTGCTCAAGAATAAAGAGGTCCACCGGGTTGTCTTTCATGAAATTACCAAGCGTGCCATCCAGGAAGCAATGGCACACCCCCGCCCATTGGCGGATGATCTTGTCAATGCACAGCAAGCACGTCGGGCGCTAGACTATCTGGTCGGATTCAACCTGTCGCCACTGCTATGGAAAAAGATTCGCCGCGGCCTCTCTGCCGGTCGGGTGCAGAGCCCTGCCCTGCGCATGATCGTCGAGCGCGAGCTTGAGATCGAAAAATTTGACCCGAAAGAATACTGGACCATCGAAGCCGATCTAAAAAAGGGTAAAGGCAATAGCGCCCAATTCATGGGCAAACTCACCCACCTGGAAGGCGAAAAACAGAGCCAGTTCAGCATCACCAACGACAAGCAGGCTCACGCAGCAGAACAGTTTTTGAACAAGGCCGCCAATGGTACGCTCAAGATCATCAAGGTCGACAAGCGTAAACGCAAACGTAATCCAGCGCCGCCGTTCATCACATCAACCCTACAACAGGAAGCCTCACGCAAACTTGGCTTCACTGCCCAGCGCACCATGCGCACGGCACAGCAGCTTTATGAGGGCATCGATACCGGCAGCGGCGCCATCGGCCTGATCACCTACATGCGTACCGACTCGGTCAATCTTGCCCAGGAAGCATTGGACGAGATCCGTGGTTACATTGTAGAGAAGTACGGTAAAGAGAACCAGCCCGAGACACCCAATGTCTACAAAACCAAGTCCAAGAATGCCCAGGAGGCGCATGAGGCGATTCGCCCCACGTCGATCCTGATCGAACCCGGTGCACTCAAAGAACACCTGACCAAGGACCAGCTCAAACTCTATGAATTGATCTGGAAGCGCACCCTCGCCTGTCAGATGATTCACGCCACCATCAATACCATGGCAGTTGACTTGGCCGCTGGCGACGAGAGCAACCTGTTCCGTGCCAACGGCTCATCCATTCATACAGCTGGCTTCATGGCCGTCTATCAAGAAGACGTGGATGACGCCAAGGCCAGTGATGACGACAAAATGTTGCCACCACTGGAACAAGGCGACGAGATCAATCTGCTGGCAATCCGTACTGAACAACACTTTACCGAACCGCCACCGCGCTACAGCGAGGCCAGTTTGGTCAAGACTCTGGAAGAGCACGGCATCGGCCGGCCGTCCACTTATGCTTCAATCATCTCTACCCTGCAGGCGCGAGAATATGTAACGCTTGAGAAAAAGCGTTTCCGCCCCACCGATGTGGGCCGTATCGTCAACAAGTTCCTGACCGAATATTTTTCCAAATATGTCGACTATGAATTTACCGCCAATCTAGAGGATGAGCTTGATGCCATCTCGCGCGGCGAGCAGGAATGGCTGCCGTTGCTCGCCACCTTCTGGTCGCCGTTCAAACACCAGATCGACGATACAGAGGCCAATGTCAGTCGCCAAGATGTGACTCATGAGGCGCTGGATGAGGAATGCCCCAAGTGCAGCAAACCGCTATCGATTCGACTCGGCCGACGCGGTCGCTTCGTGGGCTGTACAGGTTTTCCCGAGTGTGATTACACCCGCAGCCTGGAAGAGGATGCAGAATCTGCCGCTGAGCCTGAAGTGGTCGAAGGCCGCACCTGCCCCAAGTGCGACGCCCCTCTGATCATCCGCACAGGGCGTTATGGCAAGTTCATCGGCTGCTCGACCTATCCCGACTGCAAGCACATCGAGCCGCTGGAAAAACCAAAGGACACTGGCGTCGAATGCCCTGAGTGCCACAAGGGCACCATGGTGTCACGCAAGTCGCGTTACGGTAAGTTGTTCTATTCCTGCTCCTGTTACCCCGACTGCAAATACGCGGTATGGAACGAGCCGATTAATGAGCCCTGCCCCAATTGCGAGTGGCCTATCCTGACTTTGAAGACAACTAAGCGTAAAGGCACGGAAAAAGTCTGCCCGCAAAAGGAATGCGGCTACTCAGAGCCGGTGGAAACCGAAGAGGAAGAGGCTTCTTAGCGCCCTTACTGCTCTTCTGCCGCAACCCCATGTCCGCCGCGCCCAGCCATCGCCTCTTCGATGGCTGACTTAGTCAGGTGTGGCGCAAACAATTCGATAAACTCGTATACATACTTGCGTAAGAAAGCACCCTTTCGAATGCCGATGCGTGTGGTACTCGACTCAAACAGGTGAGAGGCGTCAACAGACCGTAGATTAATATCGCGCTCCTGGTCATAAGCCATCTTGGCCAGCACACCCACTCCCAGCCCCAGCTCCACATAGGTTTTGATCACATCGGAGTCAATCGCCGTCAGCACCACATTAGGCTCCAACCCGGCAGCCTCAAAGGCCTTGTTAATCTTGGAGCGGCCGGTCATGGCAAAATCGTAGGTAATAATGGGATAGCGAACCAGCGCCTCAAGACTGAGGGGCTGTTCATCCAGCAAAGGGTGCCCAGGCGGACAGACTACGCAACGGTTCCATTCATAACACGGCAACATCACCAAATCGGGGTAATCCGAGATGGCCTCAGTGGCGATGGCAATATCTACAACCCCTTTGGCTGCCAGCTCAGCGGCATGACTGGGACTGCCCTGCTGTAACTCCAGTCGCACATCGGGATACTTTTGCTTGAATACCGTCACTACCGGCGGCAAAGCATAACGCGCCTGGGTATGGGTCGTGGCAATCACCAAGCGACCACTGGCCTCATCCGAAAACTCACCACTGACTTTTTTTATATTGTCGACTTCCTGCAAGACCCGTTCGACAATCTCCAGAATCTGCCGCCCCGGCTCGGTCACCCCGACCAGGCGTTTGCCATTGCGCTCAAAGATCTGCACATTTAGCTCATCTTCCAGCAGGCGAATCTGACTGCTCACACCAGGTTGAGCAGTATGCAGTGCATCAGCGGCCGCTGAAACATTCAGTCCTCGGCGCGCCACTTCGCGAATGTAAATAAGTTGCTGGAGTTTCATTGGCCTAATATACCGTTTAGGAATAATACTAGATCACCATATTATTAATCGCAATAATGGAAATAAAATCTGGGGATCGGATGCCTGGGTCTGAATTTACATGATAGCTACACCACTTGCGCGCTGAGTTAGCGTAAGGAGCGCAGCTCTTCCAACAGCTCGCTGACGCGCTGTTCCAACGACTCAATCTCTTTCTCCTGCTGCTCGATACGCTTGAAATAAGCGGGAGCCAAACGTGATCCGCCACCTGCCAGGTGCTGACGTTCGCCTTCCCCGGGCTCTCTGCCCTGCTCCATGGCTTCTCGCGCCTGCGCTAATTTTCTCCGGGTCTCATCCAATTCACTCTGAAGCAACTCACGCCGTTGTTTGCGCCGTTCGACGCGTTCGCTGATCTGCTCCGACTGCTTCAACAATTGCTGCTGATTACGACTCGGTGCACTAGAATCCGGCACGGGGGCTTGGGGCATATCAAGCTCCTCGACTACTTTTCCAGGTGGTGCGGTATCAGAATAAATCACCGTGCCGTCATCAGCCTGCCATTTATACACCCTGTCGGCAGATACAGCCTGGCTTGAAAAACCAAGCGTGATTAGCATCAAAATATTTACTGTTCTGTTTTCCATAGGCTGATTCTAGCATCCCTGAAAATTCGCGCCTGGCCAGAATGCGTAGCTCACTTAAGCCCACTCTTACAAAGATCAGCGCGAGTTAGGATTTAGCCGCCTCATAAAAGGCAAATCCGTGATTACCTTAGAAAAACACTCATAAATACAAAGATATAACATGTTGCTATACTCAATTTTCACTAGCCGCTCTGGAGGGCAATTTATGCTATCTAAAACGCTAACGCTACCGCACTCAAGCAAATTCACCTGGAAAGAGGTCCGTCGCCTTATCGAGGAAGCCGGAGTGCAAGATGACGACGAAATTGATTGTATCGAAATTTCCTGGGGCACCGTTGACCAGGTAAAACTCAAAAAAGATGAAGACTTCGGCTGGCAAATTCGCCAAAGCTGTTAGCTAAACCGATCGCCTTCCCTCCTCTCTACCTCCTAGGCGGACCTCCATACGCTCGTAATTATTTCTTTCCCGATCTTGAAAGTCAGGAATTTTCGCCTACTATTTTTTTAATCGCCTCAATAATGCAGTGCCGCGATTTATTTTCAGCAGTTAATCAATTCGCTTGTTTATATGCAAAATAGATTTTGGGGAGAAGCACCATATGAGCACTGATTCAGATAAGAAAAACGACCTCTATCGAAGCAAAGATATCGTTATCGTTTTATGCGGAATTCCAGTTGTTGCAACATTTGCGGTTTTTTGCGCCAACTTCGTCACCACCTTCGCCGGTTTATAACCACCCCGTTGGGTCCTGCATCAACGCCTCCAGATTACTGGGGGCGTTTTTGTATTTAAGATAAGAATAATATTAAAGCCTCCGCTATACCTACCGATATGTTGTGTGTGGGAGACGCTAAACACACAACATATTGAGTCATCATTCTCGCACAGCGAGTTAGCAGGAGATATCACAATGCTGAGCTATATTTTCCGCCTGGCCTTCGATTTTGAGCAAAAACACGGCTTTTGGCCTAATATGCTTTACCTCAACACCGAACAATTCAGACACTGGCAGGGAGAATTTAAGGATCCCAGCGATTTTGATGAAATCAGCCGCCGACTGAAAATGGAAATCATAATCTCGGTTGATGCCCTGCATCCACATGTTGCTTGGCTGCCAAATCGCAGCCAGGCGATCGCCAGCTAAAACAGTACTTGTGTACGCAGCATTGGCTGCGTACACAAAACACACCAACACCTGTTGGTCGCCATGACCAGCACAACTCCTTGTTATTCCATGTATTTCAATCAGATACAAAACAAGCGCCGGCCAAACAAAATGCATTCAAGCCCAAGCAAGCCGGCCCCGCCTGAATTTGTTAGAATCCCTGCACCATGGATGTGACCCACATAATCGACTCTCTCAACGATCCCCAGCGCAGCGCAGTAACCGCATCGTCAGGGCAACAACTGGTGCTTGCAGGTGCCGGCAGCGGCAAGACCCGCGTGCTGGTACACCGTATCGCCTGGATCATGGCCGTAGAGAACGTCTCACCCTATAACATCATGGCGGTGACCTTCACCAACAAGGCTGCCGCCGAGATGAAACACCGCATCGAGGAGCTGCTTGGCCAGCCCATCGGCGGCATGTGGGTAGGCACCTTTCATAGTCTGGCGCACCGTTTTCTGCGCGCACATTGGAAAGAGGCTGAGCTGCCGCAAGCCTTCCAGATCCTCGATTCCGATGACCAATATCGCCTGATCCGCCGCCTGCTCAAAAATCTAGAGCTAGACGAATCCAAGTGGCCACCGCGCCAGGTGCAGTGGTTCATCAATGCACGCAAGGACGAGGGCCAACGCCCTGAACACGTAGAGCACCATGGCGATCCCTACAGCAAACAGATGGTGCGCATCTATCAGGCCTACGAAGAACATTGCCGCAAGGCTGGCCTGCTAGATTTTGCTGAACTACTGCTGCGCGCCCACGAAGTATTGCGCGACCGCGCCGACATTCTGCATCACTACCGCGAGCGTTTCCGTTTTGTCTTGGTGGACGAGTTTCAAGATACCAACACTATTCAGTACGCCTGGCTGCGGCTGCTGGCCGGGGAGGGTGGCAACCTGTTCATCGTCGGTGACGACGACCAGTCGATCTATGGCTGGCGCGGCGCCAAGATCGAAAATATCCACCGCTTTACCCAAGATTACCCCAACACCGAGACCATCCGGTTGGAACAGAATTACCGCTCCACCGCCACCATTCTCAAGGCCGCCAACACCCTGATCGACAACAACGCCGATCGCCTGGGTAAAGAATTATGGACCGATGGCGAGGAGGGCGATCCAATCCATCTCTACACCGCCTTCAACGACCTGGACGAAGCACGCTTTATCGTCGAACGCATCCACCAGTGGGTTAATGACGGCAACGCCCGGCGCGAGGCCGCCATCCTATATCGATCCAACGCTCAATCGCGGGTGTTGGAGGCGGAGCTGCTCCAGCGCGGCATGCCGTACCGCATCTATGGCGGACAACGCTTTTTCGAACGCCAGGAGATCAAAGACGCTATGGCCTATCTGCGTCTGATCGCCAACCGCTTTGATGACGGTTCTTTCGAACGCGTGGTCAACACGCCAACCCGCGGTATCGGCGATCGCAGCATGGCCGCCGTGCGCGACCTGGCACGCGAACGCGCCATTAGCCTATGGCAGGCCGCCGAAACCATTATCGCTGAAAACCGCCTGCCAGCCCGCGCCAGCAATGCCATTCAGGGTTTTCTCACATTGATCGATGGCATGACCAGCGAGTGCCAGGAGCTGGAGCTAGCCGAGCAGACCGACCACATGCTCGGCCGCAGCGGCCTGATCGAACACTATAAAAAAGAGAAGAGCGAGAAGGGCCAGGCACGGGTGGAAAACCTGGAAGAACTGGTCAGCGCCGCACGTGAATTTGAATACGATGAAGAGGAAGCCGAAGGCATGGACACGCTCACGGCCTTCCTCGCCCACGCCGCGCTCGAGGCCGGCGAGGGGCAGGGTGATCCGTGGGAAGATTGCGTGCAACTGATGACCCTGCACTCGGCCAAGGGACTGGAGTTCCCGCTGGTGTTTCTGTGCGGCATGGAGGAGGGCTTATTCCCACATAAGATGTCATTGGAAGAACCGGGCCGATTGGAAGAGGAACGCCGCCTTTGTTATGTCGGCATCACCCGCGCGCGCAAATCACTCTATATCACCCACGCTGAGGTGCGCCGCCTGCATGGTCAGGAGAATTACTCGCTGCCGTCCCGCTTTGTCAGCGAGATTCCGGACGATCTGATCCAAACCATACGCCCCAAGTCATCCATCAACCGACCCAGCGTGTCCAGTTTCGACGATGATTTTGAATACAGCCAGGAAGCCCCAGAAGGGTTTTATGTCGGCCAACGCGTATTTCATCAAAAGTTCGGCCAAGGCGTGTTGTTAAATCATGAAGGGCAGGGCAGCAGTGCCCGCGTGCAGGTCAATTTCGATGAGGCCGGCAGCAAGTGGCTGGTCATCGCCTACGCCAATCTGGTTGCTTGTTAACACATTACTTGTAACGTTCGAAGCGAAATTGCGCCCATACCTCGGGCTACGCTACCATCATCTCAAACAGTCAATAACAACAGGGACATCATCATGAAACGCCGTGACTTTATTAAAAAAGCAGCGGGCGGCGCATTGCTGGCTGCAGGCGCCACCACTGCCGCCCCCGCCATTGCCGCCAGCAAGCGTTTTAACTGGAAGCTGGTCACTACTTGGCCGCCTAATTTCCCCATCTTCCAGGAAGGGGTAGAGAAATTCGCCAAAGACATCGAGACCATGAGCAATCGCCGCCTGCGCATCAGCGTATTTGCCGGCGGCGAACTGGTACCCGCCCTGCAAACCTTCGACGCTGTCTCTCAGGGCACAGTGCAAATGGGGCACGGCGCCGCCTACTACTGGGCCGGCAAGGTACCCGCGGCCCAATTCTTCACCGCTGTGCCGTTTGGCATGAATGCCCAGGGCATGAACGCTTGGCTCTACAAGGGTGGCGGCCTGAATCTTTGGCGTGAGATCTACAAACCCTTCAACCTGGTACCTTTCCCCATGGGCAATACCGGCGTGCAGATGGGCGGCTGGTTTCGCAAGAAGATCAATTCAATTGCTGACCTGAAGGGTCTGAAGATGCGCATCCCCGGCCTCGGCGGCAAGGTGATGGCAAAGGCCGGCGTCAACCCCGTGCTGCTGTCCGGCGGCGAAATCTACACAGCCCTGGAGCGTGGCACCATCGATGCGACTGAGTGGGTCGGTCCTTTCCATGATCAACGCCTCGGCCTGTATCGCGCCGCTAAGCACTACTACTATCCCGGCTGGCATGAGCCCGGCCCGGTGCTGGAACTGACCTGTAACCTGCAAGCTTGGAACGAACTGCCCAAAGAATATCAGATCATGATTGAAACCGCGGCGGCAGCCGCCAATGCTTGGATGCTAGCGGAGTTCGAGGCTAGAAACCTCGAGTCGCTGCAGGAGCTGAAACAGAAATATAAGGTCGAAGTGCTGGAATTCCCGCCAGACGTAATCAGGGAACTCAAACGCCTAACGGATGAGACGCTGGAAGAAGAAGCAGGCAAGGATCAGACCTTCCGTCAGGTCTACCAAGCGTACAAGTCATTTCGCGAGACCAATGATGCCTGGAACGACATCTCTGAAGCTGCCTACGCCAAAGCGTTAAAACTCTAAACCGATCAGCCGCCGGGCAAATTTGGCGCCGGCGGCTTGTTTGTTCAATCTTTTTAACATTTCCTCATTAAAGCCCGTCAGTTTCTCCCCGATACCTTCTAAAGATTCAAACAATTATCCTCGGGAGCCAGAAACATGTCGTTTTTCACAACCACTCTTCGCGTATTCAGCCGCCAACTACACATCTGCTTATTCGCCTTGCTGGCCCTGACCAGTCTTGGTGCTTATGCCGCCGGCGGTGGCAGCAGTGGCCCGGCCATCGTCAACGGTCATCCCAACTACTTCACCATGAAGCCCGTGTTTGTGGTCAATATTTTGGATGGGGACGACCTTCGCTTCATGCAGGTCGCCATTGATCTTATGTCGATGGACGCCGCCTCCATCCAGGCTGTGCAAGATCACCAAGCCCCTATCCGTCATGAACTACTGATGCTGTTTGCCCACCGCGACATTACCGAAGTGCTCGGCATGCAGCAACGCGAAGACCTGCGCAAACAGGCCTTGGTCCGCATCCAGGAAACGTTGAAGAAATATGCCAACATCGATTCTGCAGGCAAGGCAAAAACCGAAGAGGGTGAAGAGTATCTGACAGGGATTCAGGAAGTTCTGTTTACCAGCTATGTAATTCAGTAAGGGCCAAAAAAGATGCCTGCATCAGCCAGGCCCGTGCAGGCATCTTTTAAATTATTGCAGCCTTTACATGCCGAAACCACATTCCTATCTCCCGTCATCAAGGACATTGTCCTGACACACAGACTCATGCAGCTAGAAGATTAAATTTATGAAAACCCCTTGAGCTCATTCATCAGCTCAGGCAACCACTGCACCGTCTCCGGAAACAGAATCAGCAGGCCCAGCACCACCACCTGAATAAGTACAAACGGAATCACGCCGCGGTAAATATGCTGAATACGCACCTCGGGCGGTGCCGCCGCCTTGAGATAAAACAGGGAGAAACCAAACGGCGGGGTAAGGAACGAAGTCTGCAGGTTCATCGCAATCAACACCGCAAACCAAAGCATATTAATATCCATCATCTCGGCGATGGGCGCCAAGATCGGCACCACGATAAAACAGATCTCGAGAAAATCGAGAAAGAACCCCAGCACAAAAATCAGCGCCATGCTGATGGCGATGAAAGTCCATTCGCCACCAGGCAGCTCCATCATAAAATCTTCCACCACCAAGTCACCGCCCATGGAGCGGAACACCAGACCAAAGGCCGTGGCCCCAATCAAAATCATGAATACCATGCTGGTGAGGCGGGCGGTCTGCTGCGATGCCTGTTGGATGTTTTTCAGATCCAGACGCTTGTGCATGGCCGCCAGCAACATTGCACCGAGGGCACCGACTGCAGCTGATTCGGTAGGTGAGGCAATGCCAAAAAAGATAGAACCTAGCACGGCAAAAACCAGCAGTAGGGGCGGCAGTAGACTTTTTATCACCTGCATACCCAAGCCAGAATCGGTCTCATCCACCTCCAGCGGTGGCGCCACCTTGGGCCGGATAAACGCAATGATCAGTATGTAGACCATGAAGGCCAGAACCAAAATCAGACCAGGCACCAGCGCGGCGGCGAACAGCTCGCCCACTGGCACGCCAATCACATCCCCCAACAGAATCAAAATGATACTGGGCGGGATGATTTGCCCCAGGGTGCCCGACGCAGCAATCACACCCGAAGCTAGGCCGGTATCATAGCCGCGTTTGAGCATGGCGGGCAGAGCGATGATGCCCATGGTCACCACGGTGGCACCGACTACGCCAGTGGTGGCGGCAAGCAGGGCGCCGACGGCCACAATCGACACTGCCAGCCCCCCGCGGATGCGGCCAAACAGCCGCCCCATGGTCTCGAGTAGCTCCTCGGCCAAGCCTGATTTTTCCAGCATCACCCCCATAAATACAAACAGCGGTACTGCAAGCAAAGTGAAGTTGGTCATCACCCCCCAGACCCGCATGGGCAGTAGCTGGAACTCTTGCCAGCCGAGAAAATAGCCACCAAAGGCCATCGCCACCGCACCCAGGGTGAAGGCCACTGGAAAACCGATCAGCAGCAACATAATCGCTACGGCGAACATCACAATCGCCCAGTATTCCATCTCCATTACTGGGCCTCCTGCTGTGAGGTCTCAGGATTGAAAATGGTTTGCAGGCTGCGAATGCAGAGCGCTACACCCTGTAAAACAAGCAAGACAAATCCAAATGGAATCATGGCCTTCAACAACCAGCGATAGGGTAAACCACCGGGATCAGGCGAGGCTTCGCCCCAACCGTAAGCCTGCTCAACAAAGGGCAGGGCGCTGACAATCATTAGAATACAAAAGGGCAACAGGAGAAACAGGCAACCGAACAAATTGACCATGGCCCGACGTTTGGGTGTCATCCATCGGGCCTGATACAACACATCAACGCGCACATGTTCGTCATGTTTAAGGGTGTAGGCGGCACCGAGCAGAAAGATCAACGCAAAGATATGCCACTCCAACTCCTGCAAAGCGACCGAACCGGCCTGAAACAGATAGCGCATGGTAACGTCGTAACAGACCAGCAGCACCAGCGCCACCACCAGCCAGGCGGTGAGGCGGCCGATCCATTCATTCAATTGATCGATGGCAGAAGCCAGTTTATTGAGTTGATGCAGCAGAGTATTCATGTCTAAGCCAGTGGGTGAATAACGCCGCGCATTCTACCGGCTCAACCAGGGGGTTAGAAGCAGATCAGGGAATTTATTAATACTTAAGGTCGACCCTAGAATTAAAGCCAAGATCAATCACAATAAAAACAGTGAGTTATTAAAACCAGCCGGAATAACGTTGGCGTAGGGTGCGCACGGCGCACCCTATATTTTCAGTCACCACCAAGCCCGGCCTAATGGTTTTTAGATCAGCTGCGCGGTGCGCACCCTACAGCCTGCCTGAATACCGCAAGGGCACCCGACCATCCTTGCCTGGCCGTCCCAAGGCGCGCACACCCTGCACCAGCAGTTGCTCCTGAGTGTCGCGCACGCTGACAAAGCCGTTGAAATTGTATGCCCC
>CALZIQ010000021.1 GCA_945787735.1 uncultured Chromatiaceae bacterium | reverse complement strand
AGTGTTTTATTTCGCGATAAACAAAGCCGAGAAAATTAAGCGGCATGAATAGCTGTAAAAGATAGGCATTGATCAACACCAGGTCGCCGATTGTGAGTTCACCTTTTACAACGCCATCACTTGCTAGAATTAACAGCAGTGTCAGGCCGATGGCAATAATACCGCCCTGGCCGAAGTTGAGCAGACTAAGCGAGGTTTGGTTTTTGATGGCGGCGTCTTGCCATTTTAATAAATTGGCGTCGTAGCGATTGGCCTCATAGTCCTCATTGCAGAAGTATTTGACCGTTTCGTAATTGAGCAGCGAATCAATAGCGCGAGTATTGGCCTTGGAGTCGAGTTCGTTCATGGTGCGGCGAAAGCGCATGCGCCACTCGGTCACAATCAGCGAAAAGGCAACATAGATCGAGACGCTGACAAAGGTAATGATGGCGAACCAGGCATCGTAATTAATAAACAGGATTATGGTCACCAGACCGATCTCAAACAGAGTCGGTAAGATGTTAAACACCATAAAGTTGAGCAAAAAACTGATGCCGCGGCTACCACGTTCGATGTCGCGTGAGACACCGCCGGTCTGGCGTTCCAGGTGAAAACGCAATGACAAGCCATGCAGATGTTTGAACACTTGCAATGCCACTCGGCGTATCGAGCTTTGTGTGACTTTGGCAAAGATGGCATCACGCAGTTCGCCAAAGGCCGAGCTGGCCAGGCGTAAGGCACCATAGCCGATCAGTATTGCCAATGGCAGGGTGAGTATGATGCCCTGAACCGAAAGGTGGTCGACGATATCCTTCAGGAACCAGGGCATGGTCACAATGGCTGCCTTGGCTAGCGCCAAGCAGGCCAGTGCCAGAATCACTCTGGGTTTGTGCTCCCACAAGTAGGGTACGAGACTACGGATAGTCTGCCAATCGTTACGTGGGCCTGGTGCGGTGGTTTGAGCGAAACTGCGCATGAGAGTGCCTTTTGGAATGGAGTATTAAGCTAGCAGATCCATGTTCTGTTAGGCAATGTATTCTCAAAGTAAGTGAAGGCGCTGCATTGAGTCAAAGTTCCATTATGGATCTGTTGCCCATGCCGATATAAGCAAATAGAACTTTTGGTCATGTATATACCCTTATTGTTATCTCGGAGTTTTTAATATGCCTCGAATTATGATCGTCGATGACGATGTGAATCAGCTGAAATCATTGTCTCGTGCCTTTCGCAGTTTTCCAGATTACATAATTACGACCTTTGACAATGCGACAGATGCCTTGGTCGATGCCAGAACAAACGATTACGACATCATCATTTCCGATCTGCGTATGCCGATGATCGACGGGGTGACATTTTTGAGTCAGATTAAGGACAAACAACCATTTGCTGGGCGTATTATTCTGAGTGGCTTCTGTGACAAAGAAGCACTTTATGGCGCCATCAATGTTGCCCATGCGGACAGGTATCTGGAAAAACCTTGTTCAGCGCAAGCTCTGGTCAAAGTGATGGAAGAAGTGCTTTCAGAACGCAAAATGAAAACAACGGTTTTATCGAATAATGCTGGCTAGTTTTCAGGGTAGCAGCTGAATGGTAATGCGTTCACCTGCCGCATAAAAATCCCTGTCCGCATCCAGTATGGCCAGGCAATTAGCTAGCGTCATGGATGTCAGAATGCCGCTGCCCTGGTCTGGAGTCAGGCGCACATAATAATCACCATCACGATATTCAGCGACGGCGCGGGCAAAGTGGGTACGGCCGGGGCGGTTACGGGTATCTTGTTCCAGAATCGCTTCGACTTTGGGTAGGAACAACTCCTGATGCCCCATCATTTTGCGCAAAGCCGGGAGCACAAACTCATAGAAGGCGACCAGGCACGACACCGGGTTGCCGGGTAGGCCGAACAGCAGTTTTGGCATGCCGTCGTTTTGATCTCCATCAATGATGCCAAACACCACCGGATGGCCAGGGCGCACAGCAATGCGCCAGAATTTGATGGCGCAGCCTAGTGTTTCCAATACCTCTTTTACATAGTCATACTTGCCTAGAGACACACCGCCGACAACTAAAGCGACGTCGGCAGTCAGCGCCTGGCGCATTTTTTCTTCCAGCTCGGCCTTGTTATCTTTGGCACTGTCGAGCTGAATCGCGTAAGCCCCACTTTCACGCACTACTGCCGCAATGGAGTAGGCATTGCTGTTGATGATCTTCTCCAGCGTCAGGGCCTCGCCCGGTTCGGTCAACTCGTCGCCGGTGGTCAACACCGATACTCGGGGCTGTTGATAGACCAATGCCGAGGAATAGGCAGCGGTGGCCAGCATACCCACTTCGGCCGGACGCACAGAGGTGTTGGCTGCCAATACTTCCTGACCCTGGCGCACATCCTCACCCAGACGTCGGATGTTGGCGCCTTGTTTGCCCGGATTGGTTATGACGACCCAATTGCCGTCGATGCGGCAGTCTTCGATGCGCACCACGGTGTCGGCGCCATTAGGGGTAGGAGCCCCGGTCATGATTTGTACCGCCTCGCCTGGGTTGACGTCACACTGGGGCAGGCTGCCGGCCTGACTCTCACCGACAATCTTCAGGCGGGCCGGCGACTCGGGGCTGGCAGTGCAGATATTCTGCCAGCGCACGGCAAAACCATCCATGGCTGAATTGTCCCAGGGCGGATGATCGCGGCGCGAGTGGATTGCTTCAGCCAGTACCCTTCCCAGCGTTTCGTTTAATGAAACACGCTCCGCCATGAGTGTGGGTGTATGCTCGAGAATGATCTTGATGGCCTCATCCAGCGAAACCATGGTTTTTTCGATCATTACGCTACCTTGGTGGTTTAGAAATAGTATTCAGGGTGACACTTTATACATGGCCTGGCAGACGAGTGCCAGGTTCTCGCTTGGCCCGGCGGCGTGATTCGTGCCCTTGGGGGCGGATCGGGGAGAAAAATGCTACAATCGCGCGGCTAAAAAACGAGTTTAGGATCCAACAATGCCGATTTACGAATACCGTTGTGAATCCTGCGGCCACCAGCTGGAAGCGATGCAGAAGATGAGTGATCCAGTTTTGACGGAGTGTCCCGAATGCAAAGCAGCGCAACTGAAGAAGCTGATGTCTGCCGGGGGTTTTCGCATGAAGTCCAGCAGCAGCGCTGCAGCCTGCCCGGTTGCGGGGGATATGCCCGCCTGTGGCGCGGGTGCCTGTCCTGCTTGTGAATAGGCCTTATTTGCCTGGCCGGGATTAATAAACGTAACATTGCCAGCTTTTGCGACCATGTCGCAGATGAATACAGAACATATAAAAAAGGAACGGAAATGCGTACCCACTATTGTGGACAAGTGACTGAGACCCTGGCCGACCAGGAAGTAGAAGTGTGTGGTTGGGTTCACCGTCGTCGCGACCATGGCGGCGTCATCTTCATCGATCTGCGTGATCGCGAGGGCATAGTGCAAGTGGTCTATGACCCAGATGATCCCAAGACATTCGAAATCGCCGAGCGCGTGCGCAATGAATATGTGCTGCGCTGTAAAGGCAAAGTACGCGCCCGTCCCGAGGGTACTGAAAACTCGAATATGACTACCGGCAAGATCGAGGTTTTCGGTACCCATCTCGAGATTCTCAACCGTTCCGAGCCGCCACCCTTTTTGGTGGAAGATGAAACCGATGCCTCGGAAGAGGTACGTCTGAAACACCGTTATCTTGATCTGCGTCGCCCAGAGATGTTGCAGCGCCTCAAGATCCGCGCCGAGATTGCCCGGCATCTGCGTAACTTTCTCGATCAGCGTGGTTTCATGGAAATTGAAACACCTTTTCTGACCAAGGCCACACCGGAAGGTGCCCGCGACTACGTGGTGCCAAGCCGTACTCATCAAGGCAAGTTTTTCGCGCTGCCGCAATCACCACAGTTGTTCAAACAGCTGCTGATGGTCAGCGGTATGGATCGTTATTATCAAGTGGCGCGTTGTTTTCGTGATGAAGACCTGCGCGCCGATCGTCAGCCGGAATTTACCCAGCTCGACATCGAGGCCTCTTTCATCAGTGAAGATCAAATCACACATCTGATGGAAGATATGTTTCGCGATATCTTTACTCATGTATTGGAAGTGCCACTACCGGCTGAGTTCCCACGCATGACCTATGATGAGGCCATAGAACGGTTTGGTTCAGACAAACCAGACCTGCGTATTCCACTTGAACTGGTCAGCATTACTGATTTGATGAAAGCGGTGGAGTTCAAGGTCTTCTCTGGTCCGGCCAACGATCCCAAGGGCCGCATTGCTGCCCTGCGCCTGCCTAAGGGTGGGGAGCTGACGCGTAAAGAGATCGACGACTACACCAAGTTTGTCGGCATTTATGGCGCCAAGGGCTTGGCCTATATCAAGGTCAACGAATTGGCCAAGGGGCGTGAAGGTCTGCAGTCACCGATCCTGAAATTTCTGCCTGATGATGTTATCGACAACATCATGGGGCGTGTGGGTGCCGAAGATGGAGACCTGGTCTTCTTCGGTGCCGACAAGGCCAAGATCGTGAATGAATCCCTCGGCGCCCTGCGTGTGAAGCTGGGCCATGACCGTGGTGTTATCGAGCACGGTTGGAAACCGCTTTGGGTAGTAGACTTCCCCATGTTTGAGTACGATGAAAAAGAAAATCGTTATGATGCCCTGCATCATCCTTTCACTGCACCTGTGGGTAGTGTTGAAGATGTGGCGGCCAACCCTGAAGCTGCCCTGTCTCGCGCTTATGACCTAGTGTTGAACGGCACCGAGGTGGGCGGTGGTTCCATCCGTATTCATAGTCCGGAAATGCAGCAAGAGGTATTGAAGCTGCTTGGCATCGACGAGGCCGAAGCAAAAGACAAGTTCGGCTTTCTGCTTGAGGCGCTGGCCTTTGGTTGTCCACCCCACGGTGGTATCGCCTTTGGTCTGGATCGCTTGGTGATGTTGATGACCGGTGCCCAGTCGATTCGTGATGTAATGGCGTTTCCGAAAACACAGACTGCCAGTTGCCCGCTCACGGCGGCACCATCTGAAATCGGCGCGGCACATCTGCGTGAACTGGGACTACGTCAGCGCCAGCCAGCCAGCAAAGAGGCAGAGTAAACCGTAGGGTGCGCATTGACCGCCATTTAATCTAATCGACCGAAAGCTCAGGGTGCGCCGTGCGCACCCTACATTGAACTGTCGCGGCGGATTAATTCTGTTATAAGATGGAACCCGTTGCCTTTTGGCATGACAAATGTAGTACGGGGTAGTAACAGGGTGGATACACAATGACAGCAGCGATTGCGATTCAGCGCTTTTCAGAGTTAAACGATGACGATTGTAAGGCTCGCATCCAGGCCGCCAAAGCGGCCCTGGGTGAGCGTCTGTTGATTCTCGGCCATCACTATCAGCGTGAAGAGGTGTTTATACACGCCGATGCGGTGGGCGATTCACTTAAACTGTCGCGTGTGGCCGCAGCGTCAAAAGCGGAATACATCGTTTTTTGCGGTGTGCACTTTATGGCCGAAGTGGCAGATATTTTGTCACGCCCCGACCAGGTTGCTATCCTGCCTGACCTGGCTGCCGGTTGTTCCATGGCCGATATGGCCAACTTAGCCAAAGTCGAACGCGCCTGGCGTGAGTTGGGTGAAGCCATTGATCAGGATGAAACAGTGACGCCGGTGACCTATATCAACTCTGCCGCCGATCTGAAATCTTTCTGTGGTGAGCACGGTGGCATCGTCTGCACCTCAACCAATGCACGACATGTGCTTGAGTGGGCCTTCGAGCGACGTGAAAAGATTTTGTTCTTTCCCGATCAACATCTGGGTCGCAACACTGCCTACAAAATGGGCATTCCATTGGAAGAGATGGTTGTGTGGGATTTTGATCAGCCCATGGGTGGATTGAGCGTTGAACAAATCAAAAATGCCAAGATGATTTTATGGAAAGGTTTTTGTTCCGTACATCAAATGTTCAAACCTGATCACATCGATGCCTTCCGCGCCAAGTTTCCTGAAGGTAAGGTGATTTCGCATCCCGAGTCATCGTTCGAAGTGTGCGAAAAATCCGACCATGTGGGGTCTACCGAATACATCATCAATACCATCAAAGATTCACCTGATGGTTCGCGTTGGCTGGTCGCGACAGAATTGAATCTGGTAAAACGGCTGGCCGAGCAAAACAGAGCACGCGGTACGCATGTGCATTTTATGTCGCCGACTATTTGCATGTGCTCCACCATGTTCCGTATCGATCCGCAGCACTTGCTCTGGACCTTGGAAAATCTAGTCGAAGGTAAGGTGGTTAATCAAGTTAGCGTGCCAGAAAAAACTGCAGAACACGCGCGCTTGGCCTTGCAACGCATGCTCGATTTAAAAATTTAATTCGAAAATAATGGCCATGATAAATATCATTGCCTTGCTTGCTGTCATGCTGTTTCTATTTGGGTGTGCCGAGTTGCAGAAGAACGCCGAAGAAGGGCTGGATAATGCATCGGATATTCCCGATAAAGTTTGGACATCATAGTAAGCCGGAATAGTTTGCTTTATTTCTAAGCTCCAAAAAGACCTTCTCCCTAAAAAAAAGGAGAAGGGGTGGGAGGGCATCCCCGGAATTGCTCCGGGGATGAGGATAGCGGCGCTTTTCAACGTTTTATTGTTTTCTCTTCCTAATTTGGTTTTGGCACCCTCCTATGTAGGGGGTTTCTATTAATGTGCAAAAATATCCATATGATCACGTTGCCCAGAATAGTAGTAAGACCAGTATTGCTTGATCCGCACTGCGATTGCATATAAGGCAGCCCGCACGGGACTGAAACCAGTCATCGAGGCCAGACACGGATAGATCGCCAAAAGCGGCAGGATCGAAAACCATCCCAGGTAACCGGCCGCGGCCTGGGTAAAAACAAATCCAATCAAACTAGCGCCAAGGACGGCGTTAATAATACGGTCTAAAGCACCAAGGTTTTGCACGTTGCCGTAATCAAGTGTTGTTTGAGTCATATTTTTCTCCTTTGAATTACACAATGTTCGGTCATGTTTCTCAGCTTGTAATCCTTTTATATACGCAGACTAAGCTGAGCTTCTTGCTATCAGTTTCTTATCAAGGTCTGTGCCATATTTGATTACTTGATGTATTTCAACGGTTTGACTTGAGCGGGTGAAAAACGGCTTTGTTTTTATGTGCAAAACTGTCGTCGCAAGCAGACGCGTATATTTTGTAATGATTCAAGTGATTGATAACAAAGACATCGCAGATGTCGTGGGGTGGAGACACGGAAGCATAAGCAGGTTTTCAGTCTCATGCTTAATATTCCTTCTCTCCCATGGGGCAAGGGTTACGACTGCAAAGATGCAGCAGGTAGGGCAGCAAAACTAGGCGCTTTAGGCGATACCTGGAGTAGTTGCCAAGGCTGAAGCGGGTAATTAGCCGTGGCTATAGAGGAAATCCATAAACTTAAAACTGTACCCCAATCTCAAACATCTCCTGCTCTTCAAGTGCTTTTGTCCAGCGTACCTTGCCGGCCCTTGTGCCGCCAAAACCTTCGATTCCCTCAAACCAAAGCTCTTCATCAGGCTCATGCGCAATGTTGGCTTTAAGACCGATGCCGCCGGAACTGATGTTGATTATCATGCCGTAGTAGTGGATGCGGTCGCTTTCCACATCTTCGTTGTCTTTGGCGAAATAAATAGTTTCTTCCGCCATAGGTGTGCGAGAAAACTGGCGCTGATCAATAGACATAACTCCCCCTGTTGCTGTTGATTGATGGTGTCGAGCATACCAAGGCTTGGTCTGATATCTCAAATACAGGCTGAATGATTTTAACGGGGCTTGACTCATTTCAAAATTTGCTTATACTTCGAAATATGTCGAACTATCAAATCAACAATACCCCGCTAGATGAAATGTTCAAGGCATTGAGCAATCCACATCGATTAGCCTTGTTTAATCGCCTGATGAACTGCTGTGCACCCGGAACAAAGTGTGGTGTAGAAGCCGAGCGTTTTTGTGTCGGTGAATTGGGCGAGGGCATGGACATAGCCCCCTCTACCCTGTCTCATCATTTGAAAGAATTAAACCGCGCCGGACTGATCCAGATGGAACGGCGTGGCAAAAATGTTGAGTGCTGGCTTGAGCCCAGCGTGCTGACTGAATTGAGTACCTTTTTTAAAGTTTGAAATGAATTAAGGAGTCTGCCATGAGTTCTTGTTGCCCCCCCAAAACTGAAAAACCTAATCACGCCGAACACGACAGCCATCGCCAAGACGTGCGTGATGCCTATGCCAAAGTTGCAAACGCCGAAAACAACAACGAGAGTTGCGGCATCGAAAGCAGCTGCTGCGGCGTCTCGGATGACACAGCCATCAACACCCTGATCTCAACCCGTCTAGGTTACAGCGAAGAAGACCTGGCCAAAACCCCCGACGGTGCTGACATGGGCCTGGGCTGTGGCAATCCACGCGCCATCGCATCGCTAAAACCGGGTGAAGTGGTAGTAGACCTGGGCGCCGGTGGTGGCTTCGACTGCTTTCTAGCCTCACACGAAGTAGGGGAGACAGGCCGCGTCATCGGCGTCGACATGACACCAGACATGCTCAGCAAAGCACGCAACAACGCTGTTAAAGGTCAATATACAAACGTTGAATTTCGCCTGGGCGAGATCGAACATTTACCAATTGAAGATGAAACAGCCGATGTCATCATCTCAAATTGTGTTATCAATCTTTCACCTAACAAAGCACAAGTCTTCAAGGATGCTTTTCGTATTTTGAATAAAGGAGGCCGTCTCGCTATCTCAGATGTCGTCGCGACAGTCGAGCTGCCAGAAGAGATGCGTAATGATCCTGAATTGATCGCCGGTTGCATGGGCAACGCTTCATTGGTCGAAGACTTGGAAGAAATGATCAAAGCTGCCGGCTTCGTTGATGTGCGCATCGAACCCAAAGACGAATCAAAAGAATTTATCCGCGACTGGGCACCTAATCATAATGTAACCGATTACGTCGTCTCCGCCACTATCGAGGCAATTAAACCCGCATGCAAACCTGGCTCAGGTTGCTGCTAATTAACCAATGTAGGGTGCGCACCGTGCACCAATTTCTCGGTGGGTACGTGTTAATTTTTGATGTTGAATGAAACTTTGCCCCGTTCTGGGTTTTGTGGTTGCGGATATACCGATGGTGCGCAATGCGCACCCTACGTTGGGTTTGTAGGGTTTTTTGCTAAATGGTGCGCACAATGCGCACGCTGTAGTGCTAGATTGCCGCAGTGCTTACTAGCGGCGTCGGCGCACCTTTTTAGGGCTTTCGAAGTTCACTTTTAAAGGTTTACCACTGAAATCCTTGCCGTCTAGGCCGGCAATGGCGGCACGTGCTTCATGACCTTCCATTTCGATAAACCCAAACCCTTTGCACTGGTTAGTAAACACGTCAGTTGCCAGTTTGAGCGACCGCACCTTACCAAATTGTGAAAACAGTTCGTGTACGTCTTTGTCTGTTGTGCTGGATGGTAGGTTGCCAACAAATAGTTTTTTCAAGGTGCTGTCCTCCGGGGGGCTCACGTATGCCGACATTATTACTGATGTCAGTGTGTTCATGTGATCTAAAACAGTAACCCCGCTATATTGAGCGGGGTTACTGCTGTTGGGTGGGCGGGGTATTTAGCCTTGTGGCTGAACCTGCGCCGCTTGCAGACCTTTAGGGCCGCTTTCCACTTGGTAGCTAACAGTTTGACCTTCAGCCAGGGTTTTGAAACCGTCACCGGAAATGGCGCTGAAGTGAACGAATACGTCATCGCTGCCATCCTGTGGTGAGATAAAGCCAAAACCTTTAGATTCGTTAAACCATTTAACGGTACCAATACTCATGATGTGTTCCTCTGAAGCTGTATATATTAAACAAGTAATGCGTGCAGATGACGCAGAGAGGATTCAGAGAGGTGCCGATAAAAGGTGTTCGGGGTGTTCTAAGAAAGCCAGCTTGAGCCAATGCAAGCCAGGGCACTATACTCCCTTTTCTGAATAAAATCAGCATGTCTTTATTTCGAGTGTTATCCCCATGTCTGATTTTCGATGTGACAGGCCCCCCTGTTGCAGGGTTATTAACGGGCGTGGGCTGGTGGCGATAAGGGAATGTTGGTTAACATAGATGGCATGCGGCTGCCTATGGCCATAAAGAGCTTTGCAACAGTTATGATCCGGTTGATTTTTTCGTTTTTGTTCATGTTTTCGACACAGTTGTTGGCGGATGAGCAGAGCAAGTCTGCTATTGATAGGCGCATTGCCAGTGAAATTGCATCGCTGGACAATTCCTTTTCCATCACGCCTCATCGGCCCACCTATGTGTTGCCATTCGCATACAACCGTCGGCCTAATAAACAGGCCTTTGTCGGGACGCCAGGTGAGCTTGATCGTGCAGAAATTAAGTTTCAACTCAGCCTCAAAAGCCTTGTCTGGAAGGGAGTGTTTGGTGATAGAGGGCAGCTGAGTCTTGCCTATACGCAGCAGTCGTACTGGCAGGCGTATAACCGTGATAATTCGTCCCCTTTTCGTGAGACCAATCATGAGCCGGAGGTGATCCTGACCTTTTTTACCGATGTCTCTATTTTGGGGTTAAGAAACAGAATTTTGACCTTTGGACTTAACCATCAATCCAATGGCCAAGCAGAGCCGTTGTCTCGAAGTTGGAACCGGGTTTATGCACAGTTCATTTTTGAGCGGGGTGATTATTACCTCTCTTTCAAACCTTGGGTTCGTTTCAATGAGGATGTCGAGGATGACGACAATCCCAATATCGAAGACTACATGGGGCATTTTGAGATTCACGCCCTTTATTACAAGAACAAATACGAACTAGGTTTGACCCTGCGCAATAATTTGCATGCTGAAAACAGAGGTGCGGTTCAGCTTGATTGGAGTTATCCCATCAGCGAGCAATTTAATGGTTATATACAGCTATTTAGTGGCTATGGTGAAAGCCTGATTGACTACGATGCCTATATTAATCGCATCGGCTTTGGGTTTGCTTTGGTCAACTGGTTGTAGCATGACAGACCTGGGGCGGCAATGTGTTTACGTAAATTTGCTAATTTATGCGCTTAATTGATCTGGTGGACAATACCTTGTCTCAACCATTCTGCATAAAAAATATCGTTGTTATTGTTTCTGTCCTGGTCTATTTTCAATTGGGGTGGAGGAGAGTTTCCTCTGTAGTGAGGTGTTTAACCCTTTGACTATGTGGGAGAAATCACATGCAAGAACATAAGAACTCGTGTGATATCGATATTTTGATTGTGTTGGGTGCTGCGACTTTAGTGTCTATAGTGGGGATTTTGGCGAATATTATGTTTGTTGAGTAGCAAGTATCCAATTTATTAAAGATAAAAAGGGCTGCTTAGTGCAGCCCTTTTTTATTTGTTATGGGGATTCATTGGTTACGGTTGTTTTCTGATGCGGTTCCACCCAGCTGCTGTTGCAGTTTCATTAGGATTTCAGAAGGCGTGATAGGGGCTGATTGGATTTTTTCTTCCGCCAGTTGCTGTTGCATCTTGAGCATCATCTGGCCAGGCGATGCTTGGCTGCTGTCCGGCTCTGTTGTCATGGCGGTTGCTGGTGTTTCGGTTTCTTTGGATTCTGGCACTTTGGTTTTGAAGGCACGGACAACATTTTGAGCTGGGTCAAGACTGACTTGTTGCAGCATGCCCGCATTATCAGGCGGGGCGTCGCCGAAATGCCATTGACCGTTGCTGTCTTTCCATTTGTATACGTCCTCGTTTGAAGCACTGCTGGGCAGATCAAATGAAGGCAGTTTCGGTGCTTCGACCTTGATCGGGTCAATGCCCATCTGTTGGCCTAGAAATCCAAGCGCTGCGACAGCGCCGATACTCAATAAAATAAGAATAATGACAAGTTTCATGGCTACTTTGGTCTATGTCCCCGGTTAGCTTCGTTATTAAGTTGATCGGTTGGGGGGATCAAATCTGAAGCAGGGGTGATGACTTATTGTACATAGCGACGCCCCCTTAAGACTTGCCCAGCATAAATGCTAAACTCTGCCTAATAACGATCCAGAGCAATGAGGTAACCATGGCAGGACATAGTAAGTGGGCCAATATCCGCCACCGTAAAGGGGCGCAGGATGCCAAGCGAGGCAAGATTTTCAGTAAGTTGATCCGCGAGATCACCGTGGCCGCCAAGATGGGTGGGGGCGATCCGGATGCCAATCCGCGCCTGCGCACGGCGATCGATAAGGCCTTGGGTCAAAATATGACTCGCGATACCATCGACCGGGCGGTGAAGCGTGGTTCGGGCGATGCCGATACCGAAAACTACGAGGAGCTGCGTTATGAGGGGTACGGCGCGACGGGGGTAGCGGTGATGGTGGATTGTCTTACCGACAATCGCAACCGCACCGTCGGTGAAGTGCGTCATGCCTTTAGCAAGCGCGGCGGCAATCTGGGCACCGATGGGTCGGTCGCCTATTTGTTCACAAAACAGGGCATTATCAGCTATGCCAGTGGCGCAGATGAGGACCAAATCATGGAGACTGCATTGGAGGCGGGCGCCGATGATGTGGTGATCAATGATGATGGTTCTATCGATGTGATTACCACGCCGGAGGATTTTGTCGACGTAAAAGAGGCCATGGTGGCCGCCGGCCTGGAATCTGAAAATGCTGATATCACCATGACGGCTAGCACTACTGTGGAGTTGGATCTGGACGATGCCCAGAAGGTGATGGGCCTGATCGATATGCTGGAAGACCTGGACGACGTGCAAAACGTCTATACCAATGCCGAGTTTTCCGACGAGGTGATGGAGCAGTTGAGATAGTTTCTCTTTGGGTGGAATTTATTTAGTTGCTATGAAGTTAACACTGAACAGTTCCCACCTTCCCTGCGGGGGAGAGGGTGAGGGGGGCAAAATTAATCTCTTACGTTGCATTGCAGTGCACCCCTCATCCTCGGCAATTGCTCCATGCATTGCCCTACCTCCTGCGTCCATGCAGTCACAAGCTTCTTTCCTTCAAGGGGAGAAGGGGCTCAATAATTAAGCTGGGCGATTAATGTCTCTACGTATCCTCGGAATTGACCCCGGTTCCCGTATTACCGGTTTTGGCGTGATTGAGGTTGCGCAGGGCAAGCTGTCTTATGTCACCAGCGGTTGCATCCGTGTTGAGGGCAAGGCCTTGCCCGAGCGGCTTAAATCAATATTTATTAGTGTCAGTGAGATCGTGGGTGATTTTAGCCCGAACGAGATGGCGATCGAGCAGGTGTTTGTCAAAAACAATGTCGATTCCGCCCTTAAGCTGGGTCAGGCCCGCGGCGCGGCCATCTGTGCCGGCGTGACACGCGAGCTGGAGGTGTTCGAATACACGCCGACCCAGATCAAGCAGGCCATCGTCGGCCGCGGTCATGCCGACAAGGCCCAGGTGCAATTCATGGTGCGGGCAATTTTGAACCTGCCCGGCCTGCCGCAGCAGGATGCTGCCGATGCCCTGGCCTGTGCCCTGTGTCATCGTCATACCCGAGAGACATTGCTCCAAATGAAAGAGGTAAAGCTATGATTGGTCGCCTGCGCGGCAAGTTGGTGGTTAAACGTGCGCCACAATTGTTGGTGGATGTGGGCGGCGTCGGCTACGAGGTCGAGGCGCCCATGAGTACCTTTTATAATCTACCCGAGTTGGGTGAGGATGTGGTGCTGCACACCCATCTGGTGGTGCGTGAGGATGCCCAACTACTCTATGCTTTTGCCAGCGAGGCAGAACGCAGTTTTTTCCGTAATCTGATTAAGATCAATGGTGTTGGCGCCAAAATGGGGCTGGCGATTTTGTCTGGTATGTCATTCGATGCCTTTGCCCGTTGCGTGCGTGAAAACGATGTCGCCAGCCTGGTGCGCCTGCCTGGAGTAGGCAAAAAAACCGCGGAGCGACTGATTGTTGAGATGAAGGATAAGCTCGAAGCCAAGGCCGAGAGTGGTCTGCCGCAGGTGGAACATGCTGCGCCGGTAGCGGCACATGACCCGATCAGCGATGCCGTCAGCGCCCTGGTGGCGCTAGGTTACAAGCCCAACGAGGCCAGCCGTATGATCAGGGCGGTGAGCTGTGATGGCTTGGCCAGTGAAGAAATTATTCGAGAGGCCTTAAAAGGGGCGGCTGGATAGGTTAGGGTAGCTGCATGATAGAAACTGACCGATTAATCAGCGCTGCCGTAGCCCCTTCGAAGGACGAAGAGGCCATCGACCGCGCCATCCGGCCCAAAAAACTGGCCGACTATGTGGGCCAGCCTGCCGTGCGCGAGCAGATGGAGGTCTTCATCCAGGCTGCCAAAAACCGTAGCGAGGCGCTAGATCACACCTTGATATTTGGCCCGCCTGGGCTGGGCAAGACCACGCTGGCCAATATTATCGCCAACGAGATGGGGGTGGCGATGAAGCATACCTCCGGCCCGGTACTGGAACGCCCCGGGGATCTGGCTGCGTTACTGACCAATCTCGAGGCCCATGATGTGTTGTTTGTGGATGAGATCCACCGCCTCAGCCCAGTGGTGGAAGAGGTGCTTTATCCGGCGATGGAGGATTACCAGCTCGATATCATGATCGGCGAGGGCCCGTCGGCCCGTTCCATAAAATTGGATCTGCCGCCTTTCACCCTGGTAGGGGCGACCACACGTGCCGGGCTGCTGACCTCGCCGCTGCGTGATCGCTTTGGTATCGTGCAACGGCTCGAGTTTTACAACACTGCAGACCTGACCCATATCGTCGATCGCTCGGCCCACATTATGAATGTGACCATCGAGCGTGACGGCGCCATCGAGATTGCCCGTCGTTCGCGTGGTACACCCCGTATAGCCAACCGCTTGTTGCGCAGGGTGCGTGACTTTGCCGAGGTCAAGGCCGATGGTCGTATTACCATCGAAGTGGCCGCCGGGGCGCTAGATTTACTCGATGTAGATAGCCACGGCTTCGACATGATGGACCGCAAACTGTTGCTGGCCATTCTGCAAAAATTCGACGGTGGTCCTGTCGGTGTCGACAGCCTCGCTGCGGCTATCGGCGAAGAGCGCGGCACCATTGAGGATGTGCTCGAGCCCTATCTAATCCAACAAGGTTTCATGATGCGTACCTTGCGTGGCCGGGTAGTAACGCGCCAGGCCTATGAACATTTTGGTTTGACACCGCCAACTGTCGCTGATCAGCAACACCAGGATGCGATGGACCTGTTCGACGAATAATTCACAGAACCAAACAACTGCTTGTATTACAATGGCTGCAACTTTTTGGGGCCGGTGGTGGTCTGTTAGTTGAGCTTTAAAAAAGCAATTAAAAATGGAAACGTTTAGCTGGCCCGTTAGGGTCTACTACGAAGATACAGATAGTGGGGGTGTAGTCTATTACGCCAATTACCTACGTTTTATGGAGCGTGCCCGTACCGAGTGGCTACGTTCTTTGGGCATCGAGCAGGATCAGGTGCGTGAGCAGGACGGTGTGATCTTTGCTGTGACGCATGTCGATGTCGATTATCTCAAACCGGCCCGGTTTAACGATTCTCTTAAAGTGACGGTCAAGTTGACGGCGCGTGGCCGTGCCAGCCTGACTTTTGAACAACAGGTTTTGCGTCAGACGGCTGATGATGAAACCGAATTGTGTCGTGGGCATATCAAGATTGCCTGTTTGAATGCTGAGCGTTTGCGCCCGCGTCCCATACCAGAATATATAAACACGGAGATAACTTGTGTCTGCTGATATGTCGATCGTGAGTTTGATCACGAATGCCAGTGTGCTGGTGCAGTTGGTGATGTTACTGTTGCTGGTGGTGTCGATTTTTGCCTGGACCATCATCTTTACCAAATCCAAGACGCTGAAAACCGCGCGTCAGGAACTTGCCTCGTTTGAGGATCGTTTCTGGTCCGGCGGCGATCTGGCCCGACTGTATGAACAAACCGGTAACCATTCTGAGGTGCGCGGTTTGGAACGCATTTTCAAGGCCGGATTCAAGGAGTTCGTCAAATTGCGCCAGCAGGGTGGCCCTGATCAGATGGCGATAGTTGAAGGGGCGCAGCGCATCATGCGGGTCAACCTGAACCGCGAAGCCGATAGCCTCGAGACCAGCCTGCAGTTTCTGGCTACGGTCGGTTCCACCAGTCCTTATATCGGTCTGTTTGGCACAGTCTGGGGCATCATGAATTCATTCCGCGCGCTGGGTAACGTACAACAGGCGACACTGGCAATGGTAGCGCCCGGTATTGCCGAGGCCTTGATTGCAACGGCCATGGGCTTGTTTGCCGCCATTCCGGCAGTGATTGCATACAACCGTTTTCGCACCGATGTGGAGCGCCTGGTGAGTCACTACGACAGCTTTGTCGAGGAGTTTACCTCGATACTGCAGCGCCAGGCCCACACCTCTCTAGGGGAAAAATAAGCATGGCACAGCAGCGGCAGCGCCGCGAGCCCATGGCCGAGATCAACGTTGTGCCCTACATCGACGTGATGTTGGTGTTGTTGGTGATCTTTATGATTACAGCGCCACTGCTGTCGCAAGGAGTGCAAGTGGACTTGCCCGAAGCGGATGCTAAACCGCTGGATGAGAAGAGCAAAGAACCGCTGATTGTCTCGGTGGATGCAGAAGGTTTGTTTTATCTCAATGTCGGTGGCAATGAAGAAACGCCAGTCGAGGCAGACGAGATTGTGCGCCGGGTTGGTATTGTGTTAGACAAGGTGCCGGACACGCCGGTAATGGTACGCGGTGATAACGCAGTGAATTATGGCGCTGTGGTAGAGGCAATGGCGTTGTTGCAGCAGGCTGGCGCACCAAGTGTCGGGCTGATGACCGATCCGCCAGAGCGTAAAGGCAAATAAGCGCGCAGGGCTAAACGGATAGTATGTTCAAGATTCTGCGCGACAATCCCAAGGCCTTTATATTGGCGCTTGTGATCCATCTGCTGATGATGGTTGCCCTGTCGTTTAGTGTTGACTGGCACTCTGAAGATACGCTGGTTGCGTCCGAGGTGAAAGTGATTCAGGCGGTGATGATTGACGAGTCGAAGATTCGCGCCGAAGACGAACGCAAGAAAAAAATCGAACAAGAAAAGCAGCGCCAACTCGAAGAAGAGAAACGCAAAAAGGCAGAGCAGGAAAAAAAACGTAAAGAAGACGAAGCGCGCAAGCAACGCGAAGCGGAAGAACGTAAACAAGCCGAGCTGAAGAAAAAGCAGGAAGCGGAAAAACAACGCAAGATCGAGGTCGAACGCAAGCGTAAACTGGACGAACAGAAAAAGGCCGAAGAAGTGCGTAAAAAGCAGGCGGCTGAAGAGAAACGGCAGGCCGAAGAAGAGGCCAAGCGTAAAGCCGAGGCCGAGAAAAAGCGCAAGCTGGAAGCGGAGCGCAAACGCAAGGCTGAGGAAGAACGCAAGCGCAAAGCGGAAGAAGAGGCGCGCCGAGCTGAAGAGCAGCGCATAATGCAGGAACAGATTGCCGCAGAGCAGGCGGCCATGGCGGCGGCGAAGGAACGTGCATTGGCCAATGAGCGTGACAGGTATATGGTCCAGATTCAGCAAAGGGTCAGGGAAAGATGGATAGAGCCACTCAATTGGCCAAAAGGTCACATTTGTCCTGTGCAGGTTAGATTGGTTCCAAGCGCTGCGGGTGTTGCTCGTGTTATGGATGCCCGTGTAGTGAGAAGTTGTGGCAGCGAGCTGTTTAATCGCTCAGTAGAGAATGCGGTGTATTCGGCGGAGCCGTTACCATTTCCCAAATCACCGGAACTAATGAACGAGTTTCGTGAGCTAACCTTGAATTTCAGACCAAAGGAATGATTTTGAAACTGCTGAACCAATTTGTTCGAGTCTTACTCATCAGTTTGCTTTTCACCGGCGTTGCAAGAGCGGCGCTGACTATCGATATCGTTGGAGGAGTGGAAGGAGCACAGCCGATTGCCGTTGTGCCGTTTGGCTGGCAGGGGCCGTCCATGAATCCGCCGCAGGATATCGCGCAGATCATCAGTGATGACCTTTTGCGCAGTGGTCTGTTTGCACCGCAGGCGAGAAAAGACATGTTGGCGCGCCCGCAAGAGAGTGCACAGATCAATTATCGAGATTGGCGTTTGCTGGGCACGCCGAGTCTGGTGATCGGCCGCATGACGGCATCGGGTAATGAATACAAGATTCAGTTTCAGTTGTTTGATGTGAACCGTGAGGTGCAGTTGGTGGGCTACAGCTTTTCCGTAGCGGAAAAGGATCTGCGCCGCATCGCTCATCAAATCAGCGATATCATTTATGAGACGCTGACGGGCGATAAAGGCGCCTTCAATACGCGCATGGCCTACATTACCTCCAAGGTCTGGCGCACGAATAATACCCGTTATTACGCCCTCTACGTAGCCGATGTGGATGGACACAATGCACAGTTGATCATTCGTTCGCGCCAACCAATCATGTCACCGTCCTGGTCGCCGGACGGCCGCAAGTTGGCCTATGTTTCTTTTGAGCAACGTCGCTCCATGATCTATGTGCAAGATATTTTCACTGCCCAGCGTGAACGGGTGTCTGGATTTAAGGGGATTAATGGTGCGCCGTCCTGGTCGCCGGACGGCACGCGTCTGGCCATGTCTTTATCGAAAGATGGTAACTCTGAGATATATGTAATGCATGTGGCCAGCGGTCGGTTGCAGCGATTGACCAATCATCGTGCGATTGATACCGAGCCGAGTTGGTCGCCGGATGGCCGCAATCTTGTGTTCACATCGGACCGTGGTGGCAAGCCACAGATTTATCAGGTCTCGATGCATGGGGGCAAACCCAAGCGGCTGACCTTTGAGGGACGCTATAATGCCAAGCCTTCTTATTCGCCTGATGGCAAGCGAATCGTTATGGTCAATGGTGAAAACGGTCATTTTCGCATCGCTGTACTTGAATTAGAGAGCGGAATGATGCAAATTCTCACCAAAACCAGATTGGATGAGTCGCCTAGCTTCGCTCCCAATGGTAGTATGATCATCTACGCGACAGAATATTTAAATAGAGGCGTTTTGGCAGCGGTTTCGGTGGATGGCCGCGTGCAACAGCGCATCGCCCTGGATGAAGACGGCGATGCGCGAGAACCCGCCTGGGGACCATTTTTAACTACTAATATACGATGAAGGAGAAAGCGATGCGCGCTTTGACAAGAGCATTGGCTGTTTTGTTGCCAGTGGCAATGTTGTGGGGTTGTTCGTCAACGCCAACTACTACGGATGCTGATGTGGAAGCAGCCACTGATACTGGTGTCGTCAGTACTGGAACTGGATTTGATACCGGCACTGTTGACACTGGAACAGTCGATAGCGGTGTAGAGCTGCGTGGTGTTGAAGGCACCGATGAGTTCGCGGGTGATCCTCTGCAGGATCCAACCAGCTTGCTGTCAAAGCGTGTTATCTATTTCGATTTCGATAAGAGCGATATCAAGTTTGAGGCGCGTGGAATCATTGAAGCACACGCCAGATATTTGAGCGAGCATCCATCGGTACGCATTGTGGTGGAAGGTCATTGCGATGAGCGAGGTACGCGCGAATACAACCTGGGCTTGGGTGAACGCCGTGCTAAGGCAGTGCAGCAGGTGATGTCGTTGTTGGGCGTTTCCAGCTCGCAGCTTGAGCTGGTCAGCTACGGTGAAGAACGTCCAGCTGTCATGGGGCATGATGACTCTGCATGGAGCAAGAATCGTCGAGTTGAGTTTATTTACTAGGGTATTTGAATGTTGAATCGTTCCAGACGGATCTGGATGGGGGTGGCAGTGGCCTGTGCGGTGGCTGTCACCCCTTCGGTTATTTTGGCGCAGGAATATCTGCCGCCGGTGATTGATCGTTCTACTGCTGTGGGGCAGCCTGCGCCGGCACCTGTGCAGCGTCAAACGGTTGATACAAAGACGGCCCTGTCGCTGGAAGAGCGGGTGAGAAAGCTGGAACGCTTGCTCGATAACGAGGCGCTGGTGGATATGCTGATGCGGCTCGATAGCATACAAACAGATATGCAGGATATGCAGGGGGAAGTTGAAACCCTGGGACATGCACTGGAAGGTATCAAACAGCGTCAGCGTGATCTTTACCTCGATATGGACCGGCGTTTGCGTCAGGTTGAGCAGACGGCCAGTCAGCAGTCTGCGCCAGCTCCGTCGTCGGGTTCGGGTTTGGCTGCACCGTCAGGTGGTATGGCAGCGGTTCCTGGGATTGTTGCACCATCAACCATGAACACAAAAACAACTGCAGCTATCGCGCCTGCTGACCCGGCGGCCGAGCGTGACGCCTATCAAAAATCCTTTAACCTGCTTAAAGAAGGGCGCTACGATCAGGCCATAACTGCATTTCAAGGGTTTATTACCAGCTATCCGAGTGGCGATTACACAGACAATGCACAATATTGGCTGGGTGAGGCAAATTACGTTACCCGTCGCTTCAATGAGGCTGAGCAGGAATTTCTTAAGGTTTTGAATCTGCATCCTGACAGCAGTAAAGTGGCGGATGCCATGCTGAAGCTTGGTTATACCTATTACGAGCTTAGTAACTGGGACGCTGCGCGCAAGACGCTTGATAATGTTGTTAGCCGTTTTCCGAATACCACGGTTGGACGTTTGGCGGAGAATCGCCTGCAAAAAATGCGTCTTGAGGGCCGTTAACCCCAGGTTTGAGTTGTGACAGAGACAGAGACTGAATCATCCTTGGCGCAGCAGTCCGATCTGCGCATTACCGAAATTTTCTATTCGCTCCAAGGCGAGGCCCGCACTGTGGGTTTTCCCACGGTGTTTATTCGTCTGACGGGATGCCCCTTGCGCTGCACCTATTGCGATACCACTTATGCCTATCAAGGTGGTGAGTGGCAGTCGATTGATGGGATTCTCGAGCAGGTGGCCCAATACAATACCTGCTATGTTTGTGTGACCGGTGGGGAGCCGTTGGCACAGATGAATTGTTTGCCTTTGCTGAAACGTTTGTGCGATGAAGGCTACAAGGTGTCGCTAGAGACCAGCGGCGCGTTGGATGTCAGTGAAGTGGATGCGCGTGTTTCAAAGGTGATGGACCTCAAAACCCCGGCCTCGGCTGAGCAAGGCCGCAATCGAATGGAAAATCTGGAATACATGACGGCCGCTGACCAGCTTAAGTTTGTCATCTGCGATCGCAATGACTATATGTGGGCGCAGGAGATCATTATTCGTTCAGAGCTGGCAGAGTGTTGCGAGATTTTGATGTCGCCGAGTTTCGGTCAGCAGAGTGCCGTCGAGCTTGCGGACTGGATTCTCGAAGACCGCTTGCCGGTCAGGTTTCAAATGCAGCTGCACAAAATTCTCTGGGGCGATGAGCCAGGCCGCTGACACGCGCAAGGCAATTGTACTAGTGTCAGGCGGGCTGGATTCGGCCACTTGTCTGGTGATTGCAAGAAGCCAAGGGTATGAGTGCTATGCGCTCAGCTTTGATTACGGCCAACGTCATCATACCGAGCTGGTGGCCGCAAAGCGTGTCTCTGATGCGCATGGTGCAGTGTTACATAAGGTGATCAAGCTTGGCCTGGGTGACATTGGTGGCTCAGCGCTGACAGATGCAGCGATTGATGTGCCCACCAGTCCAACCGAAGGTATTCCTGTCACTTATGTGCCGGCACGCAACACTGTTTTTCTCTCCCTGGCACTGGGTTGGGCCGAAGTGCTTGAAGCCTACGATATCTTTATCGGCGTGAATGCGGTGGATTACTCCGGCTATCCCGATTGTCGTCCGGAGTTCATTCAGGCCTTTGAGACGATGGCTAATCTTGCCACCAAGGCAGGGGTGGAAGGCAAGCGCTTTCACATTCACACGCCATTGATCGATTTAAGCAAAGCAGAGATTATTCAGCAGGGAACTGAGTTGGGTGTTGGCTATGACCTAACGGTTTCATGTTACTCCGCGAACGATGAAGGGCGTGCCTGCGGTGTTTGTGATTCGTGTCGTTTACGTGCGGATGGGTTTGCCGCCGCCGGAATTCCTGATCCGACAAAATATCGTTAAGTATCGGTAATTAATTGGAGTTTGGGGGTGGCCTAAGCGAATTGTTTGGGCTAGAATAGCGCCCTCTTTTGGGCCGTTAGCTCAGTTGGTAGAGCAGTGGACTTTTAATCCATTGGTCCCGCGTTCGAGTCGCGGACGGCCCACCATCTATTTGAAAAGCCGGATAGCTAACCTTTCAGCTATCCGGCTTTTTTGTATCTATTTAGTGATGGTCGTGCTGGCCTTCACTCTGGTCCATGTCCGTTGTGCCTGGTGCTGAGTCCTGAACCTTTGCTACGGCTTTGACCTGTTCTCCATTGCTGAAATTCAGGATGAGTTCCACCTGCTTTCCACGTGCCAGGGGATGATGGGGATCCATCAGCATTAGGTGATAGCCGCCTGGTTCAAACAAGACTTCCTGTCCACTCTCAAGCACTAGGGTTTCAACCTTTTCCATGTGCATCATGCCGTCATGCATTTTGGTGCGATGTAGTTCGACACTGTTGAACTGAGGACTGCTGATGGCGTTGAGATTGACCGGCTTTTGACCGTGATTGCTCAACATTAGATAAGCTGCCATCACGCTGACAGTGGGCGGAGCGCTGCGAACCCAGGGTGACATGATCTCGATGCTTGATTCGGCCGCCGCCTGGCTGGTAATGAGGAAAAACAGTGTGGTTTGCATGAATCGCTTAATCATTTTTAGCTTCCGTAATAATCCATAATTCGGTTGATGGCATTCACAACCTTGTCGACAGGGTGGGGAGGCAGTATATGAGCCCGTACCCTGCCCTTGGGATCAATGACTAGAATGGCCGCATAATGGTTGACCGTGTATTTGCCGGCTTCTACGTCACCCTCGTAGTCATAAATGATGCCAAGTGCCTCGCTGAGTTGGTCAATATCTGCTTTTTTTCCTGTTAGGCCAATAAAGTCCGGATTGAAAAAGCTTACGTATTCTTTCATTTTTTCTGGAGTATCTCGCTTCGGGTCGAGCGACACAAAAACATAGCGAATTGACGCTTGTTGCAGACGCTTTGCTACCTGGTTCATGCTCAATAACGTCGTCGGACAAATATCCGGACAGTGGGTAAAGCCGAAAAACATAAGGCTCCAGCTGCTTTGCAGGTCCGTAGTTTGAAATGGTGAGTTATTTTGGTCTGTCAGCGTTAAGCGTGGTAGTGGAATAGGGGGTGATAGTACCGGGATTCCCAATTTACTTTCGAACTCGAGTGGCGGTGGTTCGGGTTGCTCAAGAAAATAAACAACCAGTATTACACTGAAAAGAAGGGCTACTGAAAGCAATGGAATTTTGTATCGGCTGATCATGTTGGCAAGTCTATCATGCGGTTTGAACGTCCCCAACAATTCGGTTTCGCGGTTTTTTTGCCTTTATTTACTATAAAAATGATAAAAATTGTCATTTTATGCTGTAATAATAGTGATTTTTTGAAAAATGAATGGTAAAAGTGTATCTGCCGAGGGGGTTTGTTTAGTGGGTAGTGCTTGTAGAACGAATCCTTTTGAATCAGGACGAACTGGGAAGTAAAAATTTGCTTAACCTTAGACAACCTAAAGGGGCGAAATAAATCTATGAAAAGGACAGTAAAGAAGAAAGCTGTAGCCAAGAAAAAAGTTGCTGCGAAGAAGAAAGCAGTAGCTAAAAAGAAGTCTGTGAAGAAGACGGCGGCTGCACCGGCGGCTAAGCCAATCGCACGTGCGAAGAAGGCTTATACCAAAACTGAGTTGTTGACTACGATTGCAGACAGAACTGGGGTTGCCAAAAAGGACGTAGGTTCTGTGCTAGATAGTCTGGGTGAAGTAATTGAAGCGCACGTCAAGAAAGGCGCTGTGGGTTCATTTAATCTGCCGGGCCTGCTGAAGGTTAAGACCATTCGTAAGCCGGCGACCAAGGCACGTAAAGGAATTAACCCTTTTACAGGTGAAGAGACCGTGTTCAAGGCAAAACCTGCACGTACAGTGGTTAAAGTCTTGCCTCTGAAGAAGATGAAAGAGATGGTGGCGTAAGTTGCCCGCTCATTGAATCTAAAAAGCCCGGCATCCGCCGGGCTTTTTTTGTGGCTAAAGGCGGCTTCGGCTACCTTTTAACTTGTTTGAGTTAAGCCGACCGCCTTTTGAATAGGGGGAGTGACTCGTCAGAGGAGGCTTGGTATTTGACCTTTATTTCATTAAAGGCATTTACAGCATCATTTATGTCTTGTTTGCTGTCGATTTCAAAGCTAGTAAAGCCAACCCTTTCCATGTACATGAGTTGGTCGCGCAGGACATTACCTGTGGCACGTATCTCGCCCTGATAGCCGAAGTGTTGGCGTAGCTGCCTTGCCTGTGAATAGGCGCGGCCATCGCGGAATGCAGGGAACTGCAGGACGACCAGTGAAAATAGCCCCAGGTGCTCAGCAATATCGATAATATCGTCTTCCGGGTTGAGTAGGATGCCAATCGGTTCGTTTCGTTTGCTCAAGCTGTCTTTGTGTTCATTCCAGAATGACAGGGGAACGATGACGTTGCCGTTTGGCAGTTGATCGAGAGTCGTTTCCGCGTCAATGGTCTGCCAGCTATCCTCGACGATCTGGCGCTTATTAATTATTTTCATAAACACGTCCTTTAAAGGGCTCAATACCAATGCGATAGAAGGTGTCTACGAAGCGCTCGCCTTCGACACGGTTGTCGATGTAGACCTGAGCTATCTTTTCCACTGTGTCGGCCACGTCGGCCTTGGCAATGGCTCGGCCAAGGCGTTCGCCGAGTTTGGCTTCGTTTTCAGAGAAACCGCCTAGGGTGAACTGATACCATTCAACACCTTTTTTATCGACGCCAAGAATTCCAATGTGTCCGATGGAGTGGTGGCCGCAGCCATTCATACAGCCGGACATTTTGAGGTCGATTTCACCCAGGTCATAGAGATAGTCGAGTTGCTCAAAGCGCTTTTGGATATCGTTGGCGATATCGATCGAGCTGGCATTCGCCAGGGAACAGAAGTCTAGGCCCGGGCAGCAGATCATATCGTTGATGGTGCCGATGGAGGGGGTTGCCAGATCGGACTGATCGAGAGACTGCCATAAGTCAAACAGATCTGCCTGTTTGACATCGGTGAGCACAAGGTTCTGGTCGTAGGTGCTACGAATCAGCCCGTGGCTGTATTGATCAGAGAGGTCGGCAACGGCGTCCATCTGTGCATCGGTAATATCGCCAGGTGCAATCTTGAGGGACTTAAGCGAGATATGTACCACGCGATAGCCTTCTACCTTGTGTGCCGTGGTGTTGTGATTGAACCAGCGGGCAAACTCAGGGGAGTCGGCCAGGTGTTGAGCCAAGCGATTGTCTTGGGCTGCATCGGCATCATAATTAAAAGGCTGGAAATAGCCTTTGACGCGATCAATTTCAGCCTGATCGAGAAGCAAATCGTCTTTGATTTTATCCCACTCGGCCTCAACCAGTTTGGCGAAGGCTTCTGCGCCCATGCTGCTGACCAGGATCTTAATACGTGCTTTGTATTTGTTGTCGCGGCGACCCTTGAGGTTGTAGACCCGCAGCACGGCTTCCAGATAGGAGATCAGGTGTTGTTTTTCCAGAAAGGGGCGAATAGTTTGAGCGATCATCGGTGTGCGGCCAAGGCCACCACCGACACTGACTTTAAAGCCGATTTCACCGGCGTCATTCTTTACCAGGCTCAGGGCAATGTCATGCACCAGGGTGACTGCACGGTCATGGCTGGCACCTGTGACGGCTATCTTGAACTTGCGCGGCAAATAGGCAAATTCGGGATGCAGGGTAGACCACTGGCGTATGATTTCACAGTAGGGGCGCGGATCTTCAAGCTCGTCGGCAGCGACACCTGCTAAGGGGTCGGAGGTGGTATTGCGGATACAGTTACCACTGGTCTGGATAGCGTGCATTTGCACTGAGGCCAGATCAGCCAGTACATCGGGCACCTGTTCCAGTTTGAGCCAGTTAAACTGGATGTTTTGACGTGTGGTGAAATGGCCGTAGCCCTTGTCGTATTTGCGTGCGATATGCGCAAGCATGCGCATCTGGTCGGCAGAAAACAGGCCATAAGGAATGGCGATACGCAGCATAGGTGCATGACGCTGTACATACAGGCCATTCATCAAGCGTAGCGCAAGAAATTCGTCATCAGAAAGATCACCTGCGAGATAACGGCGGGTTTGGTCGCGGTATTGCTCGACACGTTCATTTACCAGTTGTTGGTCATACTGATCATAAATAAACATACCGGGGCGCTGGGCGCTGTCCTTCGGCGAGGAGGTTATGGGTAACTGGCTTGTGCTCATTTAGAATGCTCTTCGTCTGTCTTGCCTGCACGGCGGGCTTACAATATACAGAGGGTAAAGATAACGGTTTTTTAATATAAGATAAATAAATTGTTATTTATATTCTATATTATATTTTTATATAAAGGCCAGTAGAGAATATGGCGCCCCGAGCAGGATTCTAACCTGCGACCTATCCCTTAGGAGGGGATTGCTCTATACAGCTGAGCTACCGGGGCGAACTGATGTGAGTGGGGGAGTATATCAACTCCATGGTTGATGATGAAAGCGCTTCACTAATCGGCTTCATTTTTACGTGAAGCACGCTGCAATATCATGATGGTCCGCTCGAGTTGTCGCTCTAATGGCTTGATCATATTGACAAATTCGCCACCAATAAATGCCGGCCCATACTTGTTTTTTTCACGTTTAATGCTGCGAATTTGGAAATTGCATTTAATCGATTCTTCTTTATCAGGTGGCAGCACAAATGAACAACTTAGTGCTTCATTGGTAGAGAGCGAGTTAGGTAGGTTCTCTATAAATTTAGCACGCAGGCCGCCAATCGATATATCCTCAAGCTCGCCGGACAGGGTTTGCCCATCCGACAGACTAAAAGTAACTGATACCAGATTGGTTGCGCTGAGTCTCACCCGTACGGCTTGACGACGCTGAAAATAGTCTATTTCTTTCGGAAATGGCAGTTTATAGAAAGGAATCTCATCTTCTACTCCAAATTCAGAGACCGTGGAGTTAAATTTCATGCTGATCCCGCCCAGCTGGCCCCTGATATGAAGCCTAGGTGTTAGTTTTAGGGTATCTTCATCAAGTTCGGGTTTGAGTACATCGAGAATAAATTGGTTATTTTCATTATCGACATCGAGAATGGCGCTGGAAAAAAGCTGTTGATAGCTCTTTAGCTTAACGCTCACCAGTGAACGTTTTTCTACAAGTTGTTTTAATAAGACGCTAATGCGTACTTTGTCTGTTATTATTTCCATCTAGATTGAAGTGTCTTGCCTTGCCAAGATGGGTCATAAGACCCTGGACCTCCAAGCCTACATAAGTTCTTGGTTTAACTTCAAGCTTTGCTTATCGAATTGCTAGATTGTTCTGATACAGTCTGGCCGGCAGCACCATAGGTTAAGCCTCCCGGCGCCACTTGTCCGCGTAAAATAGCGAGTGCAGCCTCTGCAGTTTGTCTGTTAACGGCAATAACTTGTCCGTTGACACTGTTTTGTTGCTGGCAGGATTCCAATAGCGCTTCAAGTTTCTGCCTGAGTTCGGTCATGTCGCGGGACAACTCAGTGGGCATGGAATTGATTAGTTTATCAAGTGCCTCAGCAGAATAAGGGAGTTGCACTGCGGCGAGTAGTTCGGCTTGTTTTTGACTGAGCGCTTCAATTTCAGCCATTTTAGTCTCTTTTAACCGGATTAGTTGGTGGGTTTGTTCGTGGTCGCGTTTGATCAAAGCCTGATTCTCGTCCTGCAGAATTGTATTTAGCTCTTCTGCTATTACGAATTGTCGCTGAAAAAGCGCTTTTAATTTCTGAATCAAAGCGGTTGAACTCATCTCAAAACATCCTTGGTTTGATTTAGTTTCTTACATTATTGAGGGACGACTCAAAGTTCATCAGTTTGCCTGCCACTTGAATAGGGTCAGGGTCATACTGACCTTTGTTGATTGCAGACTGTACTTGCTCAATCCGTTGAGTGTCAGTAACAGACGCAGACTTTATATGTTGCTCAACTTGATGAAGCTGAGCTGCTGCCTGAGTAAACGTCACGGTATCTGTTTGCCTTGTTTGTTGTGATTCTTGATGCTGATTATTATCTTCAGCAGGCTGATTTTTTTGCGTGGCCTGTTGCTCTTTCGAGCTATGCACAAGTTTCGTGATAGAGCCAGTGCTGTCAACTTGCATAATTAAATACTCCTAAGCATAAATGCTTAATTTTTTTATCGGTCATGGGGGTAATAACTTGAGCAAAGTAAGGGCTTTTGAGGGCTCTTAAGTGCTTATATATGAGGTTCATCACATTGTCACCTTGACAAGGCCTCGCCCTAAAACAACACCAATTACCGAGCGTCCGGAAGATAAATTTTCGACCCGAACCTGATCGCCTTTACCGGCATCTGTGAGTGCCTTGCCCGGCATGCGCACGGTAATTCCATTTGTTTCTGCAATTATGCTGACCCTGCTGCCTTTGCTGACTATCTTTTTTATACCCAAGTCTTTGGGGGAAATGACAGCACCTTTGGGCAGAGAGCGTTTAGGTATCCGACCAATCAAACTGGTTGCATTTTCAAAATAACCATTCGTGAGGCGGTTGATATCACGCTGTTCTAGTCTGAAATCATGATCTTTAACTGGAATGCCGCGAGCAAGTGGTCGGTTAGTTACAGCTACAGTGAGATAGGACTTAACCTTGACTGGGACGTAAACGATCCAAGGTTTTGTATCTTCGCATCTCACAATCACGGTCATATTGGCGTTGTTATTACGCTGGCTCAGCGGTTGGGTAGAGAGGGGCAGAGAGCATCTTTTCAATTTAAGCCTAGGATCAAGATGGCCAGCCTCAATGGTGCTGTTCTGATTTTGCTGCGAAATTTGGCGAGTAGCAAATTCAGTCGCCGCTTTCTGAATTTCGTTAAGGGGGTGAAACTCTATCGCATACACGGGCGCGACCATGATTATTATCAATAGAGTTAAAATTATTTTAGTTAGGTTCAGCATGGCAGTAATTCGTTAATAACTTCGTTTAAGAAAGCAAAATTCATGCCTATAGAAAACATTCAAGATGCCACGTTGGATAACCGATAAAGCTAGGCGAATATCTTAATTTTCAATGAGTGGGGAGTGCTAGTCTATGGCCAGTGTGATGGATTCTGTTGATCAACGTACCCAGTTGGCAGGCCATAACCGACTGGAATTGTTGCTATTTCGCCTTATGGGTAAGCAGCGTTTTGGGATTAATGTGTTCAAAATCCAAGAAGTGGTCCAGTGTCCAGTCCTGACTCAGATTCCGCATTCCCATGTTGTCGTACGAGGCGTTGCTACCATGCGCGGCAAAACCATTCCGGTAATCGACCTGAGCATGGCAATTGGTGGCCGTCCAGTCGAAGATTTGCAAAACAGCTTTATGATTGTGGCTGAGTATAACCGCACCACTCAAGGTTTCTTGGTGGGTGGTGTAGAGCGTATTGTTAACTTGAACTGGGAAGATATCATGCCGCCGCCTAAAGGTTCGGGAAAAAATAGTTATCTGACGGCAGTCACCCAACTGAATGATGAGCTTGTCGAAATCATCGATGTAGAGAAAGTGCTGGCGGAAGTCTCAAATGCCTCAACTGACGTATCAGAGGATGTGCTTGTAGGTGTTGAAGACAAAATCAAACTTCTGCATGTCTTGGTGGCTGACGACTCGAGTGTTGCGCGCGGTCAGGTCGCACGCACTCTTCAGCAGGTGGGTATTGAATGTACGTTAACCAATAATGGCCGCGAAGCACTCACGCAGCTAAAAAAATGGGCTGACGATGAGGATCCCAGATTAAAATACCTTGCCATGGTGCTTTCAGATGTCGAAATGCCCGAGATGGATGGTTATACCCTGACGACTGAGATTCGGAAGGATCCAAGTTTGGCGGATCTGTATGTGCTCTTGCATACCTCACTGAGTGGAACATTTAACCATGCCATGGTGGAAAAGGTCGGTGCTAACAAGTTTATCCCTAAGTTTAAACCGGATGACTTGGCCAGGGCGGTCTTGGAGCGGGTGAAAACTTTCATAGATGAAGAGGATGTTTAGGACAGCTTGCATGGTTCTTTGATTTTCACTGGACCAACCTGTTACAAAAAAGGCTAGAACCGAGTAAATAGGATTCAGGGAAGGACGTGTTAAATAACTCAATTTCGGCTCGTGACTACGATGCATTTCGCCAGTTTCTGGAAGAGGCTTGTGGCATCGTATTAGGCGAAAACAAGCAATATCTTGTTGCTAGCCGGCTCAATCGTTTGTTGAAAGAACTGCAAGTAAGTTCGGTCGGCGAACTGATTGAACAAATCAATAAGCTGCCACGCTCCGGCCTGCGCGAGCGCATCATTGATGCCATGACTACCAACGAAACATTCTGGTTTCGAGACAATCACCCCTATACATTGCTGAAAGAGCTGATTCTGCCTGAGAAGGCAAAAAAGCGCCCATCGCAAATCAAAATATGGTCTGCAGCTTGTTCTTCAGGGCAAGAGCCATATTCAATTAGCATGGTTATTCAAGAGTATCTAAAAAGTCGCCCCGGAAGTTTATCGAACAATTTTCAAATTACCGGGACTGATATTTCGCCGACCATGCTGGAATCAGCCCGCACGGGTATTTATGATGCCTTGGCCTTATCTCGCGGTCTCTCATCCGAGCGTAAGAGCCGTTTCTTCACCCAGCAAGACGATCTTTGGAAGGTGAATGACGAAATTCGAAGTCGTGTGCGTTTTTCCGAATTGAATCTGATGAATAATTTCACTTCTCTAGGAAAATTCGATATCGTTTTTTGCCGCAATGTGCTGATCTACTTTTCATCAGATCTCAAGCGCGACATCCTGCGTCGCATTGCTCAGACCCTTGTGCCTGGTGGTTACCTATTCCTGGGATCTACCGAAACGATAGCAAGCTACTCGGACGAGTTCGAAACGGTACGGCATCAGGCTGGTATTGTTTATCAGCTTAAACCCAAAAGCACTGGTCCAACGGTGCCGACTTTTCCCGGCATCACTTTGTCTCGCGAATAAACACGCATTTATTGATTTTCCTGGCGTGAGTGTTATTGGCAAATTAAATTGCCGCTTTGCGGCATGCGTTTGCCGGTTAAGTTGCACAAACCCACTTTAGCGTAACTAATTAACTGATTAATAGATTGTTTTAAAGTTGGCATCTTGTTTGCAATCAGATATGCAAACAGGAGTAAAGCAATGCCGATCAGTTTAGACAACGTATTTGGAGTGCACGAAGCAGCCTTGAAACTCAGGGCACAGCGAACAGAAATTCTTGCCTCCAATCTTGCCAATGCAGACACCCCGAATTACAAGGCCAAAGACATCGACTTTCAGCAAGCGATGAAGCAGGCAACAGCGGGTGGCAATGCTGCCAGTTCTTCAGGTCTTAAAACTACACACAAGGGCCACATCAGTAGCAGTAGCAGTGCAAATGGTCTTGAAGATTATATCAAGTTTCGCATGCCTACTCAGCCGGCCTTGGATGGGAACACAGTTGAAACCCATGTTGAGCAAGCAGCATTTGCCAAAAGTGCAGTTGAATATCAGGCAACACTTCGGTTTTTTGAAGGAAAAAGCAAAACCATCATTAACGCATTAAAAGGAGAAATGTGATGGGGCTATTTAATGTATTCGATGTTTCAGGCTCTGCCATGAATGCACAAACGGTTCGCCTAAACAGCATTGCCAGCAATATGGCTAATGCAGAAAGTGTCAGCGGTTCACCCGATCAGGTATACAAGGCCAAAAGCCCGGTGTTTGAAACACTGTTGAAACAAGAGACCAACAACAACGCTGTTGGTGTAAGGGTCAAACAAATTATTGAGAGTGATGCTGCGCCAATCATCCGATATGAGCCGAACCATCCGCTCGCCGATGCGCAGGGAAATGTCTATTTACCCAATATCAATACCGTCGAAGAGATGGCCAACATGATGTCTGCCTCGCGCAGCTACCAGAATAACGTGGAAGTGTTTAATACATCTAAGCAGTTGTTGATGCAAACCATCAACATGGGGCGCTAAGCAGGAGGCTAACAAATGACCAGTGCGATAGATACAAATCTGCTTAATGAGCTTGGCTTGACGCAACAGAAACAAGTCAAGACGGCGAATGATGAGCTGGGCCAGGATGCATTTCTCAAGCTGGTTGTAGCACAGCTAGAAAATCAAGACCCACTCAAGCCGATGGAGAATGGTGAATTTCTTAGCCAGTTGGCGCAGTTTCAATCTGTCACTGGCATCGATGAACTGAAAAATTCAGTCGACAAGATGGCCACCGCGATGCAATCGAACCAGGCCCTGCAGGCTTCATCGCTTGTCGGTCGCTGGGTTGTAGTGCCATCTGATAAGAGCTTTTTATGGCAAGACGCAAACCTGTCCGGTTCGGTTGAAATACCAAACAGAGCCGACACTGTGCAGGTTCAGATCAAGGATGCTGCTGGGTCAGTGGTTAAACAGATCGATCTTGGTGACCAGCCAGTGGGCACAGTTAATTTTCAATGGGATGGGCTTGCCGATGACGGCACTGCCTATGCAGCTGGTGAATACAGCGTGGCCGCCTTTGCAACAATTGGCGGACAAGTAGAATCTTTGGAGACAAACGCTATCGTTCCTGTCGACAGCGTTTTGATGGGTAAGACAGGCGAAAGTATGACAGTGAATACAGCCGGTGTAGGCAATGTGAAGCTGTCAGACGTCAAACAGATTATGTAATTAAGGAGATAGTTATGCCATTTCGTATTGCATTAAGCGGGTTGAATGCGGCATCTGCTGATTTAAAAACGACCGGTAATAATATTGCCAATGCCGGCACCGTTGGGTTCAAATCGTCACGCACCGAGTTTGTCGATGTGTTTGCCGTCGGTTACGGCAGTATTTCTAAAACCGCCATCGGTGGTGGCGCGCGTCTGTCATCGGTGACGCAACAATTTTCGCAAGGCAACATCGATTTTACAGACAACAGCCTTGATCTAGCCACGAACGGCGAGGGCTTCTTTGTCGTCGAGGATAATGGCACACGCCTGTTGACTCGTGCCGGTGCATTTTCTGTCGATCGGGATGGTAATGTGGTTAACAGCAGTGGTCATCTGCTGCAGATGTTTGATCTCAGTCGAGATGCCGCGGGTAATCCGACACTTGATGTCAATGGCGATCTGCGTTATGAAACAGCGCGTACCGTAGATGCACAGTTTGCAACGACTGTTGGCGCACCTCAGCCCACCAGCCAAATTCAGCCAACCATCAATCTTGATTCTGGAACCACCGGTGTGGACCGTACTACCGTACCTTTTAACGCAGTAGACGCCAGTACTTATACCAGCTCCACGTCATTAACTGTGTATGACTCACAGGGGCGACCTTATCCCGCCACCCAGTATTACACCAAACTGGCTGCTAATCCGAATGAATGGGAAACCAGGCTTTTTGTGAATGGTAGTGAAATCTTGCCGGTCAGTACTGCGCCAAATCCTGCCACAGTAAATTTTACGACTAGTGGGTTGGTAGATACTGCTGCATCCACAGATGGTGGCCAGATTGTATATACACCTACTGCCATCAATGGAGCTGCCAATCTTTCAATTACTCTGGATCTTTCTGGTGGAACACAGTATGGCAGTCCCTTTGCAGTCACTGCCATGTCTCAAAACGGTTTTTCATCGGGTCGCCTGAGTGGCATTAATGTGGATGCCGAAGGAGTGGTTACTGCGCGTTACACCAATGGTCAGTCAGATGTGATGGGTAAAGTTGCCTTGGCCAATGTAGCCAATCCTCAGGCACTTGCCCCCCAGGGAGATAGCGTGTGGGCGGAAACATTTGCAGCGGGGGATTTGCTGCTTGGTGAAGCGGGTAACTCCACGTTTGGCCTGATCCAGGCAGGAGCGCTGGAATCATCAAATGTCGATGTGGCCACTTCGCTGGTTAACCTAATTACTGCACAGCGTAATTTCCAGGCCAATGCCGAGGTTATCAGCACTGCAGATACTGTTACTCAGACAATCATTAACATCCGTTAATAAGTACTTCTACAGAGCAGGGTGATTCATGGATAAGGTTTTATACATAGCAAGTAGTGGTGCAAGAGAACTGATGTTGGCACAAACTATCAATGCCAATAATCTGGCTAATGCCAATACTGTTGGTTTCCGTGAAGACCAAGCTTTTTACAAAGCGTTACAACTTTCAGGCGAAGGCCATTCAAGCCGAGCCTATGTCGGTACCCAGGGACAGGGTGCCGATTTTTCCCCAGGCTCTCTCATGACTACCGGTCGCGATATGGATGTCGCGATTCGGGGAGAGGGCTGGTTTGCAGTACAAGGGGTGGATGGAACCGAGGCCTATACGCGTGCGGGTGACCTTCAGGTCACCCCCGCGGGCCTATTAACCAATGGAGCAGGACATCCGGTGATTGGCAACAATGCCGGACCAATTACTTTGCCGCCGTTTGAAAAGATCGAAATCGGTGGTGATGGCACGATTTCCGTTGTGCCACGCGGTCAAGCTGCAAGCACCATGGCAGTGGTCGACCGAATTAAAATGGTGAAACCGGATAATGCCGAACTTGAAAAAGGCGGCGACGGTCTGTTTCGTACAAAGGATGGTATAGAGGTTGCAAGTGATGCACGTGTGCGTCTGGTTTCTGGCACATTGGAATCAAGCAACGTCAACGTAGTTGAAAGTATGGTGAGAACAATGGAGTTGGCGCGCAAGTTTGAACTGCAGGTCAAAATGATGGAGCAAGCTAAGAAACTAGATGAAGCGTCCGCAAGCATCATGAAGATGAGCTAGTTGAAAAAGGAATAACAGGAGTAGAACAATGAATACTGCATTATGGGTAGCGAAAACAGGATTGGATGCGCAGCAGACGCGCATGTCGGTGATTTCAAACAACCTTGCCAATGTAAATACCACCGGTTTTAAACAGGGCCGTGCTGCGTTTGAAGACCTGTTGTATCAAAATGTGCGCCAGGCTGGTGGACAGACATCCCAGGACACGATTCTGCCTTCGGGCTTAATGGTTGGCACAGGCGTGCGTACTGTGGCGACAGAAAAGATTTTCAGTCAGGGCAATATTGTCATGACTGAGAATGCGCTGGATGTAGCCATCAATGGCCAGGGCTTTTTCCAGATTCTGCGTCCCGATGGCAGCCTTGGTTATAGCCGTGACGGCACTTTCCAGGCCGATGCCCAAGGTCAAATGGTGACCTCCAACGGTTATCAACTGCAACCGGCTATCACTATTCCCGAAGATGCGCAGTCGATCACCATTGGTTCCGACGGCGTTGTTTCAGTCATGCAGCCGGGTCAACCTGCACCGACACAGGTTGGCGCTATCCAGCTGGCTGATTTTATTAATCCCGCTGGCCTACAGCCGATTGGTGAAAATTTATTTCTTGAGACCGCTGCCAGTGGTTCGCCTCAAGCGGGCAATCCAGGTTTAAATGGTCTGGGCTCTGTGACCCAAGGCGCGTTGGAAACCTCAAACGTGAATGTGGTTGAAGAGATGGTCAACATGATTGAATCACAGCGTGCTTACGAATTGAACTCGAAGGTAATCTCGTCAGTCGACCAGATGCTGCAATTTGCGACTAACAATCTTTAGGATTTAGGAGTACGTAATGGCTAGCCTGATTCAAAACCGAATCATCCCAATACTGGGCTTGATAGTGCTGTCGTTGTTTGCTGCTGGCTGTTCAACTTCTCCGGCAAAAAAAGCATCTGAAGGTTTTGAAACTGTGCGCCCGCCGTTTGTTAGTCCGCCACCACCGCAGCAGGGTTCTATCTTTCAGGCCGGTTTCGGGATGACCTTATATGAAGACATTCGTGCCCGCCGGGTTGGTGATATTTTGACAGTTGTGCTGAGTGAACGCACCAATGCTTCAAAGCAAGCTTCTACCAGTACTTCAAAAGATACCTCGATAGAAATGGAAAACCCTACACTGTTCGGTCGCCAACTGCGTTTCGATTTGCCGCGGCCATTTAACAGCAGCAAACAAAATGCCACGCTAGAGACATCGGTCGGCGGGGCCAATTCGTTTGACGGTGAAGGAGATTCCGCCCAAAGCAATAGTCTGACAGGTAACGTCACCGTCACTGTTGCTGAGGTCTTACCCAACGGGAATTTAATCATACAGGGGCAGAAACATCTTACTATCAATCAGGGTGATGAATTTATTCGTTTCTCCGGTATTGTACGGCCCTCTGATATCAACCCAGACAACACGGTACTGTCGACCAAGGTTGCCAACGCACGTATCGCTTATGTCGGTGAAGGCATGGTCGCTGATGCCAATTCGCAGGGTTGGTTGGGGAAATTCTTCAACAGCAAGTGGTGGCCGTTTTAGTCGGGAGTTAAATAATGGTGCTGAAGAATAAATTCATAATTACATTTTTGCTCTTAATGCTGTTGGGGCAGGCTGCTTATGCCGAGCGTATCAAAGATCTAGCCTCGGTTGCTGGTGTGCGTTCTAACCAGTTAGTGGGTTACGGCTTGGTGGTAGGCTTGGACGGTACCGGTGACCAAACTACTCAGACGCCTTTCACTGTGCAGAGTATCAAAAGCATGTTGGCTCAGTTCGGTGTGGCAGTCCCACCCAATGTCAATCCGCAGTTGAAAAATGTAGCAGCGGTGTCGCTACATGCCGACCTGCCTGCTTTTGCCAAACCCGGGCAGAAGATCGATGTCACCGCAGCTTCACTGGGTAATGCCAAGAGCTTGCGCGGCGGTAGCCTATTGATGGCACCGCTAAAGGGGGCAGATAACCAAATATACGCCATTGCCCAGGGTAACTTGATTGTGGGTGGTTTGGGTGCTTCGGGCAGTGATGGTTCCAAGGTCACGATCAACATCCCCAGCGTCGGCCGTATCCCTGGTGGTGCCATGGTGGAGCGTCCGGCACCC
>CALZIQ010000020.1 GCA_945787735.1 uncultured Chromatiaceae bacterium | reverse complement strand
ACATTCTCAACACGCTCATTTGAGATTTGTGAGATATGCACCAGACCATCTTTGCCTGGCAGAATGGTGACAAAGGCACCGAAGTCCATCAGCTTGGCAACTTTACCGTCGTAGATCTTGCCAACTTCAACATCAGCGACCAGCTCGTTAATACGACGCTTGGCTTCTTCACCATCAGCTTTATCAACTGAAGCTACTTTAACGGTGCCATCGTCATCCAAGTCGATGGTGGTGCCAGTCTCTTCAGTCAGGGCTCGGATGGTTGCCCCCCCCTTACCGATGACATCGCGAATCTTGTCGGGATTAATCTTGAAGGTGATGATGCGCGGAGCAAATTCAGACAACTCTTCACGAGGTGTAGAAATCGCCTTGGCCATCTCACCCAGGATGTGGATTCGACCACCCTTGGCTTGTGTCAGTGCGGCTTCCATGATCTCACGGGTAATGCCAGTGATCTTGATATCCATCTGCAAAGCAGTAACACCTTCAGAGGTACCGGCAACCTTGAAATCCATGTCGCCGAGGTGATCTTCATCACCTAGAATGTCAGACAACACGGCAAAACGATCACCTTCTTTGATCAGGCCCATAGCGATACCAGCAACTGGTGCCTTCAATGGGATACCAGCATCCATCATCGCCAGGCTGCTACCACAAACAGAGGCCATGGAGCTTGAACCATTCGATTCGGTGATCTCAGACACAACACGTACCACATATGGGTATTCTTCCATGTCTGGCATAACAGCCTGAACACCACGTTTGGCCAAACGACCATGACCAATTTCACGACGCTTGGGACTACCGACAAAACCGGTCTCACCAACACAGTATGGAGGGAAGTTATAGTGCAGCATGAATGGATCTTTACGACTACCTTCGACAGCATCAATCAACTGTGCATCTTTGCCAGTACCCAGAGTGGTCACAACCAGGGCCTGAGTCTCACCACGAGTAAACAGGGCTGAGCCATGAGTACGTGGCAGAACGCCAACACGAATGTTGATCGGACGGACAGTACTGTTGTCACGACCATCGATTCGTGGCTGTCCTTCTATAATGCGATTACGCACAATGCGCTTTTCCAGGCTACCAACGGCAGCACTGACATCAGCATCGCTCCATTTAGGCTCATCACCGGAACACAGGGCTTCAACCGCCTGACCACGAATTTCAGACAGTTGGCTATAACGGCTTTGCTTTTCTTTAATCTGATAAGCAGCATCAATCTGAGCCTGGGCATTGTCACTAACGGCTGCCGCAAGGGCTTCGTCCTTGGCCACTGGCTGCCAGTCCCACGCTTCAACCTCTGCTTCAGCAGCGAATTCGCGGATGGCATTGATAACGGTCTGCAAATGCTCATGACCGAACATAACCGAATCAAGCATCACCTGCTCTGATAGTTCTTTCGCTTCAGACTCAACCATCAATACAGCGTCTTCAGTACCTGCGACGACCAGATCAAGCTGTGACTCACCCAGTTGGGAGATACCGGGGTTCAACAGAAACTGACCATCTTTATATCCAACGCGTGCAGCACCGATTGGCCCTTGGAAGGGCACGCCAGATAGCATCACTGCCGCAGAGGCACCAATCATGGCTGGAATATCTGGATCGATATCGGTATCGAGCGAAACGACAGTGGCGATAATTTGAACTTCGTTAACAAAACCCTTTGGGAACAGAGGACGGATTGGACGATCGATCAGACGACATGTCAGCGTCTCTTTCTCAGAAGGGCGCCCTTCGCGCTTGAAAAAACCACCCGGAATTTTGCCGGCTGAGTAGGTACGCTCCTGGTAGTTGACTGTCAGCGGGAAAAAGTCACGACCTGCATCCGCTTCTTTTTGTGCGACACATGTAACCAGTACGGCCGTATCGCCCATGCTACACATAACGGCACCAGAGGCCTGACGGGCGATCTCACCGGTTTCCAAGGTAACGGTGTGATCACCGTATTGAAATACCTTCTTTATGGATGTCATCAATAATCCTTAAGATTTTTGGGTAGTGTTTAACGAGGTTGTTATCGTCTTGAAAAGAAAACGCTGGGCCATTTACTTATCATCAAGTGCATGGCCGTGACAGGTAGACGCTTAGCGACGCAAACCTAAGCGTGTAATCAGATCGCGGTAGCGATTCAGATCTTTTTTCTTGAGGTAGTCGAGCAGCTTGCGGCGCTGACTGACCATTTTCAACAGACCCTGGCGTGAATGGTGGTCATGCGCATGATCTTTGAAATGACCTGACAACTGGTTAATACGGGCGCTCAACAGCGCGACTTGCACCTCTGGAGAACCGGTGTCTCCTTCGGTACGCTGAAAGTCAGTGACGACCTTCTGCTTGGCTTCAGCATTTAGTGACATGGATTTATCTCCCAAAAAGTTTCAATTTACTACACAGCTTTAAAGCGGCGTATTTTACCGCCGCAAAGGGCCTTAAACAAGCGCGGAATCGCCTCTATGCCCATAAAAACAAATATTTGGACCTATCTCAGGCACAGATCAGACGTTTCGGCGCGACCCGGCCATCATCCAGGATGTGCCCCACGCCCAAAAACTCATGCTGACTGCCATACAATTTGACCAATCCTTCGGTTGGCGCCTTGGGCACCAACACAGCTTGACCGTGACGTAGGTAATTCGCCATATCCTTATTCAGAGATACCCCCGGCCAAAATTTCAGGGCACTATCGATGGGCAGCAGGAACTTATCCAGCGCTTCAGCAGAGGCATCGGCGCGCAATTGTTCAAGCTGCGCCAGGCTCACGGCACCGGCCAAGTCGAAGGGCTCGGTAAGGATTCGGTGCAAGATCTTCACGTGAGCACCGCAGCCCAGTTTTTCACCGATATCTTCGGCCAAGCTACGGATATAGGTACCCTTGGAACAAACCACCTCAAGCTCGATCTCATCAGACTTGAAGCCTAGCAGTTTGATTGAATAAATATTTATCCGGCGTGCCTGGCGCTCGACTTCAAGACCCTGACGGGCAAGCTTATAGAGCGGCTGACCATTTTTTTTAAGCGCCGAATACATGGGCGGCACCTGTTCAATCTCGCCAACAAATCTGGACAGCACCTGATCCAATTCTGATTTTAACAACGTAGGCACTGGGCGCGACTCAGTCACCTCACCCTCAATATCGCCGGTGGTGGTTTTCTGACCAAGTTTGATGGTGACCTGATAGCCCTTGTTGGCATCGAGCAAGTAGGCTGACACCTTGGTGGCCTCTCCCAGACAAATTGGCAGCAGACCTGTCGCGATCGGGTCCAGGCTGCCAGTATGGCCAGCCTTTTTGGCATAAAATAGGCGCTTCACCCGCTGCAATACAGCATTTGAGGTCATCCCGGCCGGTTTATCCAGCAACAGGATTCCGTTAACGTCTCTGCCTCTCATTCGACGTCGGGCCACTTAAAAAAACCTCAATTCTTAACTCTGGTAGTTACTTCTGTTTAGGCGCTACGGCGGCATCAATGAGGGCGCTTAGGTTGGCACCCCGCTCGACTGAGGCGTCATAAAGAAAGGTCAGATGGGGGGTCACACGAATCGACAAGCGCTTACCCAGCTCCCGCTGCAGAAAACCAGCCGCATGGTTGAGGGCTTCCAGCACCTCTTCCACGTTGTGCTCTTCTCGCAGCACGGTGACGTAAACTTTGGCATAGGCCAGATCGCGCGATAACTCGACCCCCGACACGGTCACTAAACCGACACGGGGGTCTTTTATTTCAAACTGGATCAGTTGAGCAAGTTCACGTTGAACTTGGGCAGCGACACGTTTGGTGCGACTAAACTCTCTTGGCATCTTAGGTTTTGCTCTTGCAGTACTTAAGTTTAGTCAATGGTCTTAGCCACTTCGACACGCTCATAAACCTCGATCTGGTCACCAGGCTGAATGTCATTGTAGTCTTTGACGCCAATACCACACTCCGTACCTGACTTAACCTCATTGACGTCATCCTTGTAACGACGCAAGGACTCAAGCTCACCTTCGTAGATCACCACGTTGTCACGCAGCACGCGAATCGGATTGCTACGCTTAACCGTCCCTTCAATAACCAGACAGCCTGCAATCGCACCCAGTTTGGGCGAGCGGAAGACGTCTTTAACCTCAGCCATACCAATAATCTCTTCACGAATCTCTGGTGACAACAGACCAGACATGGCATGTTTTACATCATCAATGATGTCGTAGATAACACTGTAATAACGCAGATCAACATCATTATCCTGGGCAGTGCGCTTGGCCGTGCCATCGGCACGCACATTAAAGCCCACCACTATTGCCTGGGAGGCCAACGCCAGATTGATATCGGACTCGGTAATCCCGCCTACACCACTGGCAATGATCTTAACTCTGACTTCATCAGTAGAAAGTTTGGTCAGTGAAGCATGCAATGCCTCGGCACTGCCCTGCACATCAGCCTTAACCAACAGGTTCACGGTACCCACTTCACCTGCGGTCATTTGTGAGAAGACATTCTCAAGTTTTGCAGCCTGTTGCTTAGCAAGCTTAACATCGCGGAACCTGCCTTGACGGAACAGCGCAATTTCGCGCGCCTTGCGCTCGTCAGGAACCACAGCCGCGGCATCACCGGCATCAGGTGTGCCAGACAGACCTAATACCTGGACAGGAATCGATGGTCCTGCCTCATCAACCGGTTTGCCATTTTCATCAAACATGGCGCGGACACGACCATACTCTTTACCAACCAGCAGAATATCACCCTTGCTCAAAGTGCCGTTTTGCACCAGAACGGTGGCGACTGCACCGCGGCCTTTATCCAGGGATGACTCAACCACCAAACCTGTTGCCGGACCTTTTTCAAGCGCTTTCAGTTCCAACACCTCTGCTTGCAATAGAATCGAATCAAGCAAACTATCGATACCCTCACCGGTTTTGGCCGACACATGGACAAACATGGTGTCACCACCCCAGTCTTCCGGGATCACTTCATGGCCAGTCAGTTCTTGCTTAACCCGATCAGGATCGGCTTCTGCCTTATCGACCTTGTTAACTGCCACGATCAAAGGCACCCCAGCCGCCTTGGCATGCTGAATCGCTTCAATCGTTTGTGGCATGACACCATCATCCGCAGCGACAACCAGGATCACGATATCTGTAATTTGGGCACCGCGAGCTCGCATGGCAGTAAACGCCGCGTGGCCCGGGGTATCAAGAAAAGTAATCATGCCGCGATCGGTTTCGACATGATAAGCACCAATATGCTGGGTAATCCCACCGGCCTCACCAGAGGCTACCTTGGCACGGCGAATATAATCGAGCAAAGATGTCTTACCATGATCGACATGACCCATGATAGTCACTACAGGTGCGCGCTGTACTTCATCACCAGTGAGCTCAACGGCTTCACCAAGCAGTTCCGTCTCGAGATCATCCTCGCGCATAACCTTGGCTGTATGCCCCATCTCTTCAACCACAATAGTTGCGGTCTCTTGATCAAGCACTTGATTAATCGTAACCATGGAGCCCATGCCCATCATCACTTTGATGACTTCACCCGCCTTAACAGACATTTTCTGCGCCAGCTCAGCCACAGTAATCGTTTCAGGGATACTTACCTCTCTGATGATCGGTGCAGTTGGCATTTGGAAGCCATGGGGGCCTTCAGAAACAACCACCTTGCCCATCTTGGCTGGTTTCTTTTTACGCCGGCCTGATTTGCCTGCAGACACATGCAGTTCTTCACGGCCGCCTTTTTTCTTCTTGCCACGACCAAAATCAGACTCAGGCTTGGCGGCACGCTTTCTGCCCTTGGGAGTATCTTTCTTGGGGGCATCAATAGCAGGCGTTTCAACCTGGGTGGGCGGCATAGCTGAGGCGACCTGTTGTGCTGCATTAATTGCCTGGGTAGCTGCTTCTTCCGCTTCCTTCTGAGCTGCAGCAATAGCCGCAGTTTCAAGCGCGTGACGCTGATCTTCCTCTGCCTTGATACGCTGTGCTTCCTCGGCCGCTATTCTGGCTTGCTCCTGCTCTTGCTGCTCTTCAGCAGTAAGTGGAGTAGTATCAACCGCAGGCGTAGTTTCAACTGGGGTTTCCGCCTCAGGCTCTACATTTTCCTCTTCAGCCGCGACATTTCTCTTTACATAAGTGCGACGTTTACGTACCTCTACACTGACTGTTTTGGCTTTACCTGAACTGGTTTGCCTAAGTTCACTGACTGTTTTTCGTTTAAGCGTAATCTTTTTCGGACTCGAAGTGCTTGCCTCAACTTTTTCATTGCCCTCACGCAAGTGCTTGAGCAGCTGCATCTTGTCTGCATCACTAATCGTAGCATCGTGGCCCGTGGGCACTTCTACGCCCGCCTCGCCCAATTGAGTGAGCAAGCGATCAACAGGAATACCTACTGCTTCCGCTAATTGTTTAACTGTTACTTCCGACATATTGACGCCACCCTCCAGTCAGCTGTTTCATTACCCTTGTTGCTCTTCTGCAAACCAAGGGGCACGAGCTTCCATGATCAATTGACTGGCTCGCTCTTCGTCCAAACCTTCAATATCACTAATATCATCCAATGACTGCTCGGCGAGATCTTCGCGGCAGAGGATGCCTCTTGCAGCAAATACGTTCGCAAGCGCTTCATCCATACCCTCAAGCTCGAGCAGATCCGCTTCAGGCTGGGCATCATTGACATGCTCTTCACCGGCAATCGCGCGTGTCAGCAAAACATCTCGAGCACGATTACGCAGTTCTTCAACGATCTCTTCATCAAACTCTTCAATTTGAAGCATTTCCTGAACTGGCACATAGGCGACTTCCTCGATCGAACTGAAGCCCTCCTGCACCAGAATCAAGGCAACTTCTTCATCCACATCCAGTTGCTCCATGAGCAACTGCAGTACTGCGGCTGATTCCTGTTCGCTCTTCTGCTCGGCATCCGTTTCAGTCATCACGTTCAACACCCAGCCACTCAGTTGGCTGGCAAGGCGTATGTTCTGCCCACCGCGGCCAATTGCCTGAGACAGATTTTCTTCATCCACTGCGATGTCCATGGTATGAGAGTCTTCATCCACAACAATCGAAACCACCTCGGCAGGTGACATGGCGTTGATAACAAACTGGGCCGGATTATCATCATAAAGGATGATATCGACACGCTCACCACCAAGTTCGTTTGAGACAGCTTGCACGCGTGATCCACGCATACCAACACAGGCGCCTACCGGGTCAATGCGCTGATCGTTGCTCTTGACGGCAATCTTGGCACGTACACCAGGATCACGTGCGGCGGCGCGAATCTCAATCAGTCCTTCACCGGCTTCAGGCACTTCAAGCTTAAATAGCTCAATCAGCAATTCAGGCGCTGTGCGGCTGATAAACAACTGTGGACCACGTGCTTCGGATCGTACCTCGCGCAGAAAACCGCGCACCCGGTCACCCGGCCGCAGCGATTCACGTGGGATCATATCTTCACGGGTAATCACCGCCTCGACATTGCCGCCCAGATCCAGGATCACGTTGCCGCGATCCACACGTTTGACAACGCCCATTACCAGCTCACCAACACGGTCAATGTAAGCATCAACCACCTGGGCGCGCTCTGCCTCGCGCACCTTCTGCACGATGACTTGCTTGGCGGTCTGAGCCGAAATGCGGCCGAATTCGACCACTTCCAGCGGCTCTTCGATGAAATCACCGATCTCGATATCATCCTGCTTGAGTTTTGCGTAGCCGAGCATAATCTGCGATTCAGGTGAATCGAACTCACCTTCATCATCGATCACCTCCCAACGCCTGAAGGCACAGTAATCACCGCTTTCACGATCAATTGAAACACGCACGTCCATCTCACCGCCATGACGCTTTTTAGTCGCCATCGCTAGCGCGGCTTCAATCGCACCAAAAATGATGTCTTTTGAAACACCTTTTTCGTTGGACACTGCATCTACAACCAACAATATTTCTTTGTTCATCGCTTAGCCTCTATCACAGCACTGCAAAACAATTTGCCTCTTGGGGCAAACATTAATCAAACACCGGCACCAAGTGTGCCTTTTCAATATTATCGAAATCGATTTCGATCAATTCACCTTCGAGCACAAGCGTCACAAGATTGTTACTCATTGCTTTCAGCTCAGCTGTCAGTTTACGACGACCATTGACCGGCGCAGACAACACAAGCTTTATCTCATGCCCAATAAAGCGCTCAAAATGTTCAGGGCGAAACAGGGGCCGATCCAAACCGGGCGAAGATACCTCCAAGGTATAGTGCCCCGAGATTGGATCTTCAACATCCAGCATGCTACTCACTTGTCTGCTAACGCACTCACAATCATCGACGCTTATCCCCGTATCCGGGTTGTCGATATAAATACGCAGCAGAGAGTGCTTGCCCTGAGGCAGATACTCGGCACCGACAAACTCATACCCCAAGCCTTCAACTAGAGGCTCGAGCAGTTGCAGCACTTTTGCCGACGCTTGCCGAATCATCGCTCCACCTTAAACAAAAAATGGGCCTATGGCCCACTTCCAAAAACACACAATTAAACTGCTAAACCTCATCAAGTCGCAGTTAACAAAAAGCCCCGAATACGGGGCTTCCTGCAATACAATTTTGGTAGCGGGGGTAGGATTTGAACCTACGACCTTCGGGTTATGAGCCCGACGAGCTGCCAGACTGCTCCACCCCGCATCGCTTGCGCAGCATAATACTAATTTAACTGGCTTTTTTCAAGGCCGAATTGCATCTTTATTCATAAAATACGATAAAACCAGAACTATTTTTTTCGCAACAGGGTAACAAAGGCAATGGCGTACTCATTTTCGTCCGACAGGCTCAGGTGACGTTCGCCAATGCCAAGCTCGCTGCACACTTCCAACGCCCGGCCGGAAAGCTGCAACAAGGGTTTGCCATTGGGCTCATTGCTGACGGCAATCTGTGCCAGCGTGATGCCATCACGAAAACCCGTGCCAATCGCCTTGACAGTCGCCTCTTTAGCGGCAAAACGTTTAGCCAGATAGTGAGACGGTTTGACACTGCCAGCAAACCCTTCGAACTCCTGGCTGGCTAGAATACGGCGGGCAAATTTGTCACCAAAACGATCCAACCCTTGCTGAATTCGGGCAATAGCAACAATATCTGTACCGATGCCGAAAATCACGCCTTTCTCGCCTCCAACATCAGACGCTTCATTTCCCTGACAGCTTCCTGTAAGCCACTGAATACCGCCCTGGCGATAATGGCATGACCGATATTTAGCTCCTGCAACTGAGAGATGGCGGCAATTTGAGCTACATTCTGATAGTTCAGGCCATGTCCGGCGTTTACATGCAGACCACGTGAAGCGCCGTGTTCGACAGCGGCGGCTATACGTTCGAACTCGGCCTGACGGGCATGAGCATTTTCCGCATCGGCAAAATGGCCGGTATGGATCTCGATCACCGGCGCGCCAACCTCGGCGGCGGCATCGATCTGAGCCAGGTCGGCGTCTATGAATAGCGAAACCCGCACCCCAGCTGCGGCCAAACGTTGGCAGGCCTCAAGCATGCGCGCCTTCTGCCCGGCCACATCCAAACCGCCCTCGGTAGTCAGCTCTTCACGCCGCTCAGGCACCAGGCAGCACTCTTCTGGCTTGATGTGTTCGGCGATGGTCAGCATCTCGTCGGTGACAGCCATTTCCAGATTCATGCGTGTCAGTAGGATGTCTTTAAGCATTTCCACATCCCGCTCCTGGATGTGACGGCGATCTTCGCGCAAATGCAACGTAATGGCATCGGCACCCGCTTGTTCGGCTTCGATTGCTGCCTGAACAGGATCAGGATAGCGAGTCCCACGTGCTTGTCTCAGTGTAGCTACGTGATCGATATTGACACCTAATAACATACTTACTCCATAAAAATTATACTGGTGGTACTAGGACTGTTGTTTGTTTAGTGCTGCCGCCTCGGCGTTACGCTGTAAGTCCAGCAACAACTGTCTGCTGTTTAGTTTCTTCCCGGCCAGATAGTGATCGAGCACCAAACGAGTCAGACGCTTGGCATCCTTCAAGCTTTTAGCATCATCCAGTTGTTGCATGGAAAAAGCCAACAGGGAACTGCCTTTAAAAAGTCCCGCATCCAGCATATCAGGCTGCGCCCGCACCGGCCCCTGCCCCAACACATAACGGTAAACCGCATCTGGTTCGATCGCGTCGCCCTGACCCACTTCATAGTCAAGTTGCAGGCCATAACCGATCTCTTGCAATAACTGCATTTCAAACAGCCTGAGGATTTGTTGCAGCCGCCTGGGATCTGTATTCACACTCAGCTGCTCGAGAGTATATCTATAATAATCAAACAAATCAGGATGGGGGTCATGGCGATGCAATAGATGCATCAACAACTCATTCAGATAAAAACCACTCAATAAAATCTGGCCCTTAAGCTGAAGCATGGCACCATTCGCCTCGACATCGGTCACTGTACCCAGCTCGCCCCGTCCAGACCATGACAGCTGCAATGGCACAAATGCTTGCAACAAAGCCTGTCGCGGTTTGCTTTTACCCTTGACGCCCCGTGCCACCAAGCCAACTCGGCCATACTGATGAGAAAAAACTTCCAGCAGCAGACTGCTGTCACGGTATGGGCGCTGGTGCAACACATAAGCCGGTTCGAGCAACACCCTGGTATTCGACTGCACCATTGCAGATCAGGCCTGAATCAGTCCTCGTTGTAACCCAAACTTCTCAAGGCGCGCTCATCGGCCGACCAGCCTTCCTTGACCTTGACCCAAAGCTTGAGCAAAACCTTCTGTTCGAGCAGGTTTTCCAGATCCTGACGTGCCTGTTGGCCAACTTTCTTCAAGCCTTGACCACCCTTGCCGATCACGATGGCCTTTTGCCCTGGTCGCGCAACCCAGATCAAGGCATGGATGGTGACCAGGTTCCCCTCAGTCTCATAGGCTTCAATCTCGACCGTCAATTCATAGGGTAATTCCTGCCCCAGCATACGCGTCAGTTTTTCGCGCACGATTTCAGCGGCAATGAAGCGCATGCTGCGATCGGTGATCTGATCATCAGGAAAAAAAGGTGGGGATACAGGTAACAGTTTCTCAACCTCTTGTTCCAGCTGATCGACGTTTTTACCTGTCTTGGCCGATAGCGGGACGATAGTGTGAAAATCCATCAGATCAGCCAGTTTTTTCAAATGCGGTAGCAAGGTCTCTTTCTGCAAGCGGTCGATCTGGTTTACTACCAAAATCACAGGTGCATTTGCATGTTTGAGTCGTTCAAGCACCGTTTCATCTTCTTCTGTCCACTTTAAACCCGAGACCACAAACAGGACAACATCCACATCCTTAAGCGCAGTGATTGCCGCCTGATTTAGATAACGGTTCATCGCTTTTTTAGCCTGCGTGTGCAGCCCTGGCGTATCAACATATATGGCTTGGCAGGATTCACTACTATGAATACCCAGGATACGGTGGCGGGTAGTTTGTGGTTTGCGCGATGTAATACTGATCTTTTGACCCAAAATACGGTTCATTAGGGTCGACTTACCAACATTTGGGCGTCCAACTATCGCGGCATATCCACAGCGGAAATTTATCGTTTCGTCATTCATAGTGGGTTTTAATTCTATTGGGTAGCAACCATGTCATAGGCCTTGCGTGCTGCATCCTGCTCAGCTTTGCGCCGGCTTTTGCCTGTGCCACTGATGGGGCCGGACATTCCGTCGACCTGACAAAGCACATAAAAGATCTGTGCATGTGCTTCACCCTCGACTTTGAGCAGTTCATAGACAGGCAAAGACATTTGGCGTGATTGCATAAACTCCTGCAACCGGGTTTTGGGATCTTTATGCGCCTTTTCAGGTGAAAGTTGCTCAAGCCGTTTCTCATACAGCGTGACAACAAGCTGCTTGACGGCATCAAATCCGCTGTCCATATAAACTGCACCGATAATCGCTTCAACACCACATGCCAGGATAGAAGCACGACGATGGCCACCACTTTTCAGCTCACCAGAACCGAGCCGGATGCAGTCACCCAATGACAGTTCAGCACCAATTTCGGCCAGCGTTTCCCCTTTTACCAAAGTGGCACGCAGCCGCGTTAATTGACCTTCTGAGGCTTTCGGAAAACGGTGAAACAACTCGTCGGCAATAACACAACCTAGTACGGCATCACCGAGAAATTCAAGCCGTTCATTATTCTGTTTGCTGACACTACGATGGGTCAGCGCCTGTTCTAGTAGTGCAATGTTCTTAAATTGATAGGCGATCGCCTTGGAGAGTTTATCCTCTGGAGACAACAATCAATCAGCGTCCTATTTCAACAGCATTGTCGCCAATTACAACTACCGCATCGACATTGCTCATCATGTGAACACGTTTTTCATATTCAATCGATATTTGGCGTTTAGCCCCGGCACTTTCGATTTTGATGTGTTCTGATTTCACGTCATCCACATCATCAACTCGAAGTTTTTTAATAATTAGTTCTTTTATTTCACGATCACTGGCATCCTCTACACGGCTGTCTTCGATCAAACCCTCTAGCGCAGAGGCAACCTTGAAGCTTTCCATATATGCCGGAAACAGTTTGACGACAATCATCAATACGAACCCGCATAGTGCAAGTATCATAGCAATGCCAATACCTGTCATGCCTCGTTGCGATTTTGGAGTGTTTTGCATCGTTATCTCCTGACTTCAGTGTTATTCGATTATATTTCCAATACGTTCCCAGGACACCCGGTCTTGAATACTGTCCCAGTTCATCCAGATCATAAACGCTCTACCAACAAGGTTTTCATCCGGCACAAAGCCCCAGACACGGCTGTCATTACTATTATCACGGTTATCGCCCATGACAAAATATTGCCCTTCGGGTACGATAAATTCACCTTCCATTGACGGGCGGGATCGGTCAATCAAAATTTCATGTTCGATAGCCCCAAGCTTTTCCACTCGTCTATCAGCCCCGTTCATGCGCAGACCTTCGCCTGTAGTCGTATATGTACCGAGCCCCGTCTGTTTGGCCAGCTCACCATTGATATACACCTGCTTGCCGAAATAGCTGATCGTATCACCCGGCACGCCAACAACGCGTTTGATGTAATCCACCGATGGTTCTTTAGGATAACGAAATACAACTACGTCACCCCGCTCCGGTTCATCCAGCCCGATAACCTTGGTATTCAAGACTGGCAAACGGATGCCATAAGCGTATTTATTTACCAGTATAAAATCCCCCGCCAACAGGGTCGGCATCATCGACCCGGAAGGAATTCTGAACGGTTCAACCAGAAACGAGCGCAATACTAGAACAGCCAGAATCACTGGGAAGAAAGAACGGGCATACTCAACCAGCACGGGTTCCTTGATGGTATTGGTGATTACCTTTTCCCCAACGCCCTGTTGCTTCAGGCTCTCTGCCGAGGCCATGCGTTTTGGTTTCCAGACAAATACATCAATCGCCCAAATCACGCCCGTTATCAGAACAGCCAACACCATTACAGTTGCAAAATCGAAATCCACTATTTTTTACTCACGTTCAGTACTGCCAGGAATGCTTCCTGGGGAATGTCCACTTTACCCACCGACTTCATGCGCTTTTTGCCCTCTTTCTGCTTTTCAAGCAGCTTACGCTTGCGGCTCACATCACCACCATAACATTTGGCGGTTACATTCTTACGCAGCGCCTTGATGGTGCTTCGGGCAATAATTTTGTTGCCAATGGCTGCTTGAATGGCCACATCGAACATCTGCCGGGGAATGACCTCTTTCATACGGTCAACAAGTCCACGCCCTTGAAACTCAGCTTTATCGCTATGCACGATCACTGCCAGGGCATCCACCACCTCACTGCTGATCAGAATATCCAGTTTGACCAGATCCGCCGTCTGATAGCGCTTGAACTCATAATCCAGGGAGGCATAACCACGCGAAACTGATTTGAGCCGGTCGAAGAAATCCAGCACCACTTCGTTTAACGGCAACTCATAGGTCAACTGCACCTGAGTACCGGCATATTGCATATTTTTCTGCACACCACGCTTTTCCACACATAGGCCAATGACGTTGCCGAGATATTCCTGCGGCAACAGGATGTGCGCCTCGATAATAGGCTCGCGGATTTCTTCGATGTAATTAGGTGCAGGCAGCTTGGCCGGGTTGTCGACCATCAGCACTTCGCCGGCCGTAGTCTCGACTTCGTAGATTACCGTCGGTGCTGTGGTAATCAGGTCGAGATCATATTCGCGCTCCAGGCGCTCTTGCACAATCTCCATGTGTAGCATGCCAAGAAAACCACAACGAAAACCAAAACCCAGCGCGGTAGATGTTTCCGGCTCATAAAACAAGGCTGAATCATTCAGTTTTAATTTGGAAAGAGCATCTCGCATATCTTCATAGTCATCGGAAATGGAGGGAAACAGCCCGGCAAATACCCGTGGTTGAACCTCTTTAAATCCAGGCAGACTTTCAGTGGCAGCATTCTTGACCGTGGTGATGGTATCGCCCACCGGCGCGCCATAGATATCCTTGATGCCAGCAATAACAAAACCGACCTCGCCCGCCTTTAATTCCTGTGTGTCATGACGTTTGGGGGTGAACACACCAACATGGTCGACGAGATGATCACCTTGGGTTGAGATAACTTTTATCTTGTCCTTTTTACGCAAAGTGCCGTTGACGACCCGCACCAGCGACACCACGCCGACATAACTGTCGAACCAAGAGTCCACAATCAAGGCCTGCAATGGAGCTTCGGGGTCTCCCTCTGGCGGTGGAATGCGCTTGACCAGTTCTTCCAGCACCAGATCAACTCCAACACCGGTCTTGGCACTGCAACGCGGGGCATCCTCGGCTTCGATGCCAATGATATCCTCAATTTCCTTGATGACACGATCAGGGTCCGCCGCTGGCAGATCGATCTTGTTCAACACCGGCATCACCTCTAGGCCTTGCTCAATGGCGGTATAGCAATTGGCTACACTCTGAGCCTCAACTCCTTGTGATGCATCAACCACTAATAGCGCGCCTTCACAAGCTGCCAGCGAACGGGAAACCTCATATGAGAAATCCACATGCCCTGGGGTATCGATGAAATTCAGTTGATAGGTTTCACCATCCTGCGCCGTATAGTTCAGGGTTACGCTCTGGGCTTTGATGGTGATGCCACGCTCACGCTCAATATCCATTGAGTCCAGCACCTGCTCGGACATCTCACGCGCCTCCAAGCCACCACAGGTTTGAATAAGGCGGTCAGAGAGGGTGGATTTGCCATGGTCGATGTGCGCAATGATGGAAAAATTTCGAATATGCTTCATTAAGATTCTGATTTGATCGGTTCAACGGCCAATATGGCCTTGATTTGGAGCGCAATTCTAGCGAATTTCGGCCCAGGCATAAACAAAAAAGAAGGGGCTGATATTCAGCCCCTTCTCAATTCACCTTAGATTGCCCTATTCTTGCGGCAACTTGATGGCTAGAAAAACCGGCCCATCGCGGCGCTGAATCAGCACCGCCACCGGTTTGCCGGCAGGAAGTTCGCTGCTCAAATCACGGAAGTGCTTGGCATCCTTGATATTTTGATTGTTGATCATGACGATCACATCGCCTTCACGAATGCCGGCATCATTGGCCGGGCCACTTTTTACTCGTGTCACCAGCACACCCTTATCTTCCATCCCAAGTTCTGCACGTTGCTCATCCGTCAAATCAGCCACATCGATCTTGAGGCGTTTGTCCTTGGCACTGCCGGGCTCAGCTGTTGACGCCTGGATCTCTTCATCTGTGGGTAATACGCCAATCGTGACCATGAGCTTTTTGGTCTTACCGTTACGAATCACTTTCACTGGGACCGCTTTATCTACCGGCGTAACACCGACCATAGGTGGCAACGAGGCCGAGGTTGAAACCGGCTTGCCGTTGAATTCGATGATGATATCCCCCACTTCAAAACCGGCCGCCAGGGCAGGGCTTTCGGGCAATACTTGCGACACCAGTGCGCCGACGGGTTTGTCCATTTCAAAAGACTCGGCCAGCTCACGCGTCACATCCTGAATCAAAACACCGAGCCAACCACGGGTGACGTGGCCTACAGCTTTTAGCTGTTCCACCACGTCCATTGCTAGATCAATTGGGATGGTGAATGAGAGCCCCATGAAACCGCCGGTACGGCTGTAGATCTGGGCGTTTACACCCACCACTTCGCCATCCATGTTAAACAGTGGACCACCCGAGTTGCCGGGATTGATCGCCACGTCGGTCTGAATGAAAGGCACATAATTTTCATTTGGCAGGCTACGACCCACGGCACTCACGATGCCTGCTGTCACGGTATGATCAAAATCGAATGGCGAGCCGATGGCCAGCACCCACTCACCCACTTTCAGTTTGCTTGAGTCGCCGACCTTAACCACAGGCAGGTCTTCTGCATCCACTTTCAGCACAGCCACATCGCTTCGCTGATCACTGCCGATCACCTCAGCCTCGAGCTCACGGCGATCACTCAGACGCACAATGATTTCATCGGCGTCACGAATCACGTGATGATTGGTCAGAATATAACCATCCTTAGAGATAATAAAACCAGAACCCAATGAGTGGGAGTCAAAATCACGAGGTGGCGCATCATTTGGCCGTTCCTGATCGAAAAACCGGCGGAAAAACTCATCAAATGGCGTCCCTTCAGGCATATTCGGCATGCCATGAGGAAAGCCTTGACGTCCGTGCTTAATTTTTTGTGTCGTGCTGATGTTAACCACGGCGGCACTGCTATCTTCGACAACTGAAACAAAATCAGGCAGTTTGGCCGCGGAAACCACACCCGGCATAAATCCGGCAACCATTACGAAAAAGAACGCGTAAATAAGACTTACTGATTTTATTCTAAGGTTCAATGCTTCTCTCCTTGTATACAAAGCCTTTACCATCCTAAAAACTTATCTTTGGATATTGACCATCGCCGGGGCAGATGATTCATCGTAATGACGTAAGATTACAGGTTGATAACGATCGTCATGTGAAATTTTTTGATTAAACTGGCGCACAAGAAAGAAGCCCAACAACAACCCGGCAATACCAAACAAGGCAACCAGACCATCTGGTTCCTGCATCCCTATCTCGACTGCAACGGCATTCCCCAACAAGGCCATTAGCAGCAGACTCAACAGGGGCAAACCATATACAGCCAGGGAGCCTCGCACTAGGGCCTCTTCCTGAAGGCCAATCACTACAGCCTCGCCCGGCGCAGCATCGATATTATTTAGCGCCCTCACCCGACTAAAGCGATTGGCATAAAATTTCGACAAGGCTCCTGTTCCGCAACCCTTGCTGGCAGAACAACTGGAGCACGCACTTTTACGCTGGGTCTCAACCCAAGCATAATCGCCATCACGTGAAATAATGTGACCGGTTTCTTCAATCACTGTGCAGCGCCCTTAAGGCGGATAGATTGCCCAATTGTTTTGACGGTAATTTCAGGAACATCGCCCACGACTGTGATTTGATTACCGTTGTGCACAGCGCCAAACGCATTCACAGCACCCATGCGGGAAAGTCCGACGAACGCCTCACCCTCAGGTTTGCTCTGTTCAACGAATACGGATACCGATGCCAGGCCGTCACTATAAACCATGTGTTCCACATCGCCATGACCAGCGCCAGTCTGCGATTCGATTAACTCAAACCCCTCAGGCAAGTCATCAACCAATAACCGACTTGTGTTGGACTTGTTTTTTGAATGCGGCGACATACGATGAACCGATTCCGGTTCTGCTGATGACAATGACTCTATATTCTTCTCAGGCTCAATCAACTCGAGAGACGTAAACATCACCTGCTCTAAAATCTTGCCCTGCTGATCCAGCAGATCAGACTTAAGTAGCAAACCTGTGGCTTGGTCGAGCCAGAGGCGATAGCCATAACGATATTCATCTTTGGGACTCACTGAAATCAACTGGGTCTCACGTCCAGCGGCGCGGTCACTGCCCAGCAGCTTCAGCGCGTAGTAATTTTCGATCTGTCTAAGTTGGGGTGAAGTGGATGCAAGCCCTTCCTCTGCTGAACGGGAAGCATGTGGGCTGTTGCGCAGCTCTTTACGAAACTCACCGGTCAGGGTCTCGATCAATTCCCGTGCACCCTGTTCATCGACAACGTGCCTAACCTTCATCGCAGCCAGGTCTTCATCACGACGATAAATGAACGTGCCCTGATAGTTCAGTTCCTGCATAGCGGCTGACATCTTTTCGAGCCAAAGCTTGGGTGATAAAGCTTCTGCTGTCGCAGCTTGACACCAAAATGTGACAATCAATACCAAAGCCAAACCGATTTTGCTCGAGCCGAAAAAGACTCCATGATCGGTTTCAGATTGCAGGCAGGCACTCACATCACTACGGGAAAACAGTTTTCCAATGTGATTAAACGGCATGTTGATTGTTATTCACCACGAGGAGATTGATTAACGACAAGGCGGGCATGAGGCACCACAACAGGATTGATCGCCGTCGACCCGGCTACATTGCGATGACTATACAAATAGTTATTAAGCCTGGACTCAACGGCAGGCTGAGAAATGGTCCACTGCTGTCCTTGCACCGTCTGAACTCCAGATTGGGGCAAGGTCTGGGGCAAATTCTGGGCAACCGGTGCGACGGGCGCTACGGTACTAGTATTACTTGCCATGCTCGGTCCAGCGGCCTCTTCCACAGTGATCATGCCAACACCGAGATAGGCCACTGCCGCTACCGAGGCAGCAATAGCAAATCCTGAAAACGGATTAATCATGGCTTGACGTTTGGTTTTGGGCGTTTGTGTAACTTGGGGGGCGACAGGCGCTGGCAGGTCTTCCTCGGCAATGGCTTCGCTGATGCTGTTAACAAAACTTCGATTCAGGTGGGGGGGTAAATTGTTTCTCAGCGCATCACCAATCAGGTGGTATTGCTCCCAACAATTACGCTGGTCAGGGTCATTTCGCATTTCACGCAGATATTGCTGCATTTTCTGATCATCGACTTCGCCGTCCATCAATGCCGAAATTTCTTCTTTCATATTGTGATCCGCCATATGCCTGTCAATTTCGATTCTATTCTACAACAATGGTTCCAATTGTTTTTGGATTGCCTCTCGCGCCCGGAAAATTCTCGACCGAACCGTGCCCACCGGGCAACCCATGGCTTGAGCAATTTCCTCGTAACTCAAACCTTCCAGCTCTCTTAAAGTGATTGCAGTGCGCAAATCTTCAGGCAGCTTCTCCATTGTATCGACCACTACCCGCTCTATTTCACTCCGCTGCATCAAACCCTCGGGAGTTTCGTACTCCCTTAGATCATCGTTACTGCCGTATTGTTCCGCGTCTTCAATATCTATATCGGTCTTGGGCGGCCGGCGCCCCTGGGCCACCAGGTGGTTTTTGGCCGTGTTGATTGCGATACGATACAACCAGGTATAGAAAGCACTATCACCTCTAAAGTTCGGCAGCGCCCGGTAAGCCTTGATAAAAGCCTCTTGCGCCACATCGTAAACCTCTGCCGAATCATGTACATAGCGGGAAATCAGATTAACGACCTTATGTTGGTATTTAAGTACCAACAAATCAAAGGCGGCTTTGTCTCCTCCCTGTACACGCTTTACCAGCGCTTGGTCCGCTTTCTGCTCAGCCATTCGGACCATCCATGTTGTTATTCTTTGTTTTCATTATTCGAAACGAAATAGACCGTTTATTTCCCTCTGGGTTCGGTACAGCTTCAAAAAAATAGCATTATATGGTAAGTATTTGAAAATATTTACTCTTATTGATTAGATTAGCCCGAATATGAATCAGTCACAATATGACGCTGTAATTATTGGCGGGGGTGCCGCCGGCCTCAGCCTAGCCTTGCATCTGGCAAAAAATGCCAAGATTGCCGTCATCACCAAGGGTCCGCTGCGCGAAGGTGCCACCTACTACGCGCAGGGTGGTATCTCAGCTGTGCTCGACGCTAAGGATTCCGTCGAATCGCACATCGAAGACACCCAGGTCGCCGGCGCCGGACTCTGTGACCCAGAAGTTGTGCGTTACACCGTCGAACATGGCCGCGAGGCAATCGACTGGCTGGTGGAATGCGGCGTAATATTTGACCAGGAAACCCGCCCCGACGGCAGTACCGATTTTCACTTGACCCGCGAAGGTGGCCACAGCCACCGTCGCATACTCCACGCCGCCGACGCTACCGGCAAGGAGATCCAGAACACCCTGGTCGGTCAGCTCAAGCGCCACCCCAACATTGACGTACTGGAAAATCACATCGCCATCGACCTGATCACCTCAGGCAAACTAGGCCAGGGCAATAATCACTGTGTCGGCTGTTATGTCCTGGATAAACTAAAGCAGCAGGTAATCACGTTGGCAAGCCGCTTCACCGTGCTCGCCACCGGCGGTGCCGGCAAGGCCTATCTCTATACCAGCAACCCCGATGTTTCTACCGGCGATGGCATTGCCATGGCCTGGCGCGCTGGATGCCGTGTCGCTAACATGGAGTTCATTCAATTTCACCCCACTTGCCTTTACCATCCCAAGGCAAAATCATTCTTGATCACCGAGGCCATCCGTGGTGAAGGCGGCATCCTGCGCCTGCCCGACGGTACTCGCTTCATGCCCAAGTTTCATCCTGATGCGGAACTGGCACCACGAGACATCGTTGCCCGCGCCATCGACCACGAAATGAAACGTCTCGGTATCGACTGTGTCTACCTCGACATTACCCACCAGCCGGCCGATTTTATTCGCAGCCACTTCCCGACAGTGTATACCCGCGCTCTTGAGTTTGGCATCGACATTACCCGTGAACCCATCCCGGTGGTGCCGGCTGCCCACTACACCTGCGGCGGTGTCATGACAAACAAACAGGGACAGACCGACATCGGCAACCTCTATGCCATCGGTGAAACCGCATTCACTGGTCTGCACGGCGCCAATCGCATGGCCAGCAATTCACTGCTGGAATGCTTGGTGTTTGCCAAAGCCACTGCAGAAGATATCGCTGCAAAGCTCAACGACGCAGTGGAACTGCCACCCCTGCCCAAGTGGGATGCCAGCCGCGTGACAAAATCTCCTGAGGACGTGGTCATCGCCCATGACTGGGATGAGCTGCGCCGTGTAATGTGGGATTATGTTGGCATCGTACGTACCGACAAACGCCTGCAACGCGCTCTAATCCGTATCCGAGTCTTACAAAAAGAAATTGATGAATATTACGCTAGCCACATTGTCAACAACGACTCACTGGAGCTGCGTAACCTCGTACTAGTGGCGGAACTTATCGTACGCTCTGCCATTTCCCGCAAAGAGAGTCGAGGCCTGCATTACACTTTGGATTATCCTGAGCCGGATGATACAAATCCACACAACACCATTCTGGAAGCTCAGCAGAGAAAATAACTAATTTACTCTGCGAAGGCTGGAGGCCATATCTGTCGCACGTATCAGCGGCTTTTGTTTCGCTGAGAAACTCAATCTTAATTTTGGCAAAGATAAAAAATAAAGATTAGGATTATTTATAAAAATGCCGGAAGGAATCCCCCCCGGCATGGTCGGTGCTTGGATAGGCAGTCAAGACTACATATCCGATTTGAAAGCTCAGTGCCTATACTTCTTGTGGCGAGGCACAATGAGCACAACGCTTGGCCTCAATAGGAATTTCAGAGCAGCATTCGGTACATTTTTTAGTCGTTGGTGCAGCTTCTGGTGCCGCCTCTTCTTTCTTCTTCATGTTGCTCATCACTTTAATCGCCATGAAAATAGCAAATGCGACAATAATAAAATCCAACACCGTATTAATGAACGCACCATACTTTATGACTGGTGCACCAGCCTCTTCAGCAAGCGCCAAAGTCTCATAGGTTTTGTCGCTAAGATTGACAAACAATTGACTGAAATCCATGTTCCCCATCAACATACCAATTGGGGGCATCAGAACATCCTTAACAAAGGAGCTGACAATTTTGCCAAAGGCAGCGCCGATAATAATACCGACCGCCATGTCAACAACATTACCTTTCAAAGCAAATTTCTTAAAATCTTCCAACATTATTATTCTCCTCAATTTTTCCAAATTGACTTAGGTGCAATATCCCACCACATCGCCAACAACTTAATTCAAAATTATTACTGTCTAACAGGGCTTGTATCTAACAATTCTCGCCATGGAATAAGCTCTGAATCAACATCGCCGGGGTCATTTATACGTGCCAAAACACAAGGAATCAATGCGTCACGACGTGTATTTACACAAATTCACACTATTCTTATTCAGAATCAATAGCAACAAGCTTAGATCTTCTTTCCAAATCCGCCAGCCACAGCTCCACATTTTTATCCTTGTCACCGCTTAAGGAAAGATAAAGTTGATAGTATTTGATTGCATCAGCAGAACGGTTAAGGTACATGTCGTAGAGAATGGCCAGATTTAAGGCCGGCTCTGCCTCACGCGGTGCTCTCTTAATCGCAGCCAAATAGGCCGCTTCTGCATCGTCAAAGCGGCCTGCCGAGCGGTAAAAAATCCCGGCATTATTATAAATCTGAGCGCTTTCAGGCTGCAGGGCGATAGCCTTATCAAAGGCATGGGCCGCTTCCTTTTTTAACCCCTGTTTTTGATATAACAAACCAAGGTTGGCATAAGGCCCAGCCAGGCTAGGATATTCTTGGGTGATTCGTGTGAATTGATTAATGGCCTCATCGAGGCGCTGCGCTTTCATTACACCAAGCGCTAGCCGGTATTGCTCCAAGGCTGCACCGGGATACAACTGCTGCTTCGGAGCCGTGCCGCAGCCAACCAAAACTAGCACCCATAATGCGGCAGTCAAAAGCCTAGTGCAATGCATCTATCACCTCGCTGGGCTGTTCCTGCTTTGCATATTGCACCGGCAAGAGCTTGGCCAGTGCAGCAAAAGATTCATCAATCCAGTTGTTATAAACTCCGTCACCGATGCGGGTGATATTGGATTGGAGAATATCAATGGCTTTCTCTTCAAATGGATAAGCCTGCTCTTCCAGCATGATTTCATACTGCTCCAATTCTTCATCGTCTAAATTGGCAGGGCGGTTGGAATTGAACAACGCCTGACTTAAATGATAATAGATTTCACCAATACGATGGGTTGAGGCAGTGACGAATTCGGCATAGCCATAGCTACCTGCAGTTTGATACGCGGCAAGTGCACTTTCCATTTTGGCTCGTTTATGCGCTAAATTATCTCGGACTGGCTCAACCAACTCAATCGCCTCAAATTCAGCATACTTTCTTTCTGCCAGCACGAATGAAGCTTTTGAGGCAAGGTACTGGATAGCATCATCCTGTTTGGCCTCACCCACTGCTGCATGTTTAACGATCTCTTTATACCAGTAGTCACGATTATTAAGCTGTCCTTGCTGCGCATACATCTCGGCCAACTGCGCACGCACTTCAAATGTTTGCAGGGCTAGGTCCGGATACTTTTGCAAATAGCGCTTATAGACTAGAATCGATTTGTTGTGCATATCGGACGCCTGATAAAGCTGCGCCGCCTGAAGCAAAGCCTCGCGCTGGATTTCAGGGTCCTGACTGCGTATAGCAATCTTTTCATAGGCGTAGGCAGCATCAGCAGTTCTGCCTTGCTTCATATACACAAAAGCCAGCTTAGTCGGCACCTCAGGCTGCAACTCATGATCAGGATAGCTGCCCTGAAACTGTTCCAGCAGATTACCCGCTTGTTGCCATTCTTCAAGGCTGATCAATTCTGCCGCGGCATCAAATTTAGCTTGGGCAGCCACTTGGCTATTGGGGGCAATTACCGGAACCCTAAGCAGCATATTTACTGCCTCGCGCTTGTTATCCTGAGCCAACAAAGCCTCTGCCTGATTATAGAGAGAGACTGCCTGCCACTCTTCTGCCTCAAGTGCCTCTGGTGTGTCTGTGGCAACAAACTTGCGCGCCGACTGGAACGCGTGCTCGGCCAGCAGATAGTCCTGTGACTGATGTGCGATATGGCCTAGCATCAACCAAGCGGAATACGAAGTTGCCTCATCTAGTACCTGAACTCCCGCGAGCAATGCTTCCAGCAACTGCTTGGCTTTCTTTGTTTCGCCACGTTCATAATCTTGTTTAGCCAGCGCCATGACTGTGTTTGGCACACGCGGATCCTTGGGAAATTTCTCTGCAAATCTGAGCGCACTTTCACGCTGCAATTTACGCCAGGCGTCTTGGCCAGTATCAACACCACTTTCAAGCAGTTTTTGATAACTCAAAATAGCGCTGTAGCCTGCCTCGGCCGCCCGCCCATGTATCGGATAGTGATATGCCACCTGCTCATATGCATTTCCGGCAGCGTGAAAATCTTTGTGCTCAAACAACAGCTCTGCCAACAAAAAATGTTTTTCGATACTGTTTGATGAATCCATGAAATTAGCAAGATATCGTTGATACCAGTCAACGGCGTTATGGTAATCACTCTCATCCTTGTGCTTTTGATAACGTGAATGATAATACTCGCTCAAATCATCTAAAAACACGCGGGCAAACATCGAGACATGGGTATCATATGCCACGCCATAGGTTTGTTGATCCGTTTGCGGATGCCATAAATGGTTGAGAAAATCCTGCTTGGCCTGGATTACACGTTCGTAATCGCGGCTAAAGCGAAAACTATCCACCAACCGTAACTGAAAGATAGCCGCATAAGATGTGTCTGGATTAGCGGCAATATAGGCCTGATATGTACGCGCTTCTTCCAGATAACGTTCTTCTTTATGAAATTGTTCAGCTATGCGTTGATAAACCAGATGGTTATAATGAGCGTGACCATAGCGGTCAGTAAATTCATACAGCTCCTGTGTATTGTTTTTCAGTGTAAAGACCAACGTCATGCCACGCAAAGTGTCATTAACAATTTCCATATCAGCTTTGCCAAGCTTAGTTGGTTCACCACTAAGCCGGTCGAATTCGGCAGACGCAAGTTTCAGGGTGATGAGAGCGAAAAAAGACGCTAGCGCCGCGTCAGGTTGATCACGTTTATAGAGCGTCCAACTGTATTTCAACAGGACATGCTCATAAAACGGACCCGTAGCCCCTTGATCAAGTACTGCCTGATAAGCCTGTTGTGCCTGAGCAAGCTTACCCTGCAGAAAATTGGATTCACCCAAGCGGAACTGTGCCTCGCCAACATACTGACTACTTGGATAATCGTTCACCAGTCGACCCAACAGCTGGTCACTCTTATCAAGCTCCGGGGTTTTGTTATAAGCACGGGCAAGCTGATATAACACATGATCCATGGCGGGATAATCATGGTAGCTATTCAACAGCTCTTCATATATCTGGATAGCTTCAGCGTATTCCCCAATCTCATCCATCTTGCTAGCATCAAGCAGCTGTTCCTCGCGCTCTTCACCGTAGTCCAACAACAAATCGGCCAAGCGATGCATGGCTTTGGGACGAAAAGGATTGTCGACAGGAAAGTCACTTAATTTTCTATAGGATTCAATCGTCTCGATGGCCGAGATATCAACTGATTGTGACTGGCCTATTTCAATCTTTTCAGGTTTGAGCTGCGATAGGGTTTCGCCACCATATTTAGAACCACTACAGGCAACAAGACAGGAAATAGAAATTCCCAAAAAGGCTGCTCTCACTGTTGCGCCTCGTTGAGATTCTGGCTCATATCATAAATATGCGCGATCGAAAGCAATGCCTGGGAACGATAGATCTCAATCCTATTTTTAATGGCAAGTAACTCATCCTTTATCAGCGTTCGTAAATACGCCTCATGTTGAATGCGCAGCCCCATAGTTCGTGATAAGGATTGGTTCAAATGCGTGTCAATCGATGCCAGCCGCTGCGCATGCCCATCGAAACTTTCCGGCACCGCCTTCATTACCGCCAGAATGTCCCGGCTCAGTTCGAGTGAACGGGCCCGTTCTTTTTCTAGTTCTGCCAGTTCTTTATTGACCCGCCAGATTCGTTGTTTGTAACTTGTCATTACATCCCACTTCAACACGCCTTCAAGCAGCGCATGTTTTTCCTGAAGATTTACAGCACGGTCAACCAGTTTTATTTCGTCCAGTTTGTCTTCGAATTCGTGCAGATTATATGACAGGCGGTAATCAATGCTGCGTAACTGTGCAAGCTTTTTCTGCTCTGAAGAGGTGACTAGCGCCAGCGCATTTTCATTTTCTTCAATCATTTGAATATTGTAACTTAGCCTTTCAATCGTTTTGGCAGTCGACTGATCAGACAAATCATTCAGCCGCTGTTTTGCCTTAGGCATGAGCGATGCGTAGGCCGCTGTCTTCACATCGATTATGTCACTGTAGACATCGAGACTGTTGCGCCATTTGTTCAGATTTTTTTCGATAAAGAGCAGGTCGCGATAGTTTTTTAGCATTTCCTGAAATCGATGGCTGGCGGAAAAATTGAGCATATAGGGGTTCAACAAACTACCTGACAAGACCTCGCCCTGCCAACGCCAACCAATCTCATCCCGACTGTCAAGATCAAGCAGTGTCACGATCCAGTCAGACAAATCCTCCCTCTCCAGCTCTTTATTTAACCACTCCAGTTCCTTTTCATAGACAGCAATGGCCTTTTGATAATCAGCCAACGAAGCATTGTAGTTTTGAACTTGATAAGAAAGAAAAGGCAGCGCCAGATAACCTTCCAAGACACTAGGGTCGGATGCATCACGCGCAACCAGTTCACGCCAGGCCGCCGTAGCAGAACCAAACTCATTCAACCCAAACGCTGACCATCCCAGTCCCAACAAGGCCTGAGTAGAAAATGGCCCGTGCAATTCAACCTGACTGAAGCGGGTTTTGGCCAGCGCAAACTCCTCTTGCTGCAGATAATGAAATCCCAGAGCGATATTAACCCGGTCGATCAAGGCGGCGGATTCAGCGTCCAGTTTTGGAAGTGCAGCAGCCTCAATTAATAAATTCATGGCCGCATCTGGTTTACCACTGCCTAACATGGCAACTGCCAGATTGTAGCGACTATAGTTGAGGTCAGCTTCATCATCGATGACCTGATTCAGATGTTCAATCGCACCTTCTAGATCATTCGACTGCAGTAAAACTAGTGCCTTCAGGGTCAAGCGCTCGTCTTCAAACTGACTCGGCAGGGGCGCAGTAATTTTTTCCAGATGCACCTTAGCCTGTTGATAAAACCCACGCTGATATTGAATCTTGCTCAGATAAAACCAGGCCAGGTCGCGTGATTTTTCATCCACGCTAGTGTCAAGCACCCGTTCAAAAATGGTTTGGGCGTGTCGATGCAAACCATAAGAGAGATAAAGACTGCCCAACAGGGTCTCAGCGCGCGTTATATCCTCGCCCAGCCGTCCTGAGCTAAGTCCCTTTTCCAATTCGATGATGGAGGAAAAATATTTTTGTTGATTGAATTGAAACAGTACCCCGCCATAAAAGGGGCTATTAAGACGCTCCAGTTCTGCCCTGAGCGATGTGGCGATAAAACAAGATGAAATAACTACAAAAAGAGTGATAAAACGCGCCAATGGCATGATTGACTATTCCCACTCTTTGATCACGAACTCAGGCTGAATTTTTTCCGCAGACTCGACAATTTTCAGTTCGATATATTTAGGTTCGAAATCCTTGTCAAAGTTGAAACTCGCGCCACGGCGATAATCACGCCCGTTGGGGCCTTTGCCGATAAAGATGGCCACCACCTCATGTTCACCCTTTTTCAGATTTTCTATATGCAGTCGTTGTACCCCGCCTTTAGCGAGAGCAGCAATTTCGCGCTCGGTATAGAGATAGTTGCTCACCACCTTGCCGTCGATAGTCAGCTCAATCGAATCGAGCGAGAAAAGCACATCACCATCCATAGAGAGAAAAAAGAAGGTCTGAGTATTGGCGGGAAACAGCAGTTCTTCCTCGAGCGTAAACAATTCTCGATTAATGCTGATCACTTCTTTTTTGAGTGCCTCAAGCTGTTCATCGAGGCTCTGGAACTTGTTTGCTGTTTCAGCGGCAAGCACTGGCGATTGCAAAAGCACAGCAGATAGCAGCAATAATAAACAGGTAAAAACACGTGTCATACCAAAACCCCAGCCTCGAGAATCAAGAATGCAGTGCAATCAGATCGTTCCGCTCACAATCGGCTCAAAAGCTGTCAATCCATCGAGCAAGGCACTATTGCCCAGACTTTTACTATTAAAAACCGAGGCAAAGTTCCCCTGCTCACCATGCAAGGCCATGTAGTTAAGCGCCACTGTTTCAACAAGCAGGTTAACGTTGTTAGCCGCTGGACTTGACGCGGTTTCAACCGACGCATCGGAACGAAAATAGCCAATCTGCTGGTGTCGAGCCTGTTCATCAGCATTGGCACCCAGCAGATTCGGTCTGCCCGAGGGATTATAAACCAGGAAGAATGAGGCCGCAGTAGAGGAATTATCACCAGTCCAGACGCCCTTGCCGCGCCCCTCGACAGAATCATCGATCATGCCGTTGCTAGCCACCGAACCATCACTGAAGACATATAGCATCAACGGGACTCCAGTACGGGCGGCATATTCCAGACAGGCGCCCATGCAACGGCCGGCACGCAGGTCGCGGATTTCACCGGCAGCACGGTTACCGGTATGGTAGTCAAAGCCGCCCATGGTAATGGTGCCCGCACCGGCAAAACCATTGACCACCATTTTCATGATCGAAGCGGTCTTGCGAAATTCGCCATCGCCATCCAGTTCAGTTTGGCTGAAGATGGGACCAATGATGTTGGTATCAATCTCAGGATTTAGCGTACTTGGATCACCATAGCGATCCACCAAGTCGGCCGCCTTCACATAACCACAATTGATTAGGTCCTTTAGTACAGCGTCGGCAGTCACCACCTTGTCGAGCTTCTTGGAGCTAATGCGCTGGATCGATTCCAACACCGTCACCGCATCATCCTGACTCAGCAGCCCGACAAGTTTTCCGGTGTCTACCAGGCCGGTGACATCGCTGGGGCGGTCAATCTTGGTTGGCCGCACTGCCGCATCGATCATCGAGGCCGGGGCCATGGAATTACCCCCAGAATCAGAGCTGCGCGAACCGATCAGGGTCAGCAGTTCGCCATCAGCGCCGGCTTTGTTAATGGCATACATGGGATTGTGAGGATTGTTACCGGTATCGTTATCCGAACGCGCCGGAATCACTGCACCGTTGATTTTGGTACGGGTGGCCGGCGAGGTCTTTTCAATAATTCCACGCAAAAAGGCACTGTCAGAATGAAACGCAATCCCCAGCTCGGTATTGATGAAATCACGCGTGCCGGTATCCGGGTTCGCAATCGGCGGGATCATATCACCCGGCAGGCCGAGCTTGTTGTAGCCGGCCGTGCTGAGAAAATCGAGCTGACCTCCCTGCTGTCCTACCAGCACATTCGAACCACTGATATTGGCGCCACCGGCCAAATCGATACAAATGAATGGAACCTTGCCAGCACCCTGTGAGGCAATGCCGCAGCTACCTTTGAGCGTTTCGAGATCACTGGACAAGGCTGCCTGCGCTGTACGCGGATTGGCAAACAGACTAAAAATGGTCGGCCCCATGGCAACACCCAGACCTGCCGCCAGACCCTGGGCGAGAAAATCGCGCCGTGTCACAGGCCGTTTATGATTGGCATGCAGCAGCGGTGCATCGGGTGAAAGAAGTTTGGATTTTCTGGACATTATTACTTCACCCTCACAATTACTGAATCAGCATGACTGCGCTGCCCATCATGGCGGCGCAGGCTGATTTAACGACAACCTCAGTGCGGTCAGCTGCACAGCTGCCACCACAGGCGGTTAGTTTATTGATTAGCGAATCCAGCTCACTTCTCAAATCCGCATCCAGCGGCTGGCTGACCAGGCCCGTTCCTGCGATCTTGCCCAACAGCGGCGTAATGACCTGGCTCCTGCCAGTGGCATCAAACGCTGTATTGGCAGGCCTGGAGAAATCGAATCCCGGAAAAAAGCTGCTACGCAACGAGATATCATTCACTAGCGCATTGCAGTATTCCACCGCCAACTGTGAAATGGCCACCTGATGAGACGAAAGGAAGCCGCCAACAGATTCAACCACTGGCAGCTGCTGTTTGATTGTTTCATACGTGGCCTGGACATCGGATTGCGTGATCGCCACATCTGTAATCTCTGCCATGGTGGCGTTGACTTCGGCAAAGATACGCAGGCCGATATCAGGTTGCAGATCGCTGCTAACAGATGCAGTGGACTGCAAAGGCTGCGGCTCGACAAATACATTGGTCTTATCCGCCAGCACTTCGAAGCTTAGAAAGAACTCATCCGCATCAACGCCTTTTTCCAACGGGATGATGGTACCCAGTTCAGATAAAGACTGCGCCTTGGCGTTGAACTGCTCGCTCTTTACAAACGCGCTACTGGTGATAGTTGTGTCGACGTTGACATAGGCCTGACCAACAGCAGACTCCTTGCCGTTAATGCCTAGGCGCATGCCGGCAATACGGAAAGAACCCGGGTCGGCATTCATATCCAGGCTGATAAACATAGGCTGGCTGAACAGATAGCTGTAGCTATCAAACTGGCTTACCTCAAGCAGGATGTAACTTTGCGGCACACCGACAACCTGTTCAACGCTGAAAAGCAGGTAAAACTTCTCACCCACGCCTGCTTCGAAATTCTTCTGGATCTGCGAAGGATTAAGGGCACGGTTGTGGATAGCCACGAGGCGCAATTTGCCATGCCAGGGGCGATTGCCCGTGACTTCATTGCCAAATACCAGGGCATAGGTATCATCCCAGTCACCCAGATTGCCTGGCTCGACCCCATCAAGATCATCGGTAAACACACCATTAACATAGATGCCGCGGCCGTTGACCGGGTCATAGGTGATCACCACATGCTGTTCGGTGGCCTGCAGATCTTCGTCGTCATCATCAGTGGACAGGGCTGGTTCACCATTACTATCAGTTGAACTGCTGCGGTGAAGGTAGTCATAGTTATAGAGTGTCTGTCCCAGGGTGACGTTACGATCAGCCAGACCCGCTGAATAGCTGATAATTGAGGCCGGACCTTCCTGGGTGACATTGGCCGGTACAGCCCAGGCTTCAATCGAGTATTCGCCAGAGGCCTTAATAAAGTCGCTTAGTTTTTTACTTGCACTGGTTGTACCCTGCGCCTTACCGCCAAGAAACTCGACGCCCCAACCACCGACCCATTTGTAGTCCACATCCTCAACCCCAGATAATTGCAAATGCAGCAGAGGTGAGATACCGCTAACATCATAAATCGTACTGCCCTGGCCTTCTTTAAATTGATACAAGGCAATGACATTTTCTTCATGACGGCTGCCGCCGCTGGCGATGGTGCCATCCCCCAGGCTTAGTGCCTTGCTCAAGACCAGCTGTGGATCGATTTGGGTAGGTATAATACCGTTAGCAAAATTGGTAACTGCTTGTTGCATCTCGTCAGCATCATCCTGGCAATCTTCCCAGCAATTATGAAACTCACTGCGCAAGCGAACCACCAGGCGAGAATTTGAAGGTGTGTCCAGATCCAGTTTTTGGCTGGTCTTGACCGCATCAAAGGCGGCATCCACATCGCTGCTAGCGAAATAAGGCGCCTGGGGAAGTTGGGCGGATTCGGCATGACAGTCTGCACAGTAAGCCGTCAACAACGGATAGACTGTAGCGGAAAAGAGGCTGCTGTCTTCAGGATAGCTTTTACTGTCGCCAGCATCTTTCTCCGTCGGTGTTTCCAGTACGATCTGCCTGCCCTGATCATCTGCGCTTCCACCAACCCAGTTTTGAATAAAAGCAGTCATGATTGCTGCGCAGGCAGCAGTGCTGCTTTCCCAGCAATTGTGCCCACCACCTACCTTGGTCACGAGGCGGGAATTTTCCGCTGCGCCGAGATCGACCACGGTAATTGCCTGACTATAGGCCAGATTGATATCGTCATCCTGCACAAAACTAGGCGACTGTCCGCCAGTGCCATGGCAAGCGCCGCATTTATCGACCAGATTGTCCCAGACGTTGGTCTTGAAACTCTGCACATCAGCGGTGGCGGGTTCAGGGCCTGTGTAATTTCTGCTGTTTGCATTAGTTGTGACGAAATTCTGATCCACGGGAACGTTGTCACAGCCGACCAAAATAAGTGCGATAAGAAAAAAATAGACAGGGCGAAATATCAAACGACTCATCATCAATCACCCTTACAGTAGTCTGCCGTTTCGGCGAAGACCTGTTTCAAATTGTAGTTACTAGATTTGAACGAGCCGACAATGGTATCAAACGTCGTCATATCGGTATTGATTGGTTGTCGCAGGCACACTGTCTTGAACACTTTTTTCACCTGGCAAACGGCAAAAGCCTCGCTGTTTGCCAGCTCTACACCAAGCGATTTAGCGCCGTTGCCACCGCTTGGCAATCCCAGCTCCTGAGTATCCCAGCCGAGCAATGCATTTGGCCCTGCACGCCAGTAGTTGTCCCAACGATCATCAGGCGTTTGATAACCGTATTTAAAATTGCTGGCGTTGATGTGATATTTCTTTTTGACCCGAGTGCCAGTATCCGGGTCGATCATGCCTACATCGTTGTAAACCAAACTCCCGCTCTCTGCATCAGAGTCATTCTCACTGTCATATTCGTATTCATAATAGGCAAAGGCCTGCGCCATCGGATCCATTCCTGCATGACAACCCACACAAGCATTTAGAAAGATGCGGCTGTCGCCACCGGGACTACGTGAGACATCCTGACGAATACGGTCTGCCGGTCGGGTGACATCCTTCATCTGCTCAAGATCATTGCAAAAATGATTCAATACGGTGAAACGAAACATTGCGCGGTTGGTGCCGTCCACAAAAAAGGCCTTGGCAGCCGCGCGGGTGGTCATGATGCCGGCGGTAGCCTCTGCCGGCAATCCAGTGAAAGCTGATTGGGTGCGTCGGACCAGTCCGGTCAACAGATCAACTCCATTTTGTTCCAGGCTTTCGTAGTGTGAGTTATTGCTATTTGAATAGGCTGGCAATCCAAGCGCATCATCACCGACATAGAGAATGTCATCAGAAAGAATAAGACGGAAATCAAAATCATCGCGCACCATGCCAATCACAGTAGCGGTGTAATCATTCAAAGAGGCGAATACAGTTTGCTCTTCATTGGTCCAGGGCGTGACCATGTTCTTCAAGGTGACATTGTAAAATGCCGGATTCTGCATGGCGGTATTGGCTGCCGCAATGACATCGCCAGACACGATGTCGGCCTCCATGCTGTTCAGTATAGGGGCAGATGGCGGCACACCGGCGATACGGTCATGTATACGCTTGGCTTGTTCTCGAGGCCCTGCCTCAACGCTCAAGTTGAGCGCCAACAAGCCAATACCAATAAAATAGAGTTTACGCAACATCTTAATAACAACCTGACCCTTAATAAAATTCGATTCTTATATTTTTCATGTTGGTGCTATTCTAACCCAAAGCCTCACCCTATTGTGTTATCTGTTTCACACTAGAACCATAAACATCTAAAAATCTAAGCGAAAAAAAACCACAAATGTGAAACCGTTCATACATTACTGTCGTCATGCCTTATAATATTCGTCTTTGATACGACAATTATTTTGTTGGACGCAGATTTCAAAATGAGTGACAGCTTTCTCAGTTGGTTAAAACCATCAGCATGGCTTCTGCTAGTGCTCTTCATTGCCACTCAAGTTTCCGGCTGTCTTGAACAGTCTCAGGAAAGTGATCCGATACCTGTTCTACTCGATTACCCTATTGCCTATGTCAAACGTCCCATCCCTGTTAACAATCAGGGTGATCCAGCCCGTATTGACCTACTCGACCTTGAAGACTTCAATCCCGGCGCCGATCTTTATCTGCGTGATCGCGCCTCACCCAGCGCCGCCGAAAAAAACATTACCTTTAGCTTCACTGGCGGCATGGGCGATGTTAAGGACATCGAAACCAGTGCTGATGGTTCCAAACTCATTTTCGCCATGCGCGCCCCCGAAATCGAAAACGCCAATGACGATGAACAACCAACCTGGAACATCTGGGAATACGAGATCGCCACAGACACACTAAAACGCATCATCGGTTCAGATATCACTGCCGAAGCAGGCCAGGATATTAGCCCTCATTATCTGCCTGATGGCCGCATTGTTTTTACATCCACTCGTCAACGCGATGCAGGCGCCATTTTATTAGACGAAGGCAAACCAAAATTCACCGCCGAAAACGAAAGCCGTAACGGCCCCGCTTTCGTGCTGCACGTCATGGATGAAGATGGCAACAACATCAAACAGATCTCATTTAATCACAGCCACGACTTTGATCCAACAGTGTCGTCAAACGGCGACATTATTTTCAGCCGTTGGGACAACATGGGCAGCAATAACAGCATCAATCTTTATAAAATGAATGATGACGGCACCGAGCTTGACATTGTGTACGGGGCTCACAGCCACAATACCGGCTCTGACGAATCGACTATTCAATTCACCCAAGCACGTGAAATGAATGATGGCCGATTCGCCGCTCGCCTTATTCCATTCCGTGGCACCAATGGTAGTGGCCTGTATGCTGCGATTGATCTGGATGATTACCTTGATAATCAATATTTAAAAAACAGCAACGCGCCTCTCACCGATACACGTGCGCAGTCAGAACTCATCAATCTCGACATTTACAGCGACAACCGCATTGCGCCAGATGGTTATGTCAGCGCCTTTTATCCGCTCTGGGATAGCAGTAATCGTGCCTTGATCAGTTGGAGCCCCTGCCGTCTGATTGAAGTCGATGCAAATGATGTCGAGACTATTGTCCCCTGCACTGCCGAACGACTTGCCGATGATGAGGCTGTCGCCGCACCACGGCTGTATGGCATTTACATATACAACCAGAACAACAATACACAGCTACCCATTGTTACACCCGAAGAAGGGATCATTATCCATGATGTTGTTGCCACTTATGAACGCCCCAGCTTTGCCATTCCAAATACAAACCAGCTAAACAGTCGCTATGAGACTGAAAGTGTCGGCGTGCTCAACATTCGTAGCATTTACGATATTGACGGGGTTGACAGCAGCAACGCGGGCATAAGCACATTGGCTGACCCGGCTCAAACCTTGGCTACTGATCGCCCGGCTCGTTTTCTGCGTATTGTAAAAGGCGTGCCCTTACCTGATCGTGACACGCTCGACATTCCCGGCACAGCATTTGGACGTAGCCGCAATCAACTGATGCGTGAAATTATTGGATACGCCCCGATCGAACCGGATGGCTCGGTAATGGTCAAGGTACCGGCCAATGTGCCACTTGCTATTAGCGTACTGGATGGAAACGGTCGACGCATCAGCGCCCGTCATCAAAACTGGATTCAGGTCATTCCGGGCGAAACCAAAAAGTGCAATGGCTGCCATGACCACAGCAGTGGTGTGCCGCATGGAAACAGTGACGGCCCGGCAAGTATCTATTCAGGTGCGTCGCAGACGGGGGTCCGCTTCCCTAACACCGATAGCAGCATTCGTCCACAGATAAGCGAAACCATGGCAGAGACATTGGCACGCATTAGCTGCAACAGCGACTGCGCCTACCTCACGCCAAGCGTCGACATTCACTATGAAGACGTTTGGACCGATATCAATGTCCGCGCTGCCGACGCCTCGTTTTCTTATCTTTATTCTGATCTGACCAGCGCTATTCCCACTAGCGGTGATTGTGTCACGACCTGGACCCCCTTATGCCGCACCATCATCAACTATGTAACACACATACAACCACTCTGGACTGAGCCACGCGGCATTCTCAATCCTGACTCCATGCTAAATGAAGATCGCACCTGCACTACCTGCCATACCAGTCAGGACAATGCCAGCAATGCCATGGTCCCAGCTGAGCAACTGGATCTGACAGGTGGGGCGTCAAGTGATGAGCCAGATCACGTAACCTCTTACCGAGAATTATTGTTTAATGATAACGAGCAAGAGCTTGTCGACAATGCACTGCAGGACGTAATGGTTCAGGCGGTCGACAACAATGGCAATCTCTTATTTGAACTGGATGAAGACGGCAATCTAATTCTGGATCTGGATGGCAACCCAATACCGGTGCTGGTGCCTGTGCGAGCCCCTGGACCCTCCATGTCGGTCAATGGGGCCAACAATAGTTATTTTCTGGAAAAATTCGACAGCGGAGGCAGCCATGAAGGCTGGCTCACTGATGCTGAAAAACGTTTAATCTCTGAGTGGCTCGATATTGGTGCCCAGTATTACAACAATCCATTTGATATTCCGCCACCCTGACATGCCTGTATTGCTGTTGATGATAAGCCTGCTGTTCAGCTGTGGCCTGGCCAACGCGGCAGATACTTACCGCAAGGTTCAGGTGGTAGAACCCTTCATCGAACTGCATACCGGCCCCGGGCGAGGTTATCCGGTATTTTATGTCATTGATCGCAGTGAATGGATTGAAATCGTAAAACGCCGTACCGACTGGTTTAAAATCATCTCAACCGACGGCACCACTGGTTGGGCGCACCAACTACAGCTCGAACGCACGCTCGACCCGGAAGGCAAGAAAACCCAGTTTACCCAGGTCACGCAAAATCAGTTTGCCCAGCGCAATGCCGAAGTTGGTGTTATGGGCGGCGACATGAACGGCGCACAAACGGCGACTCTCTATGGTGCTTACAATTTCACTGCCAACCTATCTACCGAACTTTCGTTTATGCAGGCCGTGGGCAGTTTTTCCAACAATCTAATCACCAATGTTAACCTGCTGCATCAGGCATTTCCTGAATGGCGTTACTCCCCGTTCTTTGCTTTGGGCATGGGCAACATCAAAACCACGCCGCGGGCAACGCTGGTACAGGCGGAAGATCGCAGCGACCTTTTGGCTCATGTGGGCCTAGGCATGTATGCCTATGTGTCGCGCCGCTTTGCCTTGCGCGCCGAATACAATCGCTATGTGGTGTTTTCCAGCGATGATGACAATGAGGACATAAAAGAATGGAAAATCGGACTGGTCACTTTTTTCTAGCCACTTGGCCGCTGATTGTTATCTTACTCATGCTGGTGCTGTGGCAGAGTCCAGTTCGGGCTGCAGATGAACCCGATCAAGTGATCAAACCAGAACTTAAACGCGAACCGGTGAAACCAGCCAAGATCGACACAGAAAATTTCGAAGCCGGCGCCTATGTCGGTCTGCTCAGCATTGAAGATTTCGGTACCAACAGCCTCGTTGGTGGACGGCTGGCCTATCACTTCAGCGAAGATTTTTTTGTTGAAGCCAATTATGCCCAGTCAAAGGCTGGTGACACTAGTTTTGAGCGTCTTAGTGGTTCCATCCGCCTGCTCACCGAAGCAGAACGTGAACTGAGTTATTACAATCTGTCATTTGGATTTAATGTCTTGCCAGGCGAGGCATTTGTCGGCAGTGGCAAGGCATTTCATACCGCATTATATTTGATCGGCGGAACAGGTAGCACCGAGTTTGCCGGCGACGATCGCCATACGCTCAACTTCGGTTTTGGATACCGCTTCATCTTTAATGACTGGCTGGCTGGGCACCTGGACGTGCGCGATCATATTTTCGATATTGATCTACTTGGCAGCAGTAAATCCAGCCACAATCTAGAAGTCAGCACCGGCCTGACAGTGTTTTTCTAACGGAGGTACTAATGACTATTTTTCGCGCCCTTAAAGTTAGCTTGCTAACATTAGCCCTGGTCCTCATCACCCTGCCAAGTCACGCAGGCGACCTGTCAGGCCCGGCACCTGATTTCACCCTAAAAAGTTTGAGCGGAAAAAATCTTAAACTGAGCGAAATGCGCGGCGAAGTCATCATGCTCAATTTTTGGGCATCCTGGTGCGGACCTTGCCGCCAGGAAATGCCGATCCTGGAAAAGATACATCAAAAGTACCAGCCGCTCGGGTTTACCCTGCTGGGTGTGAATGTTGAAGAAGACAGCAATGAAGCTAAGGCCTACCTAAAAGAGATCGAGGTCAGCTTTCCTATATTGTTTGATAACCAAAACAAGGTCAGCCAAGTTTACAATAT
>CALZIQ010000019.1 GCA_945787735.1 uncultured Chromatiaceae bacterium | reverse complement strand
CCCTGGCTCGAGAAGCTAAATGAGTCGTTGCCGACGCTTGATCCACTGCTGATACTGTTGGCAGCAGCGGTAAAGTTATAATGAATGCTGGCTGAGGCGGCTGCAGTAAATAGCGTCGCGCTCACGGCTGCCAACACTAGTGCAGGCAATTTGAATTGTTTTTGTTTAGACATAATCTAAATCCTATATATGTACCATTCTAATGTACGGATAAACCTATCTGACCAACATTGCTGCAATTTTTGAGCCAATATATATAAGCCACTGACAATTCTGTGCTTCCCGGATTTCAAAGAGTTGTCAGTGATCAATTTTAGATAGTGTTGTAAAAAAAATCGACACAGGTTTTCGGCGAAGCACTGGTGGTTTATTTTGTAGATAGCTTTTTATGTAACTCACGCGCATGTTCAATACCATCAAAGGGATAGGAAGCAGAGAGGGCATGTTCGAGTTCTTTCATGGCCTCTTCATCCCGGCCCAGTTCTGCCAGAGCCACGGCAATGTGGTAACGGATTTCAGGGTCGTTTGAGGCACGCGAGTGGGCATCACGCAAAAAAGGGAGGCCCTGTTTCGCCTCGCCTTGATTGACCAGCACCCAGCCTAGAGTATCGTTGACGGCGGCATCCTGAGGTGCCAGTTGGTAAGCCTTTTGGGCGGTTGGCAGTGCCCTGCTATCGCCTGTTTTGAGGTAGAGGAAGGCTAGGTTACTAATGATAATGCTGTTCTCAGGTTGGTGTGTTAGTACACCTTCATATTGAGTAATAGCTTGTTGGAACTTGCCTTGACGCAGATAGGCTTCGGCTAGGGCCTGTTGTCCGTCCAGATCCTGAGGATGATCTTTGAGCCAATTTTTCATCAGCTCGGTGGCGTTGTGCCATTGCCCTGCAGCGCTGTAAGCCTGAAAAAGCTTAATATTGAGTTGTGATGTGGAGCTTTGCTGTATTGCTGTCTGGTAGAGAGTCATGGCCTTGTCGTAGTCGCCGCGCCGGAGAGCTATATCGCCGAGCAATCTGTCTGTGGCGTGAAAATTGGGATTGCCCTGTAGGCTGTTGGTGCGTTCTTCCGCCTCATCGAGTTTGTTGAGACCGGTGAGGATTTCGATCAGGGCAATCTGTGCGTCGATGAAATTGGGATCTTCCTGTACGGCTTTTTGCAGAGAATATTCTGCTTCTTTATAGGCTTTTATCTCATATTGCAGCCGGGCGATGCGATAAAGCCAGCGTGAGTCAAAGCCTGCCAGCGAGCTCATTTCACGTAATTCGGTGCGTGCAGCACGTGCATCGTTAAGCGCGATGTAGCTTTGCGCAACGATTTGCATGATTTCCAGATGCTCGGGGGCCAGGCGTTTGGCCTCAAGCGCGACTTCGAGCGCTTTGTTGAGTTCACTGTTGCGGTGGTAGATGTTGATCAAATAACGCCGCACCTCCAGATTGCTGCTTTCTTCTGCGCGTAATTTTTCGGCCCAGCGGATTGCCTCGTTTATGTTGCCGGCAACTTCTTCTGTTCTGGCCAGTTCTAGCATGATGTGGTCAGCGGGAGCATCTTTATTCAATAGCAAAGCACGAAGCCGTTCACGTGCCTTGTCGCTGTTGCCAGTCAGGTTATCAAGGCGGGCAAGGTTGATTTGTACGGGGATATAGTCAGGCGCCATTGCTTCGATTTTTTCAAAGGTGGCGCGGGCGGCATCGTTCTGTTGTGCCATCACCTGGGCTGTGCCGATCAGATTGTTGTAGGTGATGTTGTTCGGGTCGCTAGTGATGATCTGTTCAAGTAGGTCCAGCGCCTTGAGTGGCGCGTTTTGTTTCAGGTAGATGGAGGCCAGGGCGGCGCCGGCCGCGATTTGATCTTGGTCCTTTTCGAATACGGCCGAGAGTTCGCTGATGGCTTTGTCGGGCTCACCAGCGCTATAAAAATTGATTGCCAATGAGAGCCTTGGGTCGGTGTCAGTGTGGCTGAGGGCCACTGCGCGCTCAAGCAGAGCTGTGGCCTTGTCAAATCGGTTCTGTTGAGTGTAGGCCTTGCCTAGCAGGGTCAGGATTTTGTAATCGTTCACCTGGGTCCGGTCAACAATTGGCTGCAGAAGTCTCACGACCTCGTCATAATCCCCTCGGGCAGTATAGACCGATGCCAGCAGTTTTTTGGGCCCAAGCGCTTTGGGTGTGAGCAGTAGCAGGTTGGTCAGGTGTGTTTGGGCAAGTTCCAGGTTTTCTAGCGCATAGTAGGTGAGTCCTGCCAGCATTAGATATTGGCGGCTGCGGGCTAGGTATTCAGGCTTTAGTTCTTCGAGAATATTGGCGGTCTTGAGTAGTGCTTCTTTTGTTTCTTCTGGCTTGTTTTGAAATGTGTAAATAAGGCTTCTCAGATAGGTCCCGCGTGGTTCCTTGGGGTAGTTTTGTTCCATGTAATCGAGATCGCCAGCCGCTTTGTCCAGCTCTTGCAGGTCGATATAAATCCCGGCTCGCGCCAGTCTCGAGTTCATGTGTTTGGGGTTGCGCTGCAAAATGGCGCTATAGCTGTCAATTGCTCGTGGTAGATCACCAGCGGCATGAATGGCTGTGGCCTTAACGTTAAGAGTTTCGATGTTTCCAGGCTCGATAACCAAGGCCTTGTCGGCAATCTTGATCGCGCTTGCAATATCGCCCGAGCGTAGTGATACCAGCGCCATGCCATTAATAGGGCCGGCTGAGTCAGGCAGCAGTTTGGCGGCCTGTTTGAAGATCTTTTCGGCCTGTTTTAAATCGGGCATTTCGAGATAGGCGTGGCCATGATATGTCAGCAGCTCGCCATGAACTGACTCGGGGTAGTCCTCCAATGGCAGTTCAGTAATCATTTCAGCGTATTTGAGCAGTTTTAGATAGGTCTTAGCGAGTGGGATGGCGGTCAGGCTTCGGTCGGCGCCAAGTTGTTCTGCTTCGCGCAGTTCTTTTTCTGCAGAGGTGGGTGAGCCGTTTTCCACATAGATCGTGCCAAGCAGTACACGCGCCGAGAGCAGGTTGGCATCCTGCTGCAAGGCATTCTTGAGCTGAATGATGGCCTCTTCCGGTTTACCCTCGCTATGATAAATCACGGCTTCTTCGTAATATGCGGCGGCCTGCTGGCGATCAGCGAGTGCCTGAGAAACGCCTGCGCATGAAATTAGAAGTGCAAGCGCCAGCAGGGTGTTGTGCCATTTTTTGCTGGATTGAGTCAAAAAAGTTTTTCTTGTTCTTTTATTGGCCATGTTTTTCACATAAGACGGTATTGATCAGGGGGTAATCATAACACTGAAGTCGAATGCTTTTTTGCGTGGATAAGGAAGCGCCCCAGTTCGATCATGGGGCTAAACTTATATGCATATTAAGCTTATGGTTGGTCAGGTATCTTCAGCCACATCTCTTTCCGGATCCCAGCCCGCTTGCTTGGCTCGTTCAACCGCTTCAGACTGAATGCGCTCAAAACGTTCGCGCAATTCGGGTGGAAGGTTGTTGACCAGAAAACCATATTTTTCCCACTCGGCACTGGTTTTTTGCCATAGGTCCTGAATGCCCTGGGCTAGCCAACCTTCGCAGGTTTGGGTTTCCGGAATGATGCCAAATACCCAGGCATCACGAATGATTTTTCCGGTGTTGGTCATGCCGCCGTTGAGTTCGTTATGAATGCCAACGTACTTCTTAATGGTCCTGTTGCTGCGCATGTTATTTCCCGGTTTGTATTCAAGTAGGGGGATTATAAACTAGGTGCGGGGCAAGGAGGATAAAAAACCTCCACCGGATGGTAAAGGCTTTATGCTCAGGATCGCCGCTATTCCAGGGGGTATGAAAGTCCTGCATTTGCGGATTCTTACCGTCCCCCATGTCCTGGTTGATACCGCTTGCCAGGCTCATGAAAAAAACCAGCCTGGTGCGATCGTCAGTAACGCTGCGGTTGAACTGGTCGATTGGGTGAGCAATCCTGGTGATAGCCTTGGCTTCGTCGATTTCACAAGCCAGCGCGTCTACGTCAAAAGATAGATGCGACAAGTTGGCATGCTCTTGTTCGAATGGACAGGTAAAAAGATATTTCTTACCCAGCGGGGCGTAAGATGTTTCATTGCAGCATGCTGATGCCCAGCAGCTGACCAAAGTCGAAGCCCTGAGCGAGTCTCTCAAGGGGGTATAGCGCGGCAGTTTCGATCTCGCCGTGGCGAGCATCGTTCTTGCGCTATTGATAGGTGCTGCACCGCAAAAGCAAAAGCAAACGCTCGTCGCCGGTAGCGCACGTGTTTCGTGAGTTTGTGTTGAATCAATCGCTGGAGATTTTGCAGCAACCGGAGCGCGATTAACGGCGGTGTTTGTCTACAAAAGAGATTGCTTCGACCACCGCGTTTTTTACAGATTCATTGATCAGCATGTGTTCGTCGGCGGTAAGATAAAAAGCCAAGTCCACATGGTGGCGCACATAACGTGAGGGCAGGCGGTTTAGCGCGACGCAGGCTACATCTTCGAGAAAGTCGTCATCAACCTTTAGTTTCTGCTGTTTGACGCAGTTGTTGATCTCCTTGAAAACAAGAGTTTCGTAATAGTTATTTACCGAATCGAAGGCCATGGTTGACTCCCGTCTGTGCCGGCTGGATGAATAGGAACTTTGCTCGACTTATCAAGTCTGATACAGTCATCGGTTCAAGCATCGTTAACTTAAATCTATCCTCGGACGCAATATACTTAAAGAGATGTTGTCACGTGCGAAAAAAATCATCTGTTCCCTATTAGCACTGGCTGTGTTGCTGGCACCGCTTGAATTTGCTTTTGCCCATAACATGACGATGACGTCACAAACACAGAAACAGGCGATGAAACAAATAATGGTCCATAATCATGCAGATGCAGGCATGGATCACCACAGTATGGAAATGGATCTAAGTGGATCCGAGTGTGATGGGCAAGGGGCATGCAATGATTGTGTCTATTGCAGTCCCGTGCTGAATGTCGGAAGCTATTTACAGCTCGATAAACCGGATACCCCACAGCCAGTTGCTGCAGCTTTTCCTCACTATTCAATCGATCTCCCTGTCGATATTCGCCCCCCCAGGCAGCTCTAAAGCATTCCTTACGGCCATGCCGTAAATGGTACGCCTGATGAGTCAGGCGTCTCGATATTGCTTTGGAGAATCACTATGAAGTTTGTTTCGCTTAAACGGCTGTTTGCCGTTGTGCTGGCGTTGGCAGGGACTCTACTCGCTGCGCACGCGGATGACACGAAAACCTTATCACTGTCGCAAGCAATTCAGCTTGGAGTGGAGCAAAGCCCCGCGCTGGCCGCCGCCAATGCCATGGCTAAGGCGATGGCCGAGCAGGTGCCCCAGGCCGGCGCTCTGCCTGATCCGCGTTTGAGCATCGGCCTGGCCAACCTGCCCACGGGCAGCTTTTCCCTCGATGAAGATCCCATGAGTCAGATTCAGGTGGGAATCAGTCAGGCCTTGCCCTATCCGGGCAAGTTGGCTTTGCAAGAGGGCGTGGCCGAGCAACGTGCCCAAGCAGCCGTGCATGGAAGCAGTGATGCCCGTTTGCAATTGGTGCGAGAGATCAGAATACGCTGGTGGCAGCTGTTCTATTATGATCATGCGCTGGAGGCTAATGCTAACAACAAGGTCTTGTTTCAGCAGCAGTACGAAACCGCGCAAACGCTCTATACCGTCGGCCAGGCTCAGCAGCAGGATGTGTTGCTGAGCCAATTGGAACTGGCCCGCTTTGATGAAGAGGCTTTGCGTCTGAAAGAGATGCGAGAGCATACCGTCATCCAGCTCAATACCTTGTTGAACCGCTCACCGCTGATACCTATTCAGCTGCCTTCACAGCAACAAACTGCTCTGCCCAAACTGCCGGATATGGGTTACTTGCAGCAGATTGCCCAGGCCAGTCGCCCCGATTTGCAGGCACATCAAGCCCAGGTGGAAGCAGCCCGCGCCATGCGTGACCTGAGCGCGCGGGAACAATATCCGGATTTCAGTGTTGGCGCTGTTTATGGCAGGCGAGATGGCCGCGATGACCTAGCTTCGATTCAGTTTTCCATGAGTCTGCCCCTGCATGCCGGGCGCAAGCAGTCTCGCGCACAAGACCAGCGCCGTGCTGAGTTGATGGTCGCCCAAGAACAGTTACGTGACGCGCAGTCCCTGGTGGCAGCAGAAGTGGCTACAGCCATGACACGCTATCGCCTAGCCCATGATCAGGTCGAATTGTTTGATGTCTCCGTTTTGCCTCAGGCGCGACAAACCGTCGAAGCGCTGCTAGCCGGGTATCAGGTCAACAAGGTGGACTTTCTCACGCTGGTGCGGGCCCAAACCAGCTTACACAACTACGAAACACAATATTGGCAGGCTTACAGCAATGCCCATCAGGCCCTGGCCGAACTGGCCGCCGCGGCAGGAAAGGAGAAGATCGATGAATAAAACAGCTGTGATAGTGACTCTGGTAGCGTTGGGTTTGGGTGCTGTGGGAGGATATTTACTAGCTCCTGGGGGGGCGCCGCAGAGGATATCGGAAGAGATGGCGCCGGCTGAACCTGAGGTGCTGTTCTGGCGTAACCCCATGAACCCGGCCATTACCTCGCCAGTGTTCATGCAGGACGAGATGGGCATGGATTATATTCCGGTGTACACGGACGGTGGCAACGGTGATGCGCCGGCCGGCACTGTGACCATTGATGCAACGGTGGTGCAGAACATCGGTGTACGTATTGCAACGGTGAAACAGCGCCCACTGGCGCGCCAGATCAACGCCCTTGGTCATGTAGATTTCAACGAGGAACAGCTGGCGCGTCTGCACCCCAAAACCTCGGGTTGGATCGAGCATCTCAATATTGAAGAAACAGGTACCCAGGTGAAGCAGGACACTATCTTGCTCAGCATCTATTCGCCAGATTTGGTTGCCGCCCAACAGGAATACTTGGTCGCCCTGGCCAACTGGGAGGTAGTACGTAACACCAGTGCGGCGCAGGTGAAAAGTAGTGCCAAGCGGTTATTACAGAGTGCCCGCGAGCGGCTAGATCTGTTTGATGTGCCGACCCACCAAATCCATGAGCTGGAGCAGTCGCGCAAGTTGATGCGCAATCTGCATATCCATTCGCCCTTTGCTGGGCGAGTGATGAATATCGGTGCGCGCGAGGGCCAATATGTTTCACCCAAGGATGAAATCTATCTGATTGCAGACCTGAGCAGTATTTGGGTCTACGTGGATGTTTATGAAGATGACCTTCCCTGGATCAAATTGGGTGATCGAGCCGAACTTCGAGTGCGGGCTGCCCCGGGGCAGCGTTTAGATGGGGACGTCGCTTTCATTCATCCGACGCAGGATGCCAAGACACGAACCGTGCGGGTGCGGCTTGAGTTTGATAATCCTGGTTTGATTCTGAAACCGGGCATGTTTGCCAATGTGATCTTGCATGTCGATCCGCAGCCCGATGCGCTGGTAGTGCCAAGCGAGGCCATTGTTCGTTCCGGGAGCCGCGAACAACTCTTCGTTGCCAAGGACGGCGGTACGTTTGAGCCGCGTGACGTCAGGTTGGGTATCAGTGCTGAGGGTTACACCCAGGTGCTGGAGGGTGTGAGTGCCGGTGAACAGGTCGTGGTGTCGAGCCAGTTTTTGATTGATTCAGAATCCAAACTGCGAGAAGCGACGGCCAAGATGATGGCGGCACAATCAGGCTCCATGGACCATGGTATGCACGATATGAGTGACATGGATATGTCGGATATGGAAATGAACGATCTCGACATGTCAGAAATGGAGATGGAGTAGGCGCTATGATTGAAAGAATTATCAGCGCCTCTCTGCGCGACAAATTCCTGGTACTGATCGCCACGCTGATGTTGGTAGCCACCGGTGTATGGGCAGTGAAAAATATTGCGCTGGATGCAATCCCCGATCTATCCGATGTGCAGGTGATTGTCTTCACCGAATATCCAGGCCAGGCGCCGCAGGTGGTGGAAGACCAGGTCACCTATCCACTTACCACCGCCATGCTGGCGGTGCCCAATGCCAAGGTGGTGCGCGGTTACTCCTTCTTCGGTTTTTCGTTTGTTTACGTCATCTTTGAAGATGGCACCGACATGTATTGGGCCCGCTCGCGGGTACTTGAATATCTCAACTATGCCAGCGCACGTTTGCCCAAAGGTATATCGCCATCGTTGGGGCCGGATGCCACCGGTGTTGGCTGGGTCTATGAATACGCATTGGTGGATAAAAGCGGTCAGCATGACTTGGCCCAGCTGCGTTCAATTCAGGACTGGTATTTGAGATACCCGTTGCAAACGGTGGAAGGGGTAGCAGAAGTCGCCTCGGTCGGCGGCCATGTCAAGCAGTATCAGGTTGAAGTCGATCCGAATGCCTTGCTGGCTTACAGCATCCCCTTGTCCAAAATCAAAACAGCCATCCAGCGCTCCAATAATGATGTCGGCGGCAAGCTGGTGGAGATGGCCGAGACGGAGTACATGGTGCGTGGTCTGGGTTACATCCAGTCCATTGATGATCTTAAATCCATTCCCGTTGCCGTGGGCAATAACGGCGTGCCTATCCGCTTGCAGGACGTGGCTGATATTCATTTGGGGCCGGAGCTACGCCGCGGCCTGGCCGAACTGGATGGTGAAGGCGAGGTGGCTGGTGGCATAGTAATCATGCGCTATGGTGAAAACGCGTTGGCCACCATCGAACGTGTACGTACCAAGTTGGATGAATTGAAAAGCGGTCTGCCAGATGGTGTCGAGATCGTGCCGGTTTATGACCGTGGTGACCTGATCCAGCGCGCCGTGGCTAACCTAAAAGAAAAACTGATCGAAGAGAGCATTGTGGTTGCGTTGATCGCCATTGTTTTCTTGCTCCATGCCCGCTCAGCCTTAGTTGCCATTGTCAGTTTGCCGATTGGAATATTGGCGGCTTTTATCATCATGCAATGGCAGGGCATTAACGCCAACATCATGTCCCTAGGTGGCATCGCCATCGCCATCGGCGCCATGGTCGATGGTGCCATTGTCATGATTGAAAATGCCCACAAACATTTGGAACATGCAGCAGACACATTCAAACGCGAACTAAGCAACAGCGAGCGCTGGCAGGCCATTGCCAATGCTTCGAAAGAGGTTGGGCCGGCGTTGTTTTTCTCGTTGTTGATTATCACGGTTTCCTTTTTGCCGGTGTTTACTTTGCAGGCGCAGGAGGGACGCTTGTTTGCCCCGTTGGCGTTCACCAAGACCTATGCCATGGCCGCGGCCGCATTGTTAGCGATTACATTGGTGCCGGTGCTGATGGGGTATTTCATTCGTGGCAAAATTTTGCCCGAGGCGAAGAACCCAGTGAACCGCTTTCTGCACTGGCTGCATGCACCGGCGTTGAAGCTGGCAATTCGTTGGCGCTGGTTGACATTAAGTATTGCTGCGTTGTTGTTGGTGGTGACGATTTACCCATTGAATAACTTGGGTAGTGAGTTCATGCCGCCGCTGGATGAAGGGGATATTCTCTACATGCCCACCACCTATCCCGGCATCTCCATCACCAAGGCCAAGCAGATTTTGCAGCAGACCGACAAGATTCTGCGCAGTTTTCCCGAGGTGGAACATGTCTTCGGCAAGGTCGGGCGTGCCGATACCGCCACCGACCCGGCACCGTTGTCGATGCTGGAGACCACTGTTAAATTGAAGCCAAAATCGAAGTGGCCCGATCCCAGTAAGACGACCAAGGCGCTGATGAACGAGATGGATGCGGCGATTCAGTTTCCTGGTCTGGCTAACGCATGGACCATGCCGATCAAGACCCGCATCGACATGCTCTCTACAGGCATCAAAACACCGATAGGTATTAAGGTCAGTGGCCCGGATTTGAATGTGTTGGAAGATGTTGCCGCAGACATCGAGCAAACCTTGAAAAAGTTGCCCGATACCTTGTCGGCCTTCGGTGATAAGGCAGCCGGTGGGTATTACCTCGACTTCGATATTAATCGCGAAGAGGCCGCTCGATACGGCCTTACCATCGGCGATGTGCAGGACATCATTCAGAGTGCTATCGGTGGTATGAATGTGACCCAAACAATTGAGGGGCTGGAACGGTATCCGGTTAATTTAAGATACCCGCGTGAGTTGCGCGATAACCTGGAGCAATTGAAACGGGTGCTGGTGCCCACACCTACCGGGGCGCAGATTCCTCTGTCGCTGGTGGCTGAGCTAAAATTGCGCCGTGGAGCGCCAGCAATCAAGAGTGAGAACTCACGTCCCAATGCCTGGGTTTACGTCGATATCACAAGCTCGGATATTGGCGGTTATGTGTCCCAGGCAAAAAAAATAGTCGCGGAACAGGTCGAGATCCCGCCCGGCTATACACTAGTCTGGTCGGGTCAGTATGAATACATGGCGCGGGCCGCCAAGCGCCTAGAGATTGTTGTCCCGTTGACCTTGCTGATAATTTTTCTATTGTTGTTTTTTAACTTTCGTAATGTGGCTGCACCGCTGGTGGTGATGCTGTCGATTCCGTTTGGTCTGATCGGCGGTTTTTGGCTGGTGCACTGGCTTGGGTTTAATCTGTCGGTAGCGGTGGCTGTGGGTTTTATTGCCTTGGCTGGCGTCGCGGCTGAGATTGGTGTGCTAGTGCTGACTTTTATCGATCAGGCTGTTGCTAAGCTACGCAGCGAACACGGAATATTGAGCGCAAAACAGATCATGCAGGCGGTGCATGAAGGTGCTTCGGAACGTGTCCGTCCCATCGCCATGACAGCGACCGCCATTACTGCCGGCCTGTTGCCCATCATGTGGGGTTCGGGTACCGGCTCAGAAGTGATGCAGCGTATTGCCGCACCCATGGTGGGTGGCATGGTCAGTGTCACAGTGTTGAGTTTGTTGGTATTGCCGGTGATCTATGGTTTGGTGTTGCAATTGCGAGAAAAACGTAGGGTGCGCGCGCACCATTAACTTGGAAATTATTTATCCATTGGTGTGCACCCCGCACCCTGCATTTAAACAGGAGAAGTGAAATGAAGAAGAGTTGTTTGGTGGTTACGTTTGTCAGTGTTTTTACCGTGGCGGGTGCCGTGTATGCAGGAGGTAAACATGATCACAGTCATGATGATCAAGGCAACAGTAGTGGCAGTCATGATATGGGACATGATTCAGGCAAGATGTTCCTTGAGAAAAAAGAGATCGATGGCTATCAGGTTAGTTTTCATGTTATGAAGGCCAAGCCAGGCAAGGAGATGGGTGGCAGCCACGATTTCATGATCAAGGTGGAAAAGGATGGCAAGGCACTGACGAATATTGTCATGAATACAAAGGTCATACATCCCAACGGCCAGTCTGAAACAAAGAAGACCATGAAAATGGGAGATTGGCTCATGGCCGGTTATGACCTAGGGCATAGTGGTAAGCATCAGTTGATGATCTTGTTCAAAACTGCTGATGGAGCAAAGCATAAGGTAGGTGTCTATTATTCAGTAGAGTGATGCAAACAGGTTCGAAAAACAGGTATCAAATAAAAGGTTAATTCTATGATTGAGATCATTCCAAACTGGCACCCCGTGTTTGTCCATTTTACCCTGGCGCTGATAAGTGTTTCTTTGGGGCTATTCATTGTTGGCCGGTTTGCCAACTGTGATCAGGCGATCTTGGTGGCGAAGTGGAACTTATGGATAGGTGCGGGCATTTCTCTGTTAACGCTTGTGGCCGGGGTTTACGCCTATAACACCGTTGCCCACGATACACCCTCACATGAAGCGATGACCGAACACAGAAACTGGGCTTTGGCCACCCTGGCGTTGTTGGTGCCAGTGGTGATTTGGTCTGTACTTGCTCACCGGCAAAAAAAAGCTGTGAGCATGGGCTTCCTCGCCCTCTTTCTGGTGGTGGGGGGCTTGCTTGCAACAACCGGTTGGCACGGGGCCGAAGTGGTCTATCGTCATGGCGTTGGGGTAATGTCATTGCCGAAGACAGATACGCATGATCATGGGGCACATGATCACGGTGAAGGAGATGATCATGGCGAGGCTGGCCATGATGATGTTGGTCATGATTCACATGACATGTCGCACGATGATCTGCAGATGGATGATATGAGTATGGAAGAGATGGAAATGGATGATATGGCTATGGACTCTCTGGATAAGGATGATGGCCACCATGATGATGGACATGATCATACGCATTGATTGAGTGAAAATGAAAACAAGATTGCTATCTGCATTGTTTCTTTTGTCGCTTATGGTCGCTTGTGAGGCACCTGATTCCGGCCGTGTGCTTGAGTCGTTTTCTGGAGCCGCAATTCAGCGCGCTCACGATCTGCAACAGGTCACCTTGGGAAAGTCGGTCTATCATCAATATTGTGCCCAGTGCCACGGTGAAAACGGCGAGGGAGATCCCGAGTGGCGCAAACGCGATGCCGATGGTTTGTTTCGACCGCCACCCTTAAATGGAACCGGCCATGCCTGGCATCACTCCAAGGACTGGTTGAAGCAAATGGTTCTAAATGGCAGTGAACCTGGCAAAGGTCGAATGCCGGCCTGGCGCGGCAAGCTAAGTGAAAAAGAGGTTGATGCGGTAGTTGAATGGTTTCAGTCACGCTGGCCGGATCAGGTGTATGCGGCTTGGTATGAGAATCAGCAGCGAAATCGCGGCATGCCGTAACTGGCGGTAAAAAAATCGGCTTGCGAATTTGTCATTAAGAATCGATTTTTCTGCTTTCATGATGTTTTTCAACCACCGGTTAAGTTTCAGGAGGTATTGTGATGAAGGATGAAATTATCAAGCAGAGTTCGGCGATTGAGTGGAGTGAATTGCCGTGGGGGTTTTTATTGATGGCGGCAATTGTGGTTGTGTTGGCTATGGTGGCGAAGGATCTTTTGAAATAAGACAAGGAGAACAGGATGTCGAATTACGGTTTTAGTGTGCAGGTCTCTTCTGGCTTTGATGAGGCAGTGGCAAAAGTGACCGAGGAACTGGGCAAGGAAGGATTTGGTGTGCTCACCGATATCGATGTGCAGGCCACGCTGAAAAAGAAGCTGGACCATGACCGTCTGCCGTATCGTATTCTTGGTGCCTGCAATCCACCTTTGGCGAAGCAGGCGATAGAAGCAGATCCGGACATCGGCCTATTGTTGCCCTGCAATGTACTGGTGCGGCAGGAAGAAGACGGCTCTGTCACCATTGCATTTATGGATCCGGCTGCGGTGTTGCAGCTGGTGGACAAAGAGGGCGTTGATACTTTGGCTGATGTTGTCCGTGCCAAGTTAATCAAGGTGTGTGATGCCTTGAGTTAAACCCGTATCCAATCCTACCAAGGCAGTGAAGCGACAAGGTCGAAATACACTCTTTAATACCTGATAAATAAAAGGGTGGTTTACTATTTGGCGATGTACTTATATATCTTAAATACCTTATATATATTAAGTCATAAGCCGATAAGCTAACAAGTCACCACAAACCTTTGCAGTATAAAGAGCATGCCCGGAAACAGATTTATTCAGTATTCTTCAGGAGTTGTATTCGCCGTAATCATCGCTGTGTTTTTGGCGGTCTGGTTTGGAAATGCTGCTGGAATACAGGTGTGGCTGCTTGTACCGCTGTTTGTTCTGTTAGGTGGATCGATGATATTTATGCTCCACCGCCTGGCCAAGGGCAATGAGGCCCTGCACAACGCCAAGCAATATGTGGATGATGTTATCCATTCTGCACCAGATGCATTGCTGGTAATCAACCGTTCAGGTGAAATTCTAAGCGCCAATGCCAAGGCGCTTGAGTTGTTTGGTTACAGCCACGAAGAAATGATTGTGCTGAAGCTTGATAGTCTGATCCCTGCGCGTTTTCGTCAGCATCATGGGGAATTCGTCAATAAGGCTTTTGGTTCTGCAAAGTCGCAGCCGATGGCCGGGCGCACTGAACTGCTTGCGCTTACCAAACAAGGTGAGGAAATCCCGGTAGAGATCGGGTTGAGTTACACAGGTAAAGATGGCGAGTTGCATTCAATTGCAGCGATACGTGATATCAGATCACGCAAACAGGCGGAAACCCGTCTGCGTTTGATGAGCAAAGTGCTGGAAGAAACCTCTGAAGGTATAGTGATTACCGATAACGAAACCATCATTGTGGATATGAATCCCGCTTTTTGTGAGCTTACTGGTTATAGCCGAGAGGAGTTGCTTGGGTGGAAACCTTCAATGCTCAAATCAGGACGCCATGATCAGGCGTTTTATCAGCAGCTTTGGCGAAGTTTAAGTGAGCACGGTCATTGGCGAGGTGAAATTTGGGACCGACGTAAGGATGGCCGATTGATTCCGAATATCGTCAGTATCAGTGCAGTATCAGACTCATTAAACAAGGTGAGCAATTATGTGGCCGTCTTCTCCGACATCAGCCAGATTAAAGAGAAGGAACAGCGCCTGGAACAAATGGCACACTTCGATCAGTTGACCGGGTTGGCCAATCGCATGTTGTTTAATGATCGCCTAGACTCTGCCCTGCGTAGGGCTCATCGTCGTGGTGGTTATGTTGCAGTACTCTATATCGATCTGGATGGATTCAAACAGGTCAATGACCGGCTTGGGCATGAGATGGGGGATGAGGTGCTGAGCAAGGTGGCGAAAAAAATTAAACAGGTCATTCGTGATGAAGATACAGCGGCGCGCATCGGTGGTGATGAGTTTGCGATTGTTGTTAATGAACTGACACAGATTGATGAAGCAACTGCGCTCACAGCTCGTGTGCTTGATTATTTAACGTTTGTGGTTGATCCTAACGGAGAGGCAATACCCATCTCAGCAAGTATTGGCATTGCGATATATCCTGATGACGCAGACTCTGTTGAGAGCCTGTTGAGGATCGCCGATCAAGCTATGTACTACTGCAAACATCATGGTAAACATGATTATTGTCGTTTCACTAAAGAGATGGCTGACCTCGACAAAAACTAATCTTGCACAAGATGTTGAGGGCAGCGCGAATTTTCTTTTCTCCTGCTTTTCCAACCTGCCAGACTTTATGATTAAAATGAATGTTTTCGTGGTCTAACGATGTGGCAGGGTGATCGGCGGGTTTTTTTCCGCTGGCTATTCCTGTCTCTCCCAGGTAAGGGTTACATTGTGAGCAAACAAAACACAATCCATCTCTCCATCGGCGGCATGAGCTGTGCCGGTTGTGTTGCCACGGTGGAGGCGGCGCTGCAAAAAACATCGGGTGTGCAGGCGGCCAGTGTCAATTTTGCCGAGCATAGCGCCGAGGTGAGTGGTGATGTTGATGCCAATGCTTTGATCAAGGTAGTAGAGGCGGCGGGTTATGAGGCAGCCGAACTGAAAGGCACAGACGAAGAGGCGCAGGAGAAAGAAGCCGCTGAGCTGAGCTATTATCGCGAGCTGCTTAAAAAAGCCGCGGTGGCTGCAGCGGTAGGTGCGCCACTGTTTTTGATGGGCTTGTTTGGTGCCATGCCGGGGCTCATTGGTATGGGTCGCTTGTTCTGGCTAGTAGTAGCAGCTTTGAGTCTGTTCGTCTTGGTCTATTCCGGTGGGCGATTTTTCACCGGCGCCTGGAAGTCGTTCAAAAATCATAACGCCAACATGGACACACTGATTGCCCTGGGTACGGGTACCGCTTGGTTCTTTTCCATGTTGATCACGCTTTTTCCTGCCATGGTGCCGGTGCAGGCACAACATGTCTATTTTGAAGCAGCGGTTATCATCATCGCCTTAATCAATTTTGGTTCAGCTTTGGAGATGCGTGCCCGTGGCAAAACCTCGGAAGCGATCAAGCGACTGATTGGTCTGCGGCCCAAAACGGCACGGGCAGTGCGCAATGGCGAAGAAATTGATGTGCCCATAGAACAAGTGGGGCTGGATGAGATCCTGCGTGTGCGTCCGGGTGAAAAGATTGCCGTCGATGGCATCATTATTGAGGGGCATTCCAGTGTTGACGAATCCATGCTGACCGGTGAACCCATGCCGGTGGAAAAACAAGCGGGTGACGAGGTGGTAGGGGGCACGTTGAATAAGTCAGGCTCTTTTCTGTTTCGAGCCACACGCATTGGCAAGGACACCGCCCTGGCGCGCATTATCGAGATGGTGCGCCAGGCCCAGAATTCCAAGCCTGCCATCGGCCGCTTGGTGGACAAGATTGCCAGCGTGTTTGTGCCGGTAGTGCTGATCATCGCGGTGATTACGTTTATGGCGTGGTTCAATTTCGGCCCTGAGCCAAAAGCAGCTTATGTATTAGTGGCGACGATGACAGTGCTGATTATTGCGTGCCCTTGCGCACTGGGTCTGGCAACGCCGATCTCTATCATGGTGGGTGTGGGCAAGGCGGCCGAGTACGGTGTGTTGATTCGCAACGGTGAGGCGTTGCAACGGGCGGGTCAGTTGACGACGGTGGTGCTAGATAAGACCGGCACAGTAACGCAAGGCGCACCGGCAGTTACCGCAATCATTCCCGCATCAGCCTGGGGTGAGGATGAGCTTTTACAGCATGCCGCGAGTCTTGAGGCGGTGTCAGAACACCCCTTGGCCGAGGCGGTGGTGGCGGCTGCCAAGCAGCGTGAATTGCCCCTAACGGCTGTGGATGATTTTCAGGCCATTCCTGGTCATGGCGTCAGTGGGCTGCTGGCAGGAAAAACTATTCTGTTTGGCAACCGAAAACTAATGCAAGACCAGCAAATCCCCTTAGATGCCTTGGCCAAACGCGCCGCAGAATTGGCGCGTTTGGGACAGACGCCGATGTTTGTCGCGCTCGATCATCAGCTTGTCGGGCTGATTGCCGTGGCTGACCCCGTCAAGTCGGATTCAAAGGCCGCCATTGAGCGTTTGCACCAAGCGGGCCTGAGGGTGGTGATGCTAACCGGTGATAACCGCGCCACGGCCGAGGCGGTGGCGGCGCAGGTGAATGTTGATGAGGTCATGGCTGAAGTCCTGCCGCAAGACAAGTCCAACAAGGTGGCTGAGTTACAACAGCGTGGCGAGGTGGTGGGCATGGTGGGTGATGGTATCAACGATGCTCCTGCGCTAGCGCGGGCCGATGTTGGATTTGCCATTGGCAGCGGTACCGATGTGGCCATCGAGAGCGCCGGTATTACCTTGATGCGTGGTTCTCTGCATGGGGTGGCCGATGCGATTGCTGTGTCAAAAGCGACGCTGCGTAATATCAAACAGAATCTGTTTGGCGCCTTTATTTATAATTCACTCGGTATTCCGGTGGCTGCTGGTATTCTGTTTCCGCTAACCGGTATGTTGCTCAATCCCATGATCGCCGGTGCCGCCATGGCTATGTCATCGGTGACGGTGGTGAGCAATGCCAATCGCCTGCGTCTGTTCAAGCCGGGAGAGGCGCGCTGATGAATGTGCTAGTCAATTTGTTGGCTTTGTCGCTGATCGGCTTTATTGTCTGGTGGTTTTGGCTGGCCAAGTCACGCGAGACGAAGATGGTGACAGAGGCGATCGATATCGTGGTGGAGGGCGGTGTTTATACGCCTGCCACGATTAAGGTGACGAAAGGTGAGGTGGTTAGGCTCAATTTTATTCGTCGAGATGCTTCGCCCTGCGCAGAGAAAGTGATTTTTTCTGGACTTGAAATAAGTGAAGAGTTGCCGCTTAACCAGTCTAGAGAGATTGAGCTTCAGGTTGAGAAAACGGGTGAATTTGAGTTTACCTGCCAGATGGGCATGTATCGCGGTAAGTTGATAGTGACGTGATTTTCATACAATTTTGATGCAACTCTGACAAAGCTTGTTGCGCAGGGGTATAATGTTTGTCCTGATTTTTAGGGCGCTCTCGGCAAGAATAAATTACAGAGAGTTTGCTTGTCGTTTGGTTTGTAATGAGGGAGTTTCAGTAATGGCAGTATCTGCAGGTAGAAGGCCGGTGATGATACTTTATTCGGATAGTAATTGTCCTTACAGTCACCGGGCCCGGATTGTCCTGGCAGAAAAAAATATTACCGCTGAAGTGATCAGTATCGATGATCACCATCTCCCTGAGGACCTGCTCGATCTGAATCCGTATAACTCTCTGCCGACCTTGGTAGATCGTGATTTAGTGTTATACCACTCACGCATCATCATGGAATATCTGGATGAGCGCTTTCCACATCCACCCTTGATGCCGATTGATCCGGTCTCCAAGGCGCAAAGTCGCCTGTTTCTTTACCGGATTGAGCGTGACTGGTTCAGTCTGCTGGATGACCTCAAAGGGACGGACAACAGCAAGGCCGACAAGGCCCGCATTGTGTTGCGAGATGGCCTGATGGCGGTGGCTCCCATCTTTGAGCAAAAACCGTTTTTTATGAGTGATGAGTTCAGTCTGGTGGACTGCACTCTGGCGACATTGTTGTGGCGTTTACCCATGTATCAAATTGAGATACCACCCCAGTCCAAGGCCTTGTTGGAATATGCTGAGCGCTTATTTGAGCGTGAGACCTTTCAGTCCAGCCTGACAGGGGCTGAACACGAAATTAGAAACTAAGGATTAATTGTGATTTCATCCCGCCCTTATTTGATCCGGGCCATCTATGACTGGATTGTAGAGAATAACCTGACACCTTATCTTTTAGTCAATGCCGAAGCCCCTGACGTGACCGTGCCGGAACAATATATTCAGGATGGTCGCATCATTCTCAATATTAGCCCCAAGGCGGTGCGGAGTTTGGAGCTGACAAATGACTGGGTCATGTTTAGTGCCCGATTTAGCGGGGTCTCCATGGAAGTGAGTGTGCCGCCTCAGGCAGTATTGGCAGTTTATGCCAAAGAAAATGGTCGCGGCATGGTCTTTTCGGATGAGGATGAGTCTATTGAGAATGAACGCTCCCCCGAGCCGCCGGATGATGAACCGCCAGCGCCTAACGGTAAGGGGCGGCCAAATCTGCGCGTAGTGAAGTAGTGAGTTCTGGATAAATGGAGAAGCGGGTTAATCCTCGCCGCTGTTCGGCAAATAGAAAATAAATAACAAAGCCTGAACGCCTTAACATTACAGTGCTTTGTTAGTGCTTTGTTAGTGCTTTGTTAGTGCTTTGTTAGTGCTTTGGTTGTAATCAATAAAGAGGTGTCTGATCCGAGCGCTTTCGAGCATCATAAAGCGAACCCCAGACGAGGTTCGCTTTATGACTACCAACTGTGGAGCTGCAGTGCCCCGAAGCCGGCTTTTTAGATTTATTTAGCGGTTTGAGAGTTCAAGGCTATTCCACAGTGTTTTGGTTGGCCCAGCATGATTCATGGTATAAAAATGCAGTCCGGGCGCGCCATTATCTAACAGAGTGCGGCATAACCCAGTGACTACTTCTTCGCCAAAGGCGAGAATGCTCGCTTTATCATCACCATACGCTTCCAGACGTTTTGCAATCCAGCGTGGGATTTCGGCACCGCACATATCGGAGAAACGCCTTAGGTTACTGTAGTTGGTGATAGGCATAATGCCGGGCACGATGGGTGCGTCAACGCCTAATTTTTCGCAATCATCGATGAACTTAAAGTAGGCATCTGCGTTGAAGAAATACTGGGTGATGGCAGCATTAGCGCCAGCCTTGACCTTACAGGCAAAGTTTTCCAAGTCTTTCTGCGCATTGGGTGCTTGTGGATGGAATTCTGGATAAGCAGCCACTTCGATGTGAAAGTGATTGCCTGTCTCAGTCCGAATAAATTCCACCAGTTCGTTGGCGTGACGGAAGTCGCCCATCTCACGCATGCCCGATGGCATGTCGCCGCGCAGGGCAACGATGCGGTTGACGCCGATGGCTATGTATTTATTCAGCAGTTCACGAATGCTGGCTTGTGTTGTGCCAATGCAGGAGAGGTGGGGTGCAGCTGCGTAGCCCTTATCCTGAATCTCTTTGACTGTGTCGTAAGTGCCTTCCTGCGTGCTGCCTCCTGCCCCAAAGGTGACAGAAAAATAGGCCGGGTTTAAGGTGGCCAGATCCGCCAGTGTGGTGCGCAGGTTCTCCGCGCCCTTTTCGGTTTTGGGGGGGAAGAACTCGCAGCTAAAGGATTTATCAAATTTCTTTTGCGTGTTCATGTCTCGGTATCCTTGAAAAAATGTAGGGCGGGCATTGCCCGCCACGCGAATGGTGGGCAATGCCCACCCTACATTTGAAAATTAATACCGATAATGCTCAGGCTTGTAAGGGCCTTCGACGGGAACACCGATGTAGTCTGCTTGGTCTTTGCTCAGAGTGGTCAGCTTGGCGCCAATCTTGTCCAAATGTAGGCGTGCAACTTCTTCATCAAGGTGCTTAGGCAGGATGTAAACGCCAATATCGTATTGGTCACGCTTGGTGAAGAACTCGATCTGGGCCAATACCTGGTTGGTGAAGGAGTTGGACATGACAAAGCTAGGATGGCCAGTGGCGCAGCCCAGGTTCACCAGACGTCCTTCGGCCAGCATGATGATGCGATTACCGTTGGGCAGGATGATGTGGTCCACCTGTGGCTTGATGTTTTCCCACTCATATTTCTTCATGCCGGCGATATCGATCTCGTTATCGAAATGGCCGATGTTACAAACGATGGCTTGGTTCTTCATTTGCACCATGTGGTCATGGGTGATGATGTCTTTGTTGCCGGTAGTAGTGACGAAGATATCACCGATAGAGGCGGCATCCTCCATGGTGACAACGCGGAAGCCTTCCATCGCTGCCTGCAAGGCACAGATAGGGTCGATTTCAGTGATCATAACTGTGGCGCCCAGGCCTTTCAGTGACTGAGCAGAACCTTTGCCTACGTCGCCGTATCCACAAACGATGGCGACCTTGCCGGCGATCATCACGTCAGTGGCACGTTTGATGCCGTCAACCAGAGACTCACGACAGCCATAGAGGTTGTCGAACTTGGACTTAGTGACAGAGTCATTCACGTTCATGCCAGGGAACAATAGTTCACCCTTTTCAACCATCTCATACAGACGGTGAACACCGGTGGTGGTCTCTTCGGTAACGCCCTGGATGTCATTAGCATGCTTGGTCCAGAATTGTGGGTCTTCTTCCATGACGCGAGCCAATACACCAAGAACGCATTTCATTTCTTCGTTGTCTGTGGTCTCTGGGCCAGGTACAGCGCCGGCCTTTTCATATTCAACACCTTTATGAACCAGCAGCGTGGCATCGCCACCGTCATCCAGGATCATGTTGGCTGTTTGACCACCAGGCCATTTGAAGGCCTGCTCGGTACACCACCAGTATTCATCTAGGGTCTCGCCTTTCCAGGCGAACACAGGGATACCCGCAGCGGCAATCGCGGCGGCAGCGTGATCCTGAGTTGAGAATATGTTGCACGATACCCAGCGTACTTCGGCACCCAGTTCAGCCAGGGTTTCGATTAATACAGCGGTTTGAATGGTCATGTGCAGGCTGCCCATGATGCGGGCGCCTTTAAGCGGTTTTGATTGGCCGTATTTCTCACGCAGTGCCATCAGGCCGGGCATTTCGGTCTCGGCGATGTTCATTTCTTTGCGGCCCCAATCGGCCAGTGAGATGTCGGCAACTTTATAATCGGTAAATTCAGACATGAATGTCTCCTAAATTTAACCGAGCGCCGTTGTTGTTGAAGCCTCTCTCCGAGCCTGGCAAATCTCTCCAAATATAATCTGGGGATTTGTCGCAGCGCTCCTCGGAGGGAGGGAGTGCATATCCGTTAGCGGAGATGCGTGAATCTTGTTATCGGTTTTCTGTTGGCAGAGTTTAATGTGTAGGTTGAGCCTGCGTGGGAAGCCCAGCCTACAGTCTCGAGGTTAATTAAATGCCGGCTGCATCACGCAGTGCATCAGCCTTATCAGTGCGCTCCCATGGGAAGTTTTCTTCTTCGCGACCAAAGTGACCATAGGCCGCCGTGGCGCGGTAAATTGGACGCAACAGATCCAGCATAGCGATCAGGCCTTTGGGGCGCAGGTCGAAATGCTCGCGTACCAGTTCGATGATGCGGGCATCGTCGATCTTGCCAGTGCCGAAGGTCTCTACAGAAATAGAGGTGGGTTCAGCCACGCCAATGGCATAGGAAACCTGGATCTCGCAACGCTCGGCTAGGCCCGCAGCGACGATGTTTTTGGCCACATAACGACCTGCGTAGGCAGCCGAACGGTCGACTTTGGAAGGATCCTTACCCGAGAAAGCACCGCCGCCGTGACGCGCCATGCCGCCATAGGTGTCGACAATAATCTTACGTCCGGTTAGGCCGCAGTCGCCCACGGGTCCACCGATAACAAAACGACCGGTTGGATTGATGTGGAACTGGGTCTCGGCGCTGAGCCATTCGGTCGGCAATATAGGTTTGATGATTTCGTCCATTACTGCTTCTCGCAGTGTTTCAGTGGCTATGTCATCGTCGTGTTGAGTGGACAGTACCACGGCTTCGATGCCGACGGGTTTGTGGTCTTCGTAACGAAAGGTGACCTGGCTCTTAGCATCCGGGCGCAACCAGGGCAGGGTGCCATTTTTGCGCACTTCGGCCTGGCGTTTAACCAAGAGGTGGGCATAAGTGATGGGGGCGGGCATGAGCACGTCGGTCTCATTGCTGGCATAACCAAACATCAGGCCCTGGTCGCCGGCACCTTGTTCGTGGTCTTCAAATTCGTCCACCCCTTGGGCGATATCGGCAGATTGCTTATCAATAGAGGTAATAACCGCGCATGACTCCCAGTCAAAACCCATATCTGAGCTGTTATACCCGATGTTCTTGACTGTGTTACGAACGATGTCCTGCATATCGACCCAGGCCGAGGTGGTGATTTCACCTGACAGGATGACCATGCCTGTATTGACCATGGTTTCACAGGCGACACGCGCCTTGGCATCCTGCTCTAGGATGGCATCGAGAACGGCATCAGAGATTTGGTCGGCGACCTTGTCTGGATGACCTTCAGAAACTGACTCTGATGTAAATAAGTGGCTATTGGACATTATTAGTTTTGCTCCAAAATGCTTGTGTATCGAATGATCTGCCCTAAACTGACGGCACATTCTATAGCGAAAGGCCGTATCGGTAAAACCCCTCCCTGCTAGAATTGGAAAATGGCTATTGCTGGATGGGGCGAAGTGGAGCAGAATACCCCTTGTAATTGTAGGTGGCCGCCAGCCACATGTTGCTCAAGATTGCCCGTACAATAATCACAATGTGGCGATTTAACATGGCTGCAAAATAATAAACATACGATTGCCATCTTGCCTGAATAGTAACTAATTGATTTTTATAGTGGATAAGTATCTTTTGCTGCTTGACGTGTTGACCGCGGGTGTTTTGTGCTAAGATTGCCCGCTTTCCAGCTCGAGGCAAGGTTCAGGCGGTCACGGGTTTGCTGATTTAAGGTTTTGTTTTTATTCATTTTTTCCGTTCACTTAAAAAAGTTGAGGAGAGTTTTATGCCCTCTCGCAAAGATCTAGCGAATGCAATCCGTGCCTTAAGCATGGACGCGGTTCAAAAAGCGAATTCAGGCCATCCTGGTGCACCAATGGGAATGGCGGACATAGCCGAAGTATTGTGGAATGATCACATGCACCACAATCCTGCCAACCCGGACTGGGTTAACCGTGACCGGTTTGTCTTGTCAAACGGTCATGGCTCGATGCTGATCTATTCTTTGTTGCACCTGACCGGCTACGAGCTTTCTATCGACGATCTGAAACAGTTCCGTCAGCTGCACTCCAAAACGCCTGGCCATCCTGAATATGGTTATGCGCCTGGCATCGAGACTACGACGGGTCCTCTGGGTCAAGGTATTACCAATGGTGTAGGCATGGCGCTGGCCGAGCGTACCCTGGCGGGTCAGTTCAACCGCGATGGTCACCATATTGTTGACCATTACACCTATGTATTTATGGGTGACGGTTGCATGATGGAAGGTATCTCTCACGAAGCTTGTGCCTTTGCCGGTACCCTGGGTCTGGGCAAACTGGTGGCTTTCTGGGATGACAACGGAATCTCTATTGATGGTCACGTAGACAACTGGTTTACTGATGACACGCCTAAGCGTTTCGAAGCCTATGGCTGGCATGTGATTCGTGACGTTGATGGCCATAATGCCGATGCGATTGCCGCGGCCATTCGTGATGCCAAGTCTGTTAATGACAAGCCGACTCTGGTCTGTACCAAGACTGTGATCGGTTATGGTTCTCCAAACCTGTGTGGCAGCCATGACTGTCACGGCGCGCCGCTGGGTGCTGATGAAATCGCTGCCACCCGTGAAAACCTGGGTTGGCCGCATGCCCCATTTGAAGTGCCGGATGAAATCTACGCGGGTTGGTCTGCCAAAGATAAAGGCGCTGCTGCAGAAGCAGCCTGGAACGAAAAGTTTGCTGCCTATAAAGCGGCGCATCCAGATCTTGCTGCGGAATTTGAGCGTCGTACGGCCGGTGAGCTGCCTGCCAACTGGGATCAGTTTGCCGCTGACTTTATTGCTTCTGTGAATGAAAAGGCTGAAAGCCCGGCGACGCGTAAGGCATCTCAAAACGCTATTACCGGTTATGCTGCTGCTCTGCCAGAGTTCCTGGGTGGGTCTGCTGACCTGACACCATCTAACCTGACTTCATGGCCCGATGCAGTCAGCATCACCAACACGGTTACTGACGGAAACTATCTGTCATACGGTGTGCGTGAGTTTGGTATGTCTGCCATTATGAACGGTGTTGCCCTGCATGGTGGTTTTATTCCCTTCGGTGGCACCTTCCTAATGTTCTCTGAGTACGCCCGTAACGCTCTGCGTATGGCGGCGTTAATGAAGCAGCGTTCTATCTTTGTATACACTCATGATTCTATTGGCCTGGGAGAAGATGGTCCGACTCATCAGCCGGTTGAACAAACTGCAACGCTGCGCATGATTCCGAATATGTCTGTTTGGCGTCCTTGTGATGCGGTTGAGACTGCGGTTGCTTGGAAGGCTGCTGTTGAGAAGAAAGAAGGTCCTAGCTGCTTGATATTTACTCGCCAAGGTCTGGCGCATCAGTCACGTTCTGATGAGCAGATTGCCGCGATCGCTAAAGGTGGTTACATCCTGCGTGATACGTCCGGCACTCCGGACGCCATCATCATCGCCACCGGTTCAGAGGTTGCTCTGGCTATGGGTGCGGCTGAAGAACTGGCCGGCAAAGGCAAGCAGGTACGTGTTGTGTCCTTGCCTGCGGTTGACGTGTTTGAAGCACAAGACGACGCCTACCGTGAGTCTGTCATTCCTGCTTCTATTACTGCCCGTGTCGTGGTTGAGGCCGGTGTGACTGCATCCTGGTACAAATATGCAGGTCTGAACGGCAAGGTTATTGGTCTGGATCGCTATGGTGAATCGGCGCCAGCGGGTGAGCTGTTCAAGCTGTTTGGCTTCACAGTAGAGAACGTTGTCGCTGCAGTAGAAGACGTACTCTAAATAACAATTATTAGCCCGTCTTAAGGTGATTAAGACGGGCCGAAGTTTTTATTTACCCTGAGGGAGAAAAACACAATGGCAATTAAAATCGGTATTAACGGTTTCGGTCGTATCGGTCGTATGGCGTTCCGCGCTGTCGCGCAAGACTTTCCAGACATGGAAATTGTTGCGATAAATGACCTGTTGGACGCTGACTACCTGGCTTACATGCTGAAGTATGATTCTGTACATGGTCGTTTCGACGGTGATGTTTCTGTTGATAATGGTGCCCTGATCGTTAACGGTAAAAAAATCCGTTTGACTGCTGAGCGTAATCCTGCTGATCTGAAATGGGGTGACGTAGACGTAGATATTGTTTTGGAATGTACTGGCTTTTTCCTGACTGAAGAAACTTGTCAGGCGCACATCGATGCTGGTGCTAAGAAAGTTGTTCAGTCTGCGCCTTCTAAAGATGGTACGCCAATGTTTGTATTCGGTGTTAACCACGAAGGCTATGCTGGCGAAGCCATCGTTTCTGCTGCGTCATGTACGACTAACTGTCTGGCACCTATGGCTAAGGTGATTAACGACAAGTTCGGCATCAAGCGTGGTCTGATGACGACTGTTCATGCTGCAACGGCTACTCAGAAGACTGTTGACGGTCCTTCTATGAAAGACTGGCGCGGTGGTCGCGGTATCCTGGAAAACATTATTCCTTCTTCTACTGGTGCTGCCAAGGCTGTAGGTGTTGTTCTGCCTGAGCTAAACGGTAAGCTGACGGGTATGGCTTTCCGTGTGCCAACTTCGGATGTGTCTGTTGTTGACCTGACCGTTGAGCTGAACAGCGATGCTTCTTACGATGATATTTGTGCAGCGATGAAAGCAGCATCTGAATCTGCGGGCATCGGCGAAACGCTGGGTTACACCGATGAGAAGGTTGTTTCCACTGATTTTCGCGGTGTTGGTTACTCTTCCATCTTCGATGCTGGCGCTGGTATCGCTCTGGATGGCACTTTCGTCAAGCTGGTTGCTTGGTACGACAATGAGTACGGTTACACCTGTAATATGATGCGTTTCGTTCGCCACGTAGCGGCAAACTAAAATCTAGTAAAAGGCATGGGAGTTTGCTCCCATGCCTTCTCTCTTTAACACAGGGAGAGATTTGCTGAAGGATTACCTTGACCAAATTTCTTTCAAAAAAACATCAGGAGATGTAATCATGTCTGTAATCAAGATGACTGACCTTGACCTGGCTGGAAAGCGCGTACTGATACGTCAAGATCTGAACGTGCCGGTTAAAAACGGTAAAGTGACTTCTGATGCGCGTATCCGCGCTTCACTGCCAACCATTCAAAAAGCGCTCGAAGCTGGCGCTCAGGTAATGATTATGTCCCACTTGGGTCGCCCTTCCGAAGGCGAGTACGCAGAAGAATTCTCACTCGCGCCTGTAGCAGAACACATGAGCAATCTGCTGGGGAAGCCGGTGAAGTTGGTTAAAGACTACTTGGGTGGCGTTGAGCTGGCTGGCGGTGAAGTTGCCATTCTGGAAAATGTTCGGTTCAACGTCGGTGAAATGAAAAACGACGACGTGCTGGCCAAGCAATACGCAGCGCTGTGCGATGTGTTTGTGATGGATGCTTTTGGTACTGCTCACCGTGCCCAAGGTTCAACCCACGGCGTAGCCAAATATGCCCCGACTGCTTGTGCTGGCCCGCTGCTGGCAGCTGAGCTGGATGCGCTGGGCAAAGCCCTGGATAAGCCGGCCCGTCCCTTGGTTGCAATCGTTGGAGGTTCCAAGGTGTCAACCAAGCTGACTGTGCTTGAGTCATTGTCGAAAGTCGTAGATCAGCTGATTGTGGGCGGTGGTATTGCCAATACCTTCATCGCGGCCGCGGGTCATAATGTAGGTAAGTCCCTCTATGAAGCTGATTTGATTGGGACATGTGACAAGCTAACTGCCGATGCAAAGTCGCGAGGTGGAGATATTCCAGTCCCAACTGACGTAGTGTGTGGCAAAGAATTTTCTGAAACCGCAGAAGCCACACTGAAATCTGTTGCTGATGTGGCGGATGACGACATGATTTTTGATATTGGTCCTGACAGTGCTGCGGCGTTGGCTGAGGTGTTGAAATCTGCCGGCACTATTGTCTGGAATGGTCCTGTTGGCGTGTTTGAGTTTGATCAATTCGGTGAAGGCACAAAGGCCTTGTCGATGGCGATTGCGGATTCACCGGCTTTCTCTATCGCGGGTGGCGGTGATACGCTTGCGGCGGTTGATAAATATAATATCGCTGATAAAGTGTCGTATATTTCGACTGGCGGCGGTGCTTTTCTGGAGTTTCTGGAAGGCAAGAAGCTGCCTGCTGTTGCGATTCTTGAAGAACGCGCTGCCAAGTAAGAATACAATATGTTTACCGGGGTATTTGCCCCGTGATTGCTTTTAGAAAACGACAATAACGATTAGGTAATAAACCACATATATGTTTAGACGCACAAAGATTGTTGCCACCCTTGGACCGGCGACAGATGATCCTAAAGTCCTGGATGAGCTGATTCAGGCCGGCGTAGACGTGGTGCGCGCAAATTTCTCTCATGGTTCTGCTGAGGACCACATCAGACGGGCAGAAGCGGTTCGCAACCGTGCTCGGGCGCATGGACGTCAGGTGGGAGTGTTGGCTGACCTGCAAGGTCCGAAGATTCGTATCGATCGATTCAAAGATGGAAAGATCATTCTGGCCGAAGGGGACCGTTTTAGTCTTGATGCGGCTTGTGGTATGGAAGATGGCGACCAGGAAAGAGTCGGCATTGCATACAAGGATTTGCCGAACGATGTGAACCGTGGTGACACCTTATTACTCGACGACGGTAGAATTGTCTTATGGGTTGAGGAAGTCTCCGGGCAAGAGATTGTCTGTAAGGTTCAGGTGGGTGGGGTCTTATCCAACAATAAAGGCATCAACCGTATGGGCGGCGGACTTTCAGCTGCGGCTCTGACTGAGAAGGACAGGGTCGACATTGTTACAGCGGCGAATATGCAGGCTGACTATGTCGCGATTTCATTCCCTCGCAAAGCCGACGATGTGCATCTGGCACGTGAGCTACTGCGCGAAGCGGGTGGGCATGGCGGCATTGTCGCCAAAATCGAACGTGCAGAAGCGGTTGATGATGCGGAAGAAATTATTGCCGCCTCCGATGTCATTATGATTGCCCGTGGTGACCTGGGTGTTGAGATCGGTGATGCGGAATTACCCGCAGTGCAAAAGCGCCTGATCAAGATGGCTAGAGCGATGAATCGTGTTGTGATCACGGCGACCCAGATGATGGAAAGCATGATCGAGAATCCTATCCCAACCCGTGCCGAAGTGTTTGATGTGGCCAATGCCGTACTGGATGGTACCGATGCCGTTATGCTTTCGGCTGAGACGGCTGCGGGTAAGTATCCTGCCAAAGCCGTAACGGCGATGGGGCGCATCTGTATCAGCGCAGAAAAGGAAGAACTGGCCAGTTCGTCAGATCATCGCATCAATACCCGTTTTAGTCGGGTCGACGAGGCGATTGCCATGTCGGCCATGTATACTGCCAATCATCTGGGTGTGAAGGCGATTGCTTGCTTGACTGAGTCAGGTGCAACTCCCTTATGGATGTCGCGCATCAGTTCTGGTATCCCAATCTACGCGTTGACACCACATGTGGAAACCCGCCGCAAGGTGACCTTGTACCGCGGTGTTTGCCCGGTTAGTTTTACTAATTCGACCACCGATCATGCCACGGTCAATAGAGAGGCGGTGGACGAGTTGATGCGTCGTGGCGCAGTGCGCAATGGTGACTTGGTGATTATTACCAAGGGGGATTTGATGGGAGAAATGGGTGGTACCAATGCTCTCAAGATTGTTCGCGTCGGTGACATGCACGAAGCGCCATCAAAAGAAGCATAACGAATTTTGTTTTTTTGGACTATTTTTGTAATAACACTCTAGATTGAGGAGATTGATATGGCTCTTATTTCAATGCGTCAATTGCTGGATTATGCAGCGGAAAATGATTTCGGCCTGCCAGCATTCAACGTTAATAACATGGAACAGGTCCACGCCATCATGCAGGCGGCTGATGCTGTTGATTCACCTGTCATTATGCAGGGTTCTGCGGGTGCGCGCTCTTACGCGGGCGAACCTTTCCTGCGTCATCTGATCTCTGCGGCGATTGAGGAATATCCACACATTCCTATCGTTATGCATCAGGATCACGGTTCTGAGCCTGCGGTCTGCTTGCGTTCTATCCAGTCTGGTTTTTCATCAGTCATGATGGATGGTTCATTGATGGCGGATATGAAGACCCCTTCAAGCTACGAATACAACGTTGATGTAACTCGTAAGGTTGTCGAAATGGCCCATGCGGGTGGTGTGTCTGTTGAAGGTGAGCTGGGTTGTCTGGGTTCACTGGAAACTGGTGAAATGGGTGAAGAAGACGGTCACGGCGCAGAAGGTAAGTTGGATCTGGATATGTTGCTGACTGATCCGCAAGAAGCCAAAGACTTTGTTGAGAAGACCGGTGTTGATGCCTTGGCGATTGCTATCGGTACGTCACATGGTGCTTACAAGTTCACTAAGCCACCGACAGGTGCTGTTTTGCGTATCGATCGCATCAAGGAAATCCACAAGGTTATTCCTAATACTCACTTGGTTATGCATGGTTCTTCTTCTGTGCCTCAGGACTGGTTGGAAATTATTAATAGTTATGGCGGTGCCATGGGTGAAACCTATGGTGTGCCGGTTGAAGAGATCGTTGAAGGCATCAAGTCTGGCGTGCGCAAGGTTAATATCGATACTGACCTGCGTATGGCATCTACCGGTGCGGTTCGCAAGTTTTTGGCTGAAAACACATCTAACTTTGATCCACGTAAATTCCTGAAGGAATCTACTAAAGCGATGTCTGAGATCTGTAAAGCACGTTATGAAGCTTTTGGTTGTGCCGGACATGCGTCTAAGATCAAGGCCAAGTCTTTGGAAACCATGATCGACTACTACAAGTAAGTAATTATTTTGTAGATGTGAAAAAGGGCGAGTAATCTCGCCCTTTTTTGTTTTGCAGGAATAAAAAGCCGCTGTTAAAGCGGCTTTTTATTATGTGGTTGCGGAGTAGAGATTAAACTTTGAAGTAGTCTCGGTACCAGGCAACAAAGTTGGCAATACCCTCTTCGATTGAAGTGGCGGGTTTGAAGCCGACGTCATTGATAAGGTCATCAACGTTGGCATAGGTGGCTGGAACATCGCCGGGTTGGAGGGGCAGCATATTCTTTTCTGCCTTCATACCGAGGCACTCTTCAATCACTTCGATGAAGCGCAGCAATTCAACTGGTTGATTATTGCCGATATTATAGATTTTGTAAGGCGCGTAGCTGGTGCCGGTATCCGGGTTGTCGCCAGACCAGTCCGGATTGGGCCTGGCGATATTATCCAGAGTGCGTATCACGCCTTCGACAATATCATCAATGTAAGTGAAATCACGCCGACACTTGCCGTAGTTGAAGACGTCGATGGGTTTGCCTTCCAGAATGGCCTTGGTGAATAGAAACAGGGCCATGTCCGGGCGGCCCCAGGGGCCATAAACAGTGAAAAAGCGCAGACCTGTCGTGGGTAGTTGATAAAGATGGCTGTAGGTGTGGGCCATCAGTTCGTTGGCCTTTTTGGAGGCAGCATATAGGCTGACGGGGTGATCGACATTGTCATGCACCGAGAAAGGCATTTTGGTATTCGCGCCGTAGACGGAGCTACTGGAGGCATAAACCAGGTGCTCGACATTGTTATGGCGACAACCTTCTAGGATATTGGTGGTGCCCTGGATATTGCTGTCGATGTAGGCGTGCGGATTGATCAGGGAATAACGCACCCCAGCTTGGGCGGCCAAATGCACAACGCGATCAGGTTTGCGATCGCTGAATAACTTGGCCACATTGTCTCTATCTTCGAGATCCAGGCGGATGTCACTGAAGCCATCCCGGCAGGTCAGACGCGCTAGGCGATCCTTCTTCAGATTGACGTCATAGTAGTCGTTGAGATTGTCCAAGCCAATGACTTCATCACCTCGGTCGAGTAGCTTGAGGGCGACATTGGAACCGATGAAGCCGGCCGTGCCGGTAATTAATACTTTCATGCTGCAAACCTATTTAGAGGCGGCCATCTACTGAGCCTGCCGGGAAGAGATATTTGACATCAAAGATAACACTGTTTTCCTTGCCAAGCGCTTTGATTGCATCCAGGCCCATCTGCTTAAATTGACGGTGGCTGACAGCAAGAATGATGGCGTCATATTGGCCAGCGTCGGGTGTTGCGGTCATGGGGGTGATGCCGTATTCATGTTCGCATTCTGAGATGCTGACCCAAGGGTCGTAGATGTCAATCTGGCAGTGGTAGTCCTCGAATTCATCGATAATATCCACTACGCGGGTATTGCGCAGGTCGGGGCAGTCCTCTTTAAAGGTCAGTCCCATAATGAGAATCTTGGCATCGACCACTGTGATGCGTTTCTGGGTCAACAGTTTAACCACCTGCTGGGCGACATAGGCGCCCATGCCGTCGTTGACGCGGCGGCCGGCCAGGATCATTTCCGGGTGATAGCCGATTTCCTGTGCCTTGTGTGTCAAATAATACGGATCAACACCAATGCAGTGGCCGCCTACCAGGCCAGGGCGGAAAGGCAAGAAGTTCCACTTGGTACCGGCCGCCTTTAACACCTCTTCGGTGTCGATGCCTAGATGGTTGAAGATCAGTGCCAGTTCGTTGATCAGCGCAATATTGACATCCCGTTGGGTATTTTCGATTACCTTGGCCGCTTCTGCCACCCGAATACTGCTGGCCTTGTGGGTGCCGGCTTCGATAACCTGTTTGTAAAGATTGTCGACAAAATCAGCGACTTCAGGGGTTGAGCCGGAGGTTACTTTAAGAATGTTGGTGACACGGTGTTCTTTGTCGCCTGGGTTGATCCGTTCTGGGCTGTAGCCGGCGTAGAAGTCCTGGTTGTAGCTCAGGCCTGAGCCAGCCTCCATAATGGGGATGCAGACCTCTTCTGTCGCGCCAGGATAGACAGTTGATTCGAAAATAACAATATCGTCTTTTTTCAGTAGCTTACCGAGCATCTGGCTAGCGCCGATCAGAGGCGAAAGATCCGGGCGCTTGTGATTATCGATAGGGGTGGGCACTGTGACGATATAAACATTACAGGCCGCTAGATCTTCAGGCTTCGATGTATAGCTCAGGTGTGTGGCTTTGACCAGTTCTTCCGGTTCAACCTCCAGTGAGCTGTCCTTTCCTGCGTTCAGTTCATCAATTCGGGCTTGGTTAATATCAAGCCCTAAGACAGGCATTTTTCTGCCAAATTCAACCGCCAACGGCAGGCCAACGTAGCCAAGTCCGATCATACCTATTTTAATATTATTGAGCGTGTGCATTGTTTAAAAGAACTCCTTATTATACGACCGGGTTAGTGATGCCACGGCCAATGGCGTAATAGGTAATTCCCTGGCGTGCCATGGCATCTGGGTCGTATATATTGCGGCCGTCAAAAATTGTTGGGTCATTAAGCTTTTGTTTTATATGGTCAAAATCAGGGCTTCTGAATACCTTCCATTCCGTTAGTACCACCAGGGCATCAGCATTTTCCAGTGCGGCATCTTGGCTGTCGCAAAGTATCAAGTCGTTACGCTCGCCATAGATCCGCCCAGTTTCGTCCATCGCTTCCGGATCGTAGGCCTGAACTCGTGCCCCCTTTTCCCATAGGGCTTCCATCAGGGTGCGGCTGGGTGCGGCACGCATGTCATCGGTATTGGGTTTGAATGACAAGCCCCAGAGAGCGATCGTTTTGCCCGCCAGGTCATTATCGAAGTGGTGCTCGATTTTCGCAAACATGCGTTGTTTCTGAAGATTATTGACGCCTTCAACAGCCCGCAGAAGTTGGGCATCGTAACCGATTTCCCCGGCCGTGCGTTCCAGAGCCTGGACGTCCTTGGGAAAGCATGAACCGCCATAACCGCAGCCAGGATAAATAAAGTGATAGCCAATGCGGGGGTCTGAGCCAATGCCAAGTCGAACCTGCTCGATATCCGCCCCCAGTTTTTCGGCCATGTTGGCCAACTCATTCATGAAGCTGATTTTGGTCGCTAACATGGCGTTGGCGGCATACTTGGTCAGCTCGGCTGAGCGGATATCCATCGCTACCAGCCGGTCGCGGTTGCGGTTGAATGGGGCATAGAGGGCACGCAGCAGCTCGGTGGTGCGTGGATTGTCGGTGCCGATTACAATGCGGTCCGGCTTCATGAAGTCCTCGATTGCGGCGCCTTCCTTGAGAAATTCAGGATTGGAAACCACGTCAAATTCGACATCTTTTTTAAGCTTGTGCTGGATTTCCAGTATCTTGGCGCGCACCTTATCGGCGGTACCAACGGGGACGGTGGACTTGTCGATAATCACTTTGTATTCCTGCATGTGTTGACCGATGCTTTCGGCAACGGCAAGCACATATTGCAGGTCGGCGGAACCGTCTTCATCTGGTGGGGTGCCGACAGCGATGAACTGAAATAGGCCATGATTTACGCCTTCAGCCACATCGGTTGAAAATTTTAGTCGTCCGGCCTCGGCATTATTTTTTACTATGGATTCAAGGCCAGGTTCATAAATCGGGATGCCCCCTTGCTTGAGGGTGTTAATTTTGGCTTCGTCAATATCGATGCAGAGTACATCGTTGCCTACGTCTGCCAGACAGGCCCCTGTGACGAGGCCAACGTATCCTGAGCCAAAGACGGTGATTTTCATTGGTTGCGATTGCCCGTAAGTTGGTTAGTTGATCTGATTAGCACGGAAAGATACCAAAGCTTAACGGCCGCGTCAGTAAAGAATTGACGTTTTGTTATTGTTTTTGTGGCCGTTATACTCTTTTATAGAGCGTAGCTTGAATGTATGTGCAAGAAAGGTTGTGTTATGTCATCGCTATTATTCGATCTGTTGGAGAATCCTGAATTCATCGAGGGGCGTCACTGGGAAAGGCTGAAATTGGCTGACAACCAGACCGTTTTTTCTGAGGGCGATACGGGAAGAGAGGTTTACTTGGTGTTGAATGGTGATTTGCGTGTGCTGGGTAAGGTTGATCTTGATGACCAACGCAAAATCCAACCTGGCTTTGGTGAGATGACGAAAGGCGATGTTTTCGGAGAATTGGCTCTCTTTGATGATTTGTCCCGCTCGGCAACGGTCGTCACACTCACGGACGTGGAATTAGCCGTGCTGGATGGTGCTGAACTGATGGACTTTATCGACGATCACCCTGATCTCGGCTATCAGATATTGAGAGGGATTATTACGTCTTTAGTGGTAAGATTGCGCAAGGCGAATCAACGGATTTTTTCGCTGTTTGCCTGGGGACTCAAGTCGAAAGGCATAGATTCTCATCTGTGATAACGTTAGGCGTGGATTAGGTAACCTATATTTAAACCCGGAATGGATTGGCGGTTTATAAATTCTTCGTTTTTCCTCGGGTTGGCTAGTCAATAACAACAATATGCTTAGGCTTTTCAGACATTACGTTCCTACATCTTTCCTGCTCTTGGTACTGATTGAGCTGGCCATGTTTTGGTCTTCAATCTTTATTGGTGTCCAACTGCGTTTTCTCGACGCTGGGATTGACGAAAAGCTGCTTCCGCTTTGGCCCAAGGCGATGCTCTTTACATCAGTGATGTTTATCTCACTGACAGCCATGGGCTTGTATAAAAACCTCTACCGGGAAGGGCTTGAGGGCACAGTGTTGCGCCTTGGGCTGGGTATGTTGATGGCCTTGGCCGGTATGAGTTTGTTGTTTTATCTCTTCCCTTATCTGTTTGTAGGTCGGGGCGCCTTCGCCTGGGCGTTTGTGATTGCAGTTACCGGGATCATTCTGGTTCGAATTGTCTTTTTCAAATACATCGGTAGTGAAACGCTCAAACGGCAGGTGCTGGTGCTGGGGGCGGGCAAGCGGGCAGAGCAGTTCAAACAGCTTCGTCGCAAGAGTGACCAGATGGGGTTTAAGATAGCCGGTTTTGTCCATGTACACGGTGAACACGACATCATGCCTGAAGACAGTGTGATCCATCTCGATATTCCCTTGATCGATTATGCCCAGCAGAATCTCATCCAGGAGATTGTGGTGGCAATCGAGGATCGACGCAAATCGTTTCCGGTTGAAGATCTGCTCGATTGCAAGATGAGTGGTATCGACGTAGTTGATTCACTGACCTTTTTCGAGCGTGAGTCGGGCAAGGTCAAGCTGGAGACACTGCATCCCAGCTGGCTGATCTTCTCAGACGGATTCCAGCATGTGGGTTTTCAGCTGACCATTAAACGTTTTTTTGATATTTTGGCCAGCTCTTTAATTCTGATGCTGACTTGGCCCATTATGCTGTTGGCGGTTCTGGCTATCTTTATCGAGAGTGGCTTCAGGGGGCCAATTCTCTATCGGCAGGTACGTGTCGGCCAGAACTGGCGTCTGTTCCAGGTGTTGAAGTTCCGCAGCATGATTGTCAATGCCGAGAAAGATGGCTCCCCCCAGTGGGCGCAGAAAAATGACAGCCGTGTCACACATGTGGGCAAGTTCATGCGTCGTAGCCGTATCGATGAATTACCGCAAATCTTCAACGTCTTGCGAGGTGACATGAGCTTCATAGGCCCCCGCCCAGAGCGCCCAGAGTTTGTCGAGCAGCTGGCTGAAAAAATCCCCTATTACGCTGAACGTCATCGGGTCAAACCAGGAATCACGGGCTGGGCCCAGGTGCGATACTCCTACGGCGCATCCGACGAGGACGCGCGCGAAAAGCTGCAATTCGACCTTTATTACGTAAAAAACTACAGCCTTTTTTTGGATTGTCTGATCCTGTTCCAGACGGCTGAAGTGGTGATTTTTGGCCAGGGCGCACGATAAGTCAGGATTCAGCGCTGTGCTTATCCTTTTTCGGTTAATAAATTCGATCCTGTGATGGTAGATACGCTTTCCAATCTTAATATTGGCGCATGGGGATATGCCCTGGCGGCGCTGGGATACTTGTTGCTGGCCTTGTTGCTGCTGACCAGCTGGCGAGGTCGTCTGCAAGGTGGTTTGCTGCTCGCCTTGTGTCTTTTTTCGGCAGCCTGGGCGGGTTTGTTGGCCTACAGCCATCTTTTTCAGGTACCGCTCACCATTCTTCATATCGGTCTTGAGTTGTTCCGCGACGGGGCAGCGCTTTTGTTTCTGTACAAGATCCTGACGGCCGACGAAAATGGCGTGGTCACGATCGCCCCTATACTTCGTACAATCGGTTATGGCGTTGCAGCTGCTTGGTTTGTTTTGGTGAGCATGCATGTGTTTGCATCTTTGTCGGGCAAGTCTGTGGCTGAAATTGTTGGCTATGATCCCCGTCTTGCTGGCCATCTTGTGCTTGCAGTCTTTGGACTGGTTCTGATTGAGCAGTTGTTCCGCAATACGCCTATGCAGCAGCGCTGGGCCATCAAGTATCTCTGCCTTGGGTTGGGTGGTCTGTTTGCCTACGATTTTTTTCTTTATGCCAATGCGGTGTTGTTCAACAGTATTGACCCGGGCCTGTGGGATGCGCGTGGGTTTATCCACATCCTTGTGGTGCCGTTGATTGCTGTCTCCGCGGCGCGAAATCCGCAATGGTCGTTGGATGTGTTTGTTTCGCGACGCATTGTCTTCCACACTGCAGCCATTGTTGGGGCAGGGGTCTACCTGTTACTGATGGCCTTGGGAGGCTATGCCATCCGTTATCTGGGCGGAAGTTGGGGCAATCTTGCCCAGGTGGTTTTCCTGTTTGGCGCGGCGCTGGTGTTGTTTGCCTTGATGTTTTCCGGCCAGGTGCGGGCCCGCGTGCGGATCTTTCTGAGTAAGCACTTTTTCAATTATAAATATGATTACCGTGAAGAGTGGCTGCATTTTATTGGCGCACTGGCGAACGAAGAGCCCGGCCCCGGCCTGGGGGAACACGCCTTGCAAGCCTTAGCTGCCATTGTCGATAGCCCAGGCGGCTTGCTGTGGGTATGCGATAACAATTTGAAGCGGTTTGAGCTGGCAGTGGAATGGAATGCCACTGGGTCAGCAGCCATTCCTTGCGATGATGTGCTGGTCAGTTTTTTGCGTGAGAAGGAATGGCTGCTGGATCTGGATGAGTACGCAAGCACGCCCGAGATCTATCAAGGACTCGAGCTGCCCCAATGGTTTCAACAGGTCGAGCGGGCTTGGTTATTGATCCCCTTGTTTCAGAATAAGCGTCTGGTGGGCCTGGTATTGTTGTTGCAATCTAGAGCTGAGCACCGGATCAACTGGGAAGATCGCGATCTGCTCAAAACAGCGGCCAGTCAGGCGGCCAGTTATTTGGCCCTGTCACAGGCGAGTGCTGAACTGGCCAATGCACGCCAGTTTGAGGCTTTTAATCGCCTCTCAGCCTATGTGGTGCATGATCTGAAAAATGTGGTCGGACAACTCTCGCTGGTGGTGTCGAATGCCAAAAAATTCGGTCACAAACAGGAGTTTGTCGATGACGCCATGGCTACAGTGGACAATGCGGTTAACAAGATGCAGCGCATGTTGGCACAGCTGCGCCAGGGGCGTGAGCTGCAGCCGAGTTCAAGGGCGGTGCGCCTGTTGCCGGTGCTGGAGGAAATAGTTCGCCAGTGCGCCTCGAGCAGCCCTGCGCCTGAACTGGAAGGTGGGGATGCTGATGTGAGCGTGGTGGCAGAGCATGACCGTTTGGCGGCGGTGATCCAGCATGTAGTGCAAAACGCGCAAGAGGCCACCGCCGAAGATGGCAAGGTGGTGTTGCGGTTGACTTCGGACGGTCAAAATGCTGTTATCGAAATAGAAGATAGCGGTTGCGGAATGGATGAAAAATTCATTCGTGAGCGCCTGTTTCGTCCCTTTGACACCACCAAAGGCAATGCCGGAATGGGAATAGGGGCATATGAATGCCGCGAGTTCGTGCGTGGCCTCGGCGGTGATGTTCGGGTGAACAGCCAGCCGGGTACAGGTACACTGTTTCAACTATCGATTCCAAAGGTGCCGGGTTGATCTCAGTCGGGCGCAGTCAACAGTTGGGGAATTAAATATTGGCTCGTTCCAAGCAAGAGCAAAAAAGAATTCTGGTGGTCGAGGATGATCCCGGCTTACAGAGCCAGATGCGTTGGTGCTTTGAAGGTTATGAGGTGCTCATCGCTGGTGAGCGTAAGGAGGCCATCAATGCTCTGCGTCGTTATGAGCCAGCAGTTGTTCTGTTGGACCTGGGGCTGCCACCCGATCCTGAGAATGCGACAGAAGGCATGGCCGCCCTGGATGAGATTCTGGACCTTGCGCCTGCCACCAAGGTGATTGTTGTGACCGGCAATGATGAGCGCGAAAACGCTGTTAAGGCCATTGCCAAAGGTGCCTACGATTTCTATCAAAAACCGG
>CALZIQ010000018.1 GCA_945787735.1 uncultured Chromatiaceae bacterium | reverse complement strand
CCTTGCATCTCGTGAATTTTAAAAACAGTTATGCAAGGCGCGGCAACTTTTTTGCCGTTGCTATGTCAATGTTTTATTGGAAATAATTCGGTCTTTTCTCCTCTGAGACTCTAAACTCTAGGATATTAGAAAGAGAATCTTTTTGTGCATGTGACACACCCTAATGGCTATGGGGCGTGTGACCTACATAGACCTGTTCCCGATCTGCGTGGCGACAATGGCTGCTAGCATTATGGCAATGGCGGTAGTATGTGTGGGCAGCAGGTGTTAATCTAGGTTTTTTTCATTAAGGGGTGACACAACGCTGTCCCCCCGATTCTTCAAACCATTAGTTCCGTTTCTCGTTGCTCTATCTGCGCAATTGCGCCTTCGGGAGATGTATTGCCTTGCAGGATATTCATTATCCCCGGCAGATAGCGGTCCATCAGCAATACGTTGCCGAAGACCAATTGATTAATTAACGCTTGGTCAATCTGATCTCTGCCCAGGTCGATTGCTGTTTTAAAACGTAGCTCACCGGTTTCGTAGCCCATTTCAAAGTTTCCCATCATCAAGTCATAATTTGCTCGGGTGACAAATTCAGCTACCGCTGGGCGCTTTTCCTCTGGCACCTTTATCGGGCACACGGAATAAAAAATAAACTGCTGTTCCTCTTCGCGAACCCAGGCTATACACACCCACTGGCCGTTATCTCCCTGATAATTCATTTGTAGCGCAGACTTTTCCTGCAACGGTGCAGTCGGCCATTTCTGCTCAGTAAAATACTGTTGGACTGTGGCGAAAATTTCGCTCATCTGTTAACTACCCTCATTGCTTTCTAGTAAACATTCATTCGCTTAATCTAATAAGATGCCATAGCCTTTTTTGGTATTACTGTTGAAATCTTTGCGGCTGGGGAAGGCCGATTCATTACCGCCGAGCTTGACCCACGCTTTTTTGGCTTTGCTGTAGTTAGTGCTGAAGATAGCATGTTGCTCTAGGGCTTCTTTGACGACAGGGTCGAGTGTGTTGAACTTGGCTTTGTCAATTCCATCTGCAGTCCCGATTGTGGCTTCATCCGCTTGATCTTTGAGCTTGCTGCCGACATCGCCAAGATCGTCCTTCATATACTGTAGCCCTTCCTCGGCCACCTCTTTTCCTTCATTGCCGGCCCTACCTACAGTTACAGATTTTTCATACTTGAACTTTGCCTGACCCAAGGACCATTCCTTGAATGTCCAAACTTTCAGATCGCCACTGATAAAGGCAATGGTGTAACCAATGCTGGCACCCACACTGGCCTTCAATTCAGCGTTGCCGGCCAGGGTAGCCGCCAGATTGCCACTAAACTTGTCATAGCCTTGTTTCTTGCGGCTTAAATTTCCGGAGACAGTGCCGGCCAAGTCTGCGGTTACGCCTCCCTTGGCAAACAGTTTGGCATCCAGGTTGCCGATGTAGGGCACACCAGCACTGCCACCAACAAACGCTTCCAGACTCACTCCAGCTGTGGCCTTTAGGCCCACATTATTGACAGATAGCTTGTCCTCTACGTCCGTCACCGTATGCCCTAACAGTGACTCACTCATGCTCTCACTCTCTGGTTCCGGCGTTCTTTCTGAGGACGTGCGCTCGAGTTTGTAGGTTCCCCCGCCAACACCAAGCCCGGCTGTTGCCTGCAGGCCAACACCCGCCTTGAAATTGAGCCCGGGTAGAATAGGATATTCGGCAGCAGCCCCAATTTTGGCCTTGACCGAGCCCAAGTCCTGTGACGGAATTGTCCCTTCCAGCTTGTTAGATGCAACCGTTACATTAGAGCCAAACAACACAAACTTGGCATTTGGCCCGGTTGCGGTCACTTTCTTGCCTTTTGTGCTGCCGTTCCGCTGCACGGCCTGATTGTTTACCGCGCGCTGTAGTTGCTGGATGCCGGATTCAAGCCCACTATTTTCGCGGCGCTGCATCTGCAAGGCTTTTGCCCCCATCACATCCGCTTCATGCTCGAGCCCCGCATCGTCATTTATCGACACGCCCTTGGCCTGCAGTGTTGGTTTTACGCGCCCCTGTTTTTGCTGCACCACATGCCAAGCCTCATGCGGCAGATGTTTCGCTTGCCCCGGAGCGACATGAATGTCTGTTCCTTGTGCATAGGCATGGGCTTGCAGTTGTGCTGGTTTTTCTGAGTTGTAGTGGACTTTCACATCGTCCATAGCATAGCCGGAGAGGTTTTCAATCCCGGTTTTGAGATTGTCAGGCAGGCCGGTGTGGTTTTTTTTGTGGCCAGCTTCACCTTGCAACTGCCTCGGCGGCGTGTCGCTGGTGGCGAATTTTCCTTGCAACAACTCCTCTTCTTCAAGGTCTTGTCGTTGGACTGACTCGAATTTCCCCTGGAGTAGTTCCTCATCCTCTAAATCTTGCCGTTGCAGGGGTGTCGTCTGGACTTTCATCTGAAGCTCTTCTTCAGGTGATTCTTGTCGTTGGGTTGTACCGCTAAACATGCGCTCTGCTTGTCGTCGCTGCGCCACTATGTGCGAGCTACCATCTTCCATGGCTTGTAAGCTCTCGGCGTGTTTTGCTTGGGGGCTGTTGTTCGCCATCGCTTGCAATACTCTGAGCTGAACAGCTCCCGGGCGATTATCTAGAAGGTGTAATGTCGCCTTGTTATCCCCATGTCTTTGCGAAGGCAGGTTTCCAAGTGCTTTGCTTTTGTTTGCTTTGCTCTTACTGGCGTGATTCGGCATATCCTTTGCCCTCTTGTTTTTTTTAGCATGTAGATGGTGATAACTTCATCATCTTGGTCAAGTTAAGGATAGATTCTTTATTCTGCAAGTTCTGGTTTTTTCTATGTAGTTAATAAATTCCAGTTTTTCAGTCGGTTAGCTGGCTGTATTTGTGTCGTTTTAAAAAGTACCAAAATCTCACAATAGCATAAGGGGGTAAGTTAGAGGCCGTATGGTTCAATCACCCTTAGGTATTGTGCTGCATGTACGGATTCCGCTTAGTATTATTCTGAGTGACATTGATTTCCATGGGCGATGTGATTAATCAGACTTACACCACATCCTTGGCTTGAGCAACAGTGCCGCGACGGCGCCGCCGATGGCGCCATAAAGATGTGAATCCACCACCACTGGGCCACCGGCCATGTCTGCCGAGCCGGGCAGGGCGCCATAGGCTTGTTCCCAGATCAGTTTGCCGACGATGGCAACTAGCAGGATGGCTTCGCGTCGGTCGCCACGGCGGATGCCGCCGACGGCACCAGCAAGGAAGAGACCGTGCAGTACGCCGGAGAGCCCTACATACCAGACCAGTTGCGGGTTGAGAACTAACAGGCCAAGGCTCACGCTCAGGCCGCTGATGAGGGTGATGACTAACCATTGCTTGGCAGAGAAACAACTCCAGAACAGACCCCAGATCAGGCCGAGGCCGAGCACGTTCATAAGCATGTGTGAACTGCCCAGGTGGACCAGATTGCCGGTGATCAGGCGCCAGACTTGGCCCGATTTGATTTCGATCACGTGATAGCGCAGCAGTTCAGTGGCATTGTCGCCGGCAAGTGCCAACAGCAGGGCGATCACGGTAAGTGCGATGGGCAGCAGATGCTGTTGCAGAATCTTGTCTTTGATGTGGTGAAAGCCCGTCATACGTTTAGCATACCTGAGCCCTGCTGTGAGTGGCAGCTTCAGTTATCAAGATAATTGATAATGGTTTTGCGCAGCTTTTTGAGCAGCGTTTCATCGGTGACGGGGTTATTGTTTTTGTCGCTGATAAAAAAGACGTCTTCGACCCGTTCGCCGATAGTGGCAATTTTCGCATTCTGTAATTGCACGCCACACTCCATCAGGGCGTGGCCGATCTTGGATAATAGACCCGGGCGGTCAGCGGTGACTAGTTCCATTACAGTGCGCTGTTTGGGCTCATCCTGGCTAAAGTTGATCCGTGTAGGGGTGTCGAAGTGTTTCAGTTGGCGAGCAGTGCGGCGACTGATCTGTTTTTTTGTGAGACAGGTTTGTTGCAGTTCACAGCGTAGTGAGTCGATGGTGTCTTCAATCCTGTGAGAGCTACGAATGGCCTCGCCATTTTCTTCCAGTAGTACGTAAGTATCGTATGTGAAGCCATCGTCTGATGTGAGAATGCGGGCGTCAGCAACTGTCATGCCTAATTGTTCAAATGTGCCGGTGCTGGCAGCAAACAGGTGATCGGCGATGGGCATGTGGATGAAGATTACTGTGCCGCCGCGCTGGGCGTGTTGCTGCACTAGTATCAATGGATATTCGCGGCCGTCGTTGAAGATGATGGCCTCAGCGTGCCAAACGATTTCATCCACGGCGTGACGGATGAAGTAGTCTTCGCTTAGGTGCTGCCATAGGCTTATGACTGCTGCTCTGGCAACATGCTGGTTTTGGAGTGTTTCAAGCGCTTGTTGTTGTATGTTGTTGCAATATTCACTTAGGTCCTCTCGGTTTTCCAGTCCGCGTCTGAGGGCGCGATGGGTGGCCAAATACAGTTCACGCATTAAGGAGTCTTTCCAATCATTCCAGAGCTTGTGATTGGTGCCGCGCATGTCCGCGACGGTAAGCATATAGAGATAGTCCAGGCGGCTGGTGTTGCCTACTTTGGAAGCAAATTCAGCGATCACATCTGGATCGCTGATGTCTTTGCGTTGGGCGGTGGTGGACATGATCAGGTGCTGTTTGACAAGCCAGGCGACGATGTCGGCGTCATATTGATTGAGGCCATGCTGCAGGCAGAATTCAGTGGCATCGATGGCGCCCAGTTCGGAGTGATCGCCGCCGCGGCCCTTGGCAATGTCATGAAACATGCCGGCCAGATAGAGCAATTCTGGTTTGGCGATACGTTGCATGATCTTGCTGCAGAAGGGCAGTTCATGCTCATGTTTTTTCAGCATCAGGCGGCGCATGTTGCGAATCACCATCAGGGTGTGTTCATCGACAGTGTAGATGTGGAACAGGTCATATTGCATCAGGCCGACCACATTACCGAAGGCGGGAATGTAGTTGGCCAGGATGCCGTAACGGTTCATGCGCCGCAGTTCGTGGGTGAGCCCGTCGGGTTGGCGCAGGATCTCCATAAACAGACTGCGGTTGCGCAGGTCGTTGCGGAAAGCATCATCAATCAGGTCGCGGTGGCTGCGTATAAGACGAATGGTGGAAGCTCTGACCCCCTTAACTTCAGGGTGCTGCTGAATCAATAGAAATATTTCCAGAAGCGCGAAGGGGTAACGATCGAAGATGCGTTCATCGGTAACTTCGATAAAGCCTTTACGAATCTGAAAACGCTTGTTAATGGGGGTCGGCTTGCCATGTTGATCTGCGTAGAGAATGGCTTCTTGAAACAGCTGCAACAGCATTTCGTTCAAGCGGCTCAACTCCATGATGGTGCGGTAGTACTGTTTCATGAATTGCTCGACCGCCAGATTGGTGTCTTCATCACGGTAACCAAAGATTTCGGCTAGGTTGCGCTGGTGGTCGAACAGTAGTCGGTCTTCGTGGCGTTTGGTGATGATGTGTAGGCCAAAGCGCACTTGCCAGAGAAAGTTTTGCCCTTCGATCAGGTGGGTATATTCTTCTTCAGTGAGAAAATCATGCTTGACCAGGTCGTGCAGTGTTTCGGCATTGAAATGGCGCTTAGCCACCCAACCGATCATCTGGATGTCGCGCAAGCCACCGGGGCCCTCTTTGATATTGGGTTCGAGGTTGTAGGCACTGTCGTCGTATTTGAAATGCCGCTTGATTTGTTCTTGCCACTTGGCTTCGAAAAAATCACGGCTGGACCAGATCTTGTCAGGCCCGGTTTGCTGACGCATAGACTCAAACAATTCTGCCGGACCAACCAGATTGCGCGCTTCCATCAGATTGGTGGCGACGGTGATGTCCTGGCTGGCTTGCTCAACACATTCCTGGATTGAGCGCACGCTCTGGCCGACTTCCAGGCCGATATCCCACAGAAACATGATGAACATTTCCAAGGCTTCGCGGTAGCGTTCTTGCTCGGGCTTTCGCAGCAGGATCAGGATGTCGATGTCAGACTCTGGATGCAGCTCGCCGCGGCCATAACCGCCGACGGCGACCAGGGCGAGGTCAGACTCATCGGAAGAAAAAAAGTCTCGCCAGGCGCGTGTCAGCACCTGATCGATCAGCTCCGCACGCAGACGCACAAGATCAGCGGCTTGCTGACCCTGGTTAAAACGTTCTTCGATAGCTTGATGGGCTAAGCGCAGTGCTTCACGGTAAACCTGCACGGCGGCCTTGCCTTCAGCAAGTTCTTGCTCGAATAGCGTCTGGTCGAATACAGACAATTGGACAGGCATGAGCTAGGTGCTTCTGATTAGATTTCGTCTTCAGGCAACTTGGTTAGCACGTCAAAACCATCTTCGGTGACTAGCAGCGTATGCTCCCATTGGGCCGATAGGCTGCGGTCGCGGGTGACGACGGTCCATTTGTCCGGTAGCAGTTTAACTTCGCGCCGGCCGGCATTGATCATGGGTTCGATAGTGAAGATCATACCTTCCTTCAGGGTAAGCCCTGAATTTGGGCTGCCATAATGCAAAACCTGAGGCTCTTCGTGGAACTCCTTGCCGATGCCGTGGCCGCAGTATTCGCGCACCACGGAAAAGCCGTTGCCCTCGGCATGTGTCTGAATGGCGTGGCCGATGTCGCCGAGGGTGATGCCCGGTTTGACCAGCTCAATGCCTAGCTTCATGCACTCATGGCTGGTTTCTGTGAGCCGGCGGGCCAGGATCGAGGGCTCGCCGATGTAGAACATTTTGCTGGTATCGCCATGGTAGCCGTCCTTGATGACGGTGATGTCGATATTGACGATGTCGCCATTTTTGAGCACTTTTTTCCCAGGAATGCCATGGCATACCTGATGATTGACTGAGGTGCAGATGGATTTGGGAAACCCATGGTAATTCAATGGTGCTGGCACGGCCTGCTGCTCGTTGACGATAAAGTCATGGCAAATCTGATTCAATTCATCTGTTGAGATGCCGGCCACAACGTGGGGGCGGATCATATGCAGTACTTCGGACGCCAGACGGCCGGCAACCCGCATTTTCTCAATTTCTTCGGCGCTTTTTATCTTGACGGCCATACTGTAAACCTGGGTAAATTTTGCTGATGGAAAGACATCAGCGGAATATTAGCGTGTTTTGCATCTCCTTGTCAGCCCACAATTTTTTCGGTTTTTCGAGCCGATTCTGGCGGGCCCTGAAATTTGAGTGTAGGGCCGGATTATGGTATAAAGCGCGCCAGCTGGATGAAATTCACCAGTTGTATATTTTTAGGTAGCCGGCTATACCGGTAAATTCGCACGCATATCATCACCTGTGCCTGGGTGCCCAAGGGTCTTAGAACCGGCGGGTTAGGTGGCGGGGATATGCGGAGGTTTAAAACCCGATTCAGGAGAATTAAATGTCAAACGTTTCAATGCGTGAAATGCTGGAGGCCGGTGTTCACTTTGGCCACCAAACCCGTTACTGGAACCCGAAAATGGGTCCATACATTTTCGGCGATCGTAACAAAATCCATATCATCAACCTGGAAAAGACCCTGCCACTGTTCAATGATGCCATGAACTTTGTCGGTAGTCTGGCAGCCAAAAAAGGCAAAATTCTGTTTGTTGGCACCAAGCGTGCCGCGCAGGACATGGTTCGCCAAGAGGCAGAGCGTTGCGATATGCCTTATGTCAATCATCGCTGGCTGGGTGGTATGTTGACCAATTTTAAGACCATCAAGCAGTCCGTCAAGCGTCTGAAAGACCTGGAAGCGATGGTTCAGGATGGCCGCATGGAACGTTTTAACAAGAAAGAAGCGCTGGGCCTGAAACGCGAAATGGAAAAGCTGGATCGTAGTCTGGGCGGTATCAAAAACATGGCCACTTTGCCCGATGCCATTTTTGTTGTTGATTCTGGTCACGAAAAAATTGCGATTCGCGAAGCCAAGACCCTGGGTATTCCAGTACTGGGCATTATTGATACCAATAATGACCCCCGCATTGTTGATTACATGATCCCCGGCAATGATGATTCTGCTCGTGCCATCTCACTGTACGCACGTGGTGTTGCTGATGCAGTGATCAACGGTCGTGCTGCGTCTGGAACCACCGCTGGTGATGATTTCATTGAAATCGACGAGGCCGACGAAACTTCTGTAAAGACCACTGTCAAAAAATCTAAAAAGACATCTGCTGAGCAGGCCCAATCGGGCGAATCAGCAGAAGCGTAAGCCAGCGGGGAAGTCAGCTTCATGGGCCGCCCGGTTGGGCGGCTCGTTGTATGGATTGAGTACACATTAAAATTAAGCGAGGTTGAGGCAATGGCAATTACAGCAGCCCAAGTAAAAGAACTGCGTGAAAGAACTGGCGCAGGCATGATGGAATGTAAAAAAACGTTGGTTGAGACTGACGGTGATATCGAAGCAGCAATCGAACTAATGCGTAAAGCAGGCCTGGCCAAGGCTGATAAAAAAGCTGACCGTGTTGCCGCTGAAGGCATTATTGCCATGGCGAGTAGCGCCGATGGTAAACGGGCAGTCCTGGTTGAGGTTAATTGTGAGACTGACTTCGTTGCTAAAGGTGACGATTTCACTGCCTTCGCAGCTAATGTTGCAAACGCAGCGCTGAACAACGGTGCCGCTACTGCTGAAGCACTGGCAGAAACTGCCATTGAAGAGGGTGGTATTTCTGTTGAAGAGGCGCGTAAAGAACTGATCGCCAAGATCGGTGAGAATATCACTGTTCGTCGTGTAAGCCTGGTTGAGTCTTCTGGTGTTGTAGGTGCTTACCTGCATGGCACCCGCATCGGTGTTCTGGCTGCTGTTGAAGGTGGTGATCAGGAACTGGCTCGCGATATTGCCATGCACGTTGCAGCCAGTAAGCCTGAGTGTGTCAGTGAAGAGCAGGTGTCTGCCGAACTGATCGAAAAAGAGAAAGAAATCTTCTCTGCTCAAGCAGCTGAAAGCGGCAAGCCACCTGAAATCATCGAAAAAATGATTACTGGCCGAATCGCCAAGTTCTTGAAAGAGATCACTCTGGTGGGCCAACCTTTTGTTAAAGACCCCGACCAGACAGTTGCCAAGCTGCTGGCTTCTAAAGGCGCAACCGTCACTGGTTTTAAACGTCTGGAAGTGGGTGAAGGTATCGAGAAGAAAGAAGAGGATTTCGTCGCTGAAGTTATGGCTCAAGCTAAAGGAGCATAAGTTAGGTGTCTGAAAGCAAGGTAAAACCTGCATACAAGCGGGTCCTGCTGAAACTCAGTGGCGAGGCGTTAATGGGTGAGGGTCAATACGGTATTGACCCTCAGACCATCAAAAGGATTGCATCCGAAGTAAAAGAGCTTGTCAATGATGGTGTTGAGGTTGGCATGGTCATTGGGGGCGGCAACATTTTTCGTGGCGCAGGTCTTGCTGAAGCGGGGATGGAACGTGTTACCGGCGACCATATGGGTATGTTGGCCACGGTGATGAATGCGCTGGCGATGCAGGATGCACTCGAAAATCTCGGTATTTATGCTCGCGTCATGTCGGCTATTAAGATCAACCAAATCTGTGAAGATTACATCAAGCGTCGTGCTGTAAGACACTTGGAAAAAGGCCGCGTTGTGATCTTCGCTGCTGGTACTGGCAATCCGTTTTTTACAACTGATTCTGCCGCTAGTTTACGAGCCGTCGAGATCGGTGCAGATCTTCTGATAAAAGCCACCAAGGTTGACGGCGTCTACACGGCTGATCCTGTTAAGGATCCTTCCGCCAAACGTTACGACACCCTGAGCTTTGATGAAGTGCTTGACCAGCGTTTGGCAGTAATGGATGCCACGGCCATCGTTATGTGCCGTGATTACGACATGCCGCTTTGTGTTCTGGATATAAATAAACCAGGTGCCTTGAAGAATGTCATTTTGGGCAATAAGGAAGGCACATTCGTTCGATAATTATAGGGATGATGCATGATTGAAGACATTAAAAAAGATGCTTCGGCACGGATGGTAAAAAGTATCGAAGCCCTGAAAAACGAGTTCTCAAAAATACGTACAGGCCGCGCCCATATCAGTTTGCTGGATCATGTAAAAGTCGATTATTACGGTAATGAAGTACCGATCAATCAGGCAGCGACTGTCTCTGTCTCAGATGCTAGAACTTTATCTGTGCAACCCTGGGAAAAGGCCATGGTATCTGTAGTTGAGAAGGCAATTATGAATTCTGATCTTGGCCTGAACCCTTCCACCTCCGGTGATATTATCCGCGTGCCATTACCGATGTTGACGGAAGAGCGACGCAAAGAGATGACCAAGGTAGTTAGGCATGAGGCGGAAGGTGGACGCGTAGCAATTCGCAATATCCGTCGTGATGCAAACAATGACATCAAAGAGTTGTTGAAAGAAAAAGAAATCAGTGAGGACGATGCCCATCGCGCTGAGGATGACATTCAGAAGATCACAGACAAGTATATTGCCGAGATAGAACAGTTACTCGAAGTGAAAGAAAAAGATCTAATGGAAATCTAGCGCAAATGAAACGTTGAAGGGGGCCAAGTAGCCCCCTTCAAAATTCGGATGCAATTGCTGCAAACGTCCCTAGGAAAATGCATGTCTGAAGGCTCACAAGCTCAGGAGTTTCACGGTAAGACACCGCGCCATATTGCCATCATCATGGATGGAAACGGGCGTTGGGCCAAACAGCGTCACATGCCCAGAGTTGCTGGGCATCGTGCCGGTGTTGAGTCTGTGCGTGCGATTGTGCAGCGTTGTGGTGAGTTGGGTGTGCAGGTGTTGACCCTGTTTGCTTTTAGCAGTGAAAACTGGCGCCGGCCTGAGAAAGAAGTAGGCCTATTGCTGGAACTGTTTGTAATGGCGTTGCAGCGTGAGTCTAAGAAGTTGGACAAACGCAATGTGCGTCTCAAGGTGATTGGTGACCTAAGCCGCTTTTCCGACAAGCTGTGTGCTGAAATCAGCAAAGCAGAAACTATGACCGCGGATAACAATGGTCTGCAATTGGTGGTGGCTGCCAATTATGGTGGCCGCTGGGATATTGGTCAGGCGGTGAAAACGATTGCCGGGCAAGTACAGGCGGGTAAGCTCGACGCCGCCGTAGTGTCCGAGTCGCTGATTGAACAACACCTCTCTCTCGCAGGTTTACCCGAACCGGATCTGTTTATCAGAACAGGTGGCGAGCAACGCATTAGTAATTTTCTCATGTGGCAGCTGGCTTATAGCGAACTCTATTTCACGGACACGCTTTGGCCTGATTTCAACAAGGAAGAGCTGAATATTGCCTTAGAGTGGTTTGCAGGGCGCCAACGCAGGTTTGGCCGCACCGGCGATCAGGTGGAGCAGATAAAGCGTGCTTAAACAGCGTGTGTTGACAGCTTTGGTGCTGATACCGCTAGTGGTATGGGGGGGGCTCAAGCTGAGTACAGACATGCTGGGCCTGATTCTGGCGCTGTTTGTTGTCATGGGTAGCTGGGAGTGGGGTCGTTTGATAGGCCTGAAATCTACTGCTGCCAGAATTTCCTATTCTTCTTTGATTGTTGCGATGCTGGCCTTGGTTTATTTCTCAAAGCTCAAGCTGGCCGGGATTGAGCTGGCAGTATTCTTGTTGGCCGCTGTCTGGTGGTTGGTGGGTACCCGCTGGGTGTTTCGTTATCGCGGTGCTACCGGGCTTGCCGGTCGCGATAGCTTGATTGGCGCATTTGTTGGGATTTTGGTGCTAGTGCCGACCTGGTTGGCCATGATTCATATTCATTCGTTCTCAGCGGCTGGTCCCTATATGTTGCTGTTTGTGATGGTGTTGATTTGGATGGCGGATAGCGGCGCCTATTTTGCCGGGCGTAAATTTGGCAAGCACAAACTTGCACCTAACGTCAGTCCGGGCAAAACGATTGAAGGTGTGGCCGGTGGTTTGGCTGCAGCGGGCATTTTTTCCATCATTGGTGCGGTGAACTTTGATCTGCCGGTATTGGGCATTGTCGGTTTTGTGATCTTGTCCCTGATCGTGGTCGCCTTTTCTATCATTGGTGATTTGTTTGAAAGCCTGTTCAAGCGGCGCGTTGGGCTTAAGGACAGTGGCCAATTATTGCCAGGCCATGGCGGGGTGTTGGATCGCATCGACAGCCTGACTGCTGCAGCACCGATTTTTGCCCTGGGCCTGACCCTGTTTGAGGGTGTGAAATGATCGGTGTTACCGTCCTCGGTTCAACCGGCTCAATTGGTGCTAGCACTCTCGATGTGATTGAACGCCATTCAGATCGTTATCGTGTCATTGCTCTCACAGCCAATCGCGATGTTGAAAAAATGGCGGCGCAGTGTCGCGAGTTTACACCGAAATATGCCGTGATGGCGGATGAGACGGCAGCTGAGTTACTGTCTACGGAGCTAAAAGACGCGGGTCTGGATATAGAGATTCTTGCGGGTAGCGAAAGTCTAGTCGAGGTGGCTTCATTGCCCGACGTCGACAGTGTGATGGCGGCTATCGTTGGTGCTGCAGGCTTGTTGCCCGCTTTGGCCGCGGCCAAAGCGGGCAAGCGTATCCTGTTGGCCAACAAAGAAGCACTGGTGATGTCGGGCCAGCTGTTCATGGATGAAGTTAAAAAGAATAATGCCGTGTTGTTACCGGTGGACAGCGAACACAATGCCATCTTCCAATGTATGCCGAATGGCTATCAGGGCGAAATGGAAGGTGTTGGTGTTCGGCAGATATTGCTGACCGCCTCGGGCGGACCGTTTCGCAGCTGCGATTTGAACGAGCTGGAGGCTGTCACGCCTGAGCAGGCCTGCGCCCATCCCAACTGGGTGATGGGGCGCAAGATCTCGGTGGATTCCGCTACCATGATGAACAAGGGGTTGGAAGTGATCGAAGCCTGCTGGCTGTTCAATGCCGAACCAAGTCAGGTGCAAGTGGTCATACATCCCCAGAGCGTGATTCACTCGCTGGTGGATTATGTCGATGGCTCGGTGTTGGCACAACTCGGTAGCCCAGACATGCGCACACCGATTGCCAATGCTTTGGCTTGGCCCGAGCGTATTGACGCTGGCGTGGAAAAGCTCAACCTGTTTGATGTGGCCAGGCTGGATTTCGAAAAGCCTGACTATAAACGCTTTCCCTGTTTGCGACTCGCTTATGCAGCGCTCGAAGCCGGTGGCTCGGCTTCGGCTATCCTGAATGCCGCCAATGAGATTGCAGTGGATGCATTCTTGAATGGACAATTAAAATTTACCGCCATTTCTTCGGTGGTTGAACAAACGCTGACAGCTGTACACTCTGTCGCGGTAAATTCATTGGATCAGGTGCTAGAGGCTGATCAAGAAGCGAGAATGTTCGCCAAGCGTTTGATTCAATAATAAGCAGATCAGTATGAGCACAGTTTTATCATCAGTTTTCTTTTTTATTCTCGCGCTCGGCATTTTGATTACCGTGCATGAATTCGGTCACTTCTGGGTGGCGCGTAAATTGGGTATCAAGGTGCTGCGGTTTTCTGTTGGTTTTGGCAAACCGCTGTGGAGCAAAACCGCGGGGCCGGATCAGACCGAATATGTTATTGCTGCCATTCCGCTGGGTGGTTACGTGCGCATGCTGGACGAACGGGAAGGCGAGGTCGTGCCGGAAGAGGTGCACCGTGCTTTCAACCGCCAATCACTGGCTAAACGCGCCGCGGTGGTTGTGGCCGGGCCGCTGTTCAATTTTATGCTCGCTATTGCCGCCTACTGGCTGATTTTTGTCGTCGGTGTTACCGGAATGAAACCGATTGTCGGCGAAGTGACTGAGCAGTCCATCGCTGCCATGGGCGGCTTGCAGCAGGGTGATCGTATTGTCGAAATCGGCGGACGCAAAACACCCACCTGGGAAGTGGCGGTGGTGGCCATGTTGGATGATGCATTTTCTTCTGGTGAAGTGGTCATCAAGGTGGAAGCGGTCGATACTGCTGTGCAGTCTGAGCATGTCATCCTGCTTGATAAGATCCCAGAAGACCTCAACCGGGGTGGTTTGCTCGATTTTATCGGCATCCGACCCTATCGTCCGTTGATTCCTGCCATTATTGGCAAGCTTGCTCCGAATGGTGCGGCAGAACGTGCCGGGATCGAGGTGGGTGATGAGGTAGTTGCGGCTGATGGCCAAACGATAAACGACTGGGAACAGTGGGTTGATTATGTCCGCGCAAGGCCAGAACAGACGATTGCTGTGGAGGTTGAACGTGAAGGTGCGCAATATGATCTCGAAATTACACCCGCGCGCGTTGATGGAGATATCGGCAAGATCGGCGCCGGTGTGCGTTTACTGGAAATGCCCGAAGAACTGAAATCAGAGGTACGCTACGGTGCCGGTGAGGCCCTGGTGAATGCCGCGCGCAAAACCTGGGACATGTCCACGCTGACGCTGCGGATGCTGGGTAAAATGGTTGTGGGTGATATCGCGCTTTCGAACTTGAGCGGTCCTATCAGTATTGCCCGTTATGCCGGCTATTCCGCCAGCATTGGTTTTATCTCTTTTCTCACCTTTCTGGCTATCGTCAGCATCAGTCTGGGCGTGCTGAACCTGCTACCTATTCCAATGCTCGATGGCGGGCATCTGTTCTACTACCTGGTGGAATTTATCAAGGGCAGTCCGGTGTCGGAGGCCGCCCAAATCCTAGGTCAGAAAGTTGGTGTTGCCATGTTGTTGGGCTTGATGTTGCTTGCCTTTTACAACGATATTTTACGTTTCTTTGTTAATTAATAAGGTCGCGGACAGGATGAAACGACCGCTATTGATGTTTTTATTGTGCGTTGCTGTTGGCTGGGCGGGGCTTGCCCGGGCATTTGAAACTTTTTCAGTGCTTGATATCCGAGTTGAAGGCTTGCAACGCATCAGTGAAGGCACGGTATTTAACTACTTGCCGGTTGAAATCGGTGATGACATTACCGAAACAAAAACCCGACAGATCATCGCAGCACTCTATAAAACTGGTTTTTTCAAAAATATCACGCTGCTGCGTGATGGTGATGATCTGGTGGTTAAGGTGCTGGAAAGACCGTCAATCGCCTCAATCACAACCACCGGTAATGACGAGCTCAGCAGCGATGATCTGGAAGAAGGTTTGAAGAACGCGGGGCTGGTTAAGGGGCGCATCCTGGATGTCTCCTTGTTGGATCGGATCGAGCAGGATCTACAACGGCAGTATTTTGTTCGTGGGTTTTATGCTGTCGAGATCGAGACCAAGGTGGAAGAGACCGGTGAAAACCAGGTCGATGTTCAAATCAATATTCAGGAAGGTGAAGTCGCCCTGATCAAACAGATCAACCTCATCGGTGTTGAACGCTTTGATGAAGATGACCTGTTGGATGAATTCGAACTCGGTATTCCGGCTTTTTATGCAATCTTCAGCAGTCGGGACCAGTATTCAAAGCAGAAACTGTCGGCGGATATCGAGACTTTAAAGTCTTATTATCTGGATCGTGGTTATATCAATTTTACTGTTGAGTCGACCCAGGTGTCGATTACGCCGGACAAAAAATCCGTCTTCATTACTCTCAATGTGGCAGAGGGCGAGCAGTTCACGATTCGTTCGATTGAGCTTGCCGGTGATCTGATCGTGCCGCAAGCTGAACTCGAGGCGCTGATCACCGAGAAGCCCGGTGATGTGTTTTCGCGTCGCAAGATCAACGCCGCAAGTTCGGCTATTACTGAACGCCTCGGTGATGAGGGTTATGCCTTTGCCAATGTAAACGCCGTGCCCGAAGTGAATAACGAAAATAAAGAGGTAAGCCTGACCTTCTTCGTTGATCCGGGTAAGCGAGTCTATGTGCGCAGGATCAATGTAAAAGGTAATGAAAAGACAGAAGATGAAGTGATACGGCGCGAGTTCCGTCAGATGGAGGGGGCCTGGCTCTCGACCAGTAAATTGAATCGCTCCCAAGTGCGTGTGCAACGACTTGGTTATCTGGACCAGGTGACGTTGGAAACGCCGCTGGTGCCCGGTAGCAGCGATCAGGTTGATGTGAATATGTCAGTTACTGAACGGCCTTCAGGCAGCTTGATGATGGGTCTAGGCTATTCAGGTGGTGAAGGTGCATTGTTTAATGCCAGTGTGAGTCAGGACAATTTTCTAGGCACCGGCAAGCGTGTCAGTGCAGAGGTCAACACCAGTAAGGCCAACAAGATCTACAGTTTTTCACATACCAATCCTTACTATACTTTGGAAGGTATTAGCCGGACCATCAGGCTTTCATATCGTGAGACAGATGCCGCGCAAGCCAATCTGGCCAACTATATTGCCGATGTTTGGGGTGGCTCCATGACTTACGGTATTCCCATGTCGGAATTCGACACCGTAAGAGTTGGCTTTGGATATGACAGTACCCAGATCAAAACGACGTCGTTTACACCCCAGTCTTACCTTGATTTTCTCAGTGCTAATACGGACGATTTTAATGTCATCAAACTGAGTCTGGGCTGGACCCATGACACTCGTAACAAAACCATTTTTGCCACCGAAGGTTTTGTGCAGTCATTGACGAGCGATATAGCATTGCCGGCAAGCGGCTTAGATTTTTACAAGCTTACCTCGCGCAGTCGCTGGTTTAACCCTTTGAGTAAGAAATTAACTACATCGCTGGAGCTTGAAGTAAATCATGGCGACAGTTATGGTGAGACCACGGAGTTACCCTTTTTCGAACGCTATTACGCCGGTGGTGCCCATTCCGTGCGTGGTTATCGGGCAAATAGTCTTGGCCCACGTGAGAATGATGTGAACTTGGGAGGCGATTTCAGAGTAGTGGGCAGCGCCGAGCTGATTTTTCCGCCACCGTTTTCCGAGGAAAACAGTACTGTCAGAATGAGTCTGTTTTGGGATATCGGTAACGTGTTTAAGAATATTGATGCTTATGACAGTTCGGAGCTAAGGCAGTCGACCGGTGTGTCATTGATCTGGTTATCGCCGATCGGACCATTGTCGTTTAGCCTAGCCAAGCCACTGAACGAAGAGCCTGGTGACAGAACGGAGTCGTTCCAGTTTACACTGGGTACTTTCTTTTAAATGAGGAGGAGGTTGTTTTGAAAAAACTGATCGCAAGCATTGTGCTGGGTGCTATTTTGACCGCCCCCATTGCTGTAAATGCTGAGGATACAAAAATAGGCTTTGTTAATGGAACACGGCTGGTAGAAGAATCACCCCAGGCAAAGGCGGCGGCTGAGCGTATCAAAAAAGAATTCGATCCGCGCCAACAGGAAATCATCAATGCCCAGAAACAACTGCGTGATCGAGAAGAACGTTTTTTGAAAGATAGCGCTTTTATGAGCACGGCCGAAAAACAGAAAAAAGAACGCGAAATTGTTTCGGCTCAGCGTGAACTGCGTCTCAAAGAAACTGAGTTGCGTGAAGATTTCACTATTCGCCGCAATCAGGAAATGGCAAAGGTGTGGGAGGTCTTGCGTGAGACAATTCAAACCTATGGCAAAGACCAGAGCTTTGACTTGATTTTGTTTGAAGGTGTTTCCTACGCCAGCGAGCGGGTCGATGTGACTGATGATGTTTTGAAACGCCTCAAGTAGTCGGTTGGCCTGAAGCAGACTGTTTGGAGCGCAAAGTGGGAATTAGTCTGGCAAAACTTGCTCGACAGCTGGGTTGTGAGGTGTCTGGCGATGGTGCTTGCCAGATTACTGCAGTTGCCACGCTTCAGTCAGCCGGGCCGGGCCAGATATCGTTTCTGGCGAATCGCCGTTACCGTAAATATCTGGCCACTACAAAAGCCAGTGCAGTGATTCTGCGACCTGATGATGTTGAGGATTGCCCCGTTAATGCCTTGGTTTCAGCCAATCCCTATCTTATCTATGCCCGAGTGGCGACACTGCTGAATCCGCTTGTGCCTGCTGTTGCTGGTTGCCATAGCAGCGCAATCATCGAAACGGGCTGTGAGATTGATTCAACGGCATCTATCGGTGCCAACTGCTATCTCGGTGCAAATTGCGTTATTGGCGCAGGCGCCGTGATCGGGCCGGGTTGTGTGATTGGTCGTGACGTAATAATCGGCGCTGAGACCCGCCTGGTTGCAAATATTTCTATCTGTGATGGCGTTAAAATTGGTTGCCGGGTGTTGATTCAGCCAGGGGCTGTGATTGGCAGCGATGGTTTCGGATATGCACCGGATCAGGGCCATTGGGTCAAGGTGCCCCAGCTTGGAAGTGTTATCATTGGCGATGATGTGGAAATCGGGGCCAATACCACTATCGATCGCGGGGCCCTGGAAGACACGGTGATTGAAGAGGGCGTCATTTTGGATAACCAGATTCAAGTTGCCCATAACGTTCGTATTGGTGCCTACACGGCGATTGCCGGGGCCACGGCGATTGCGGGCAGCACCAGCATCGGTAAGCGATGTCAGATTGGCGGCGCCGTGGGTATCGTTGGTCATCTCAGCATTGCGGACGACGTGCACATTACCGCCATGAGCCTGGTCACTGGTAATATCAAGCAAGCCGGGCTCTATTCATCGGGCACGCCGCTTGGGGACAATAAAGCATGGCGTAAGAATGCTGCCCGATTTGGCCAGTTGGATGAAATGGCGCGTCATTTGCGTAGATTAGAAAAAAAGCTTGAAGACAAGTGATCTCTACCGGGAAATAGGTTTATGGAAGACGCTAACAACTCATTGAATACAATGGATATTTATGAGGTGCTCAAACACCTGCCACACCGATATCCATTTCTTTTGATTGACCGAGTTACCAATTACAAGGAAGGTGAATACCTGGTGGGGATCAAGAATGTTTCCTACAATGAACCCTATTTTACTGGTCATTTCCCTCACCGTCCTGTGATGCCCGGCGTACTGATACTTGAAGCTCTGGCCCAAGCGACTGGCATCCTTGCATTTAAAACAACCGGTCAGATTCCCACCGAGAAATCACTTTATTACTTCGTTGGTATAGACAAGGCTCGCTTCAAGCAACCGGTCGAACCTGGAGATCAGCTGACACTTGAAGTTAAGGTGATCAAGACGCTGCGCGGCGTCTGGAAATTTGATGGCAAGGCCAGTGTTGATGGCAAAGTGGTGTGTGAAGCCGAGCTCATGTGCGCAGAGAGGAACGTATAACGGTGATAGATTCGCGCGCTGTCGTTGATCCCAAGGCAAACATTGCAGATGACGTAACCATAGGCCCGTATTCGGTAATTGGTGCAGACGTCGAAATTGGCGAAGGCACTTGGGTGGGACCCCATGTCGTTATCAGTGGTCCTTGCCGGATTGGCAAAGAGAATAAGTTTTATCAGTTTTCCTCCATCGGTGAAGAGCCGCAAGACAAAAAATACAATGGTGAGCCGACCCTGCTAGAGATCGGCGACCGCAATGTGATTCGCGAATACTGCACCTTTAATCGTGGTACTGTGCAAGACCTGGGGTATACCCGCATCGGCAATGACAACTGGATCATGGCCTATGTGCATATTGCCCATGACTGTGTGGTGGGCAACAACACTATCTTTGCTAACAATGCCACTCTAGCCGGTCACGTGAAAATTGAAGACTTCGCCATCCTGGGTGGCGCATGCCTGATCCATCAGTTTTGTACGGTAGGCGCCCACAGTTTTGTTGGAATGGGCAGTCATATCTCTAAGGATGTGCCGCCTTATCTGATGGTGTCAGGTCAGCCAGCCGAACCCCATGGCCTGAATGTAGAAGGCTTGCGGCGGCGTGAATTCAATACTGAATCAATTAAAGCGCTGCGCCAGGCTTACAAGATTATCTACCGCTCAGGTTTGACCGTCGTCAAGGCGCTGGAACAGATTGAGCCGCTGAAGGCTGAGTTCGAGGAAGTGGCCATCTTTGCTGATTTTGTGGCGCAATCTGAGCGTGGCATTGTGAGATAGATGGCTCAGATTGTTCTTTGAAATCTACACCTATATAAACTTCAGATGAGAATAGGGATAGTTGCTGGTGAGGCCTCAGGCGACCTTTTGGCCAGCGGGTTGATCGAGGCGATCAAGGTCGAGCATCCAGAGGTCGAGTTTGAAGGCATCGCTGGTCCAGCTATGATTGCGGCCGGTTGCCGGGCCTTGTATCCAGCCGAAAAATTGGCGGTGATGGGCTTAGTTGAAGTGCTTGCCCACTATCGTGAACTAAAGGGTATCCAGAACAACCTTGTCCAACATTTTCTCGATAACCCACCCGACGTTTTCATCGGTGTTGATGCGCCGGATTTCAATCTTACCGTCGAACGAAAACTTAAACAGCAGGGCATCAAAAGCGTGCACTATGTTAGCCCCTCGGTTTGGGCCTGGCGTCAGTATCGTGTCAAAAAGATTGCCCGATCAATGGACTTAATGCTGACATTGTTTCCGTTTGAGGCCGCGTTTTACCAGCAGCATCAAGTGGCGGTGGAATTTGTCGGCCACCCGCTGGCAGAGATGATCCCTTTGGAGGCAGATATGAATGGGGCACGTGAACAATTGAACCTGCCAGCCGACAGAAAACTGGTGGCAATTTTGCCGGGCAGCCGTATGTCCGAGGCCAAGATGCTGACGCAATTGATGCTTGAGGCAGCGTTGGGGGTTACCCGGCAACAGCCGAACACTGAATTTGTCATTCCATTGGCGACCCCAGCAATTCGGGCTCATGTTGAGCAAGTGCTTCAAGATTTGCCGCAAAGGCCGGTAGTGCATCTGGTTGACGGTTGTTCGCGAGAGGTGATGGCGGCCGTGGATGTGATCATGTTGGCTTCGGGCACTGCAGCGCTGGAGGCGATGCTGTTCAAGCGTCCGATGGTGGTGACTTACAAACTCTCAGCGCTGACCTATGCCATCGTCAAACGCTTGATAAAAACACCATTTGTCTCACTGCCCAATATTCTGGCCGGACAGGAAGTGGCAAAAGAGTTGATCCAGGATCAGGCCACGGCTGCCAATCTTGCCGCTGAAGTGCTCAGGTTGTTGCAAGATGATAGTGCCTCAGCAGCGATGAGTGAACGTTTTAAAGAAATCCATCTGCAACTCAAACAAAATGCCAGCCAAAAGGCCGCACGTGCCGTGCTTGGGCTAATAGCTGATGTCAACCATTAAACGATTAGTTGTTAATTCAAATTATGCATATTCAAAGTGATTCTATGAAGTACAAGTCTTTTCTGGCAGTGATGCTGCTTGGCCTGTTATCCGCCTGTGGCGTTGACAAAAATCATCCAAAATACGACGAGTTGCGCTATAACGAGTTGCAAAAAGCAAATTGTAATGACATGGCCTCAGTGCTCTCTGCGCCTATGTTGATGGAGACGCCGGAAGATTTTGATACAGCCTTCAAACGTTGTCAGGATACTAAAAGCCTTAGCTTTGAAGAGTACAAAGCCCTGGCAGATCATGGCCGGGCTTCCGGCAACTGGGATCTCTACGCGGTGTATCCAGAAAAGCAAAATATTGAATGAGAGGTGCGGCTTTCTGTCCTGAAACAATAGATAAACTATAAATATGTCCGGACACAAAACGAGCATGAAGTATAAAACTGGGTGACCACCACTTAATAGATTATCGATTAACTGCTACCAATGAATTTTTCACGATTATCGCTTCGTACTATTCTGATCATCTCCATGATGCTCATGAGTATGTTGTTGGTTCTGTCGGCCTGGCAGGTATATCGAAATGCAGCCTTAGATACTCAGCGCCAATCGCTAGTTGAAATGCTGGAAAGGGAAACCAGCCGTATTTTGCAGGGACTCAGTGAGGCAAGCGAGGCACTCGTGCGTAATACTCAGGCCTCATCAGATTTTCGCCAAGCGTTCAAGAATAAAGATTTGATCAATCTTGAACGCTTGCTCAGCGAGCAGTTTCAGAGCCTTCAAGTCATTTCAAATGCCGTTAGTCTGGTGCAACTGTATGCTTACAATAAAGACTATGAGGTCATTGCCTGGTCAAATCATGGCCCCTCGCCGCGCAATCAATTTGGTCTGATTTGTCAGGGCATGCTTGATCTGGCCAGACAGCGTCAAGCAGAGGATCAGAACAAGCCTTTATCCGGCCTATGTCAGTGGCGCCAACGTACCTATTATTCTCTAATCATGCCAGTTGGCGATTCACAGCTTAGTGGTTATCTAAAGCTGGTTGCGGACCCGTTGCAGAGCATGGTGTCGTTGGAAAAGTTTCTTAAGATGCCTATCAGGATGACCCAAAAGAATGGTGATGTGATCTACCGTTCGCATAACTGGCACGCAGACAAAGAAGGGGTGGATTTTGTGATGGCCGGCCACTGGCTTGCAGGATCCACGGGTGAGCCTATGGTTGAGATTTCTGTCCAGCATGACCTTGCTTTGTTTAATGAAAGCCTTGGCCATAGCCGTAACTTGGTGTTAGTCATTACCGCGCTGATCACCTTTTTGATCGTGGTATTTGTTTCGTGGAGAGTGCAACAGTCAACCATTGGTCCTGTCCGCCAATTAACAGGCCAGCTCAACAAAGTAAGGCAGGACAGGCGTCAACTGGGGAAGAAAGTAGAGTTGTCGGGCAGTGTCGAATTAAGAGAGCTGGTTAAGGTGTTCAATGATATGAGCCAGGAGTTGGCCCAGTCGTATGAACAGTATGAAGAACTGGCCTTTACCGACCAGTTAACTGAGCTGCCAAATAGGGCGCTTTTCCTGGATCGCTTGAAGCAATTGATTTTGCTAAGCGGACGAAAAAATGAAAAATTCGGTGTCATGTTGTTGGATCTGGATGGGTTCAAAGATGTCAATGACACCCTTGGACATCACGTTGGCGATGAGTTGTTAAAACATATCGCGTTTCGTTTGCAGGGCAGTATTCGTGCGTCATCTACCATTGCGAGGGTGGCAGATAATAATCATCCAGGGGGTGAGGTTGAGCTGGTGCCCAACGAGGAGGAGACCACCATTGCCCGCCTCGGTGGGGATGAGTATGCCATCCTGTTACCTAATCTTAGCGGTGTTGATGGCGCGGTTGCAGTGGCTAAACGGGTCACTGAGTTGCTTGAACCACCGGCCGAGATAGATGGCAATTTAATCGTTGTTGCCGGTACGCTTGGCATCGCCATGTTTCCCGAGCATGGTGATAACGCCGAGACCTTGCTGCGTCGTGCTGATGTGGCGCTGTATGTTGCAAAACATCTTCAAAATGATTTCTCTGTCTATGATCCCGCCTATGATCGCCATAGTGTGAAACAACTGGCCCTCAAAGCGGAACTGCGTGCCGCGATTGAAGAAGGGCAACTTGAAATTCATTATCAACCGAAGTTGAATTTGCAGGAAGGCTGTGTTAATTCGGTCGAGGCTCTGGTGCGCTGGCAACACCCGGAGCGGGGTATGATTACTCCCGAGCAGTTTATTCCGCTGTGTGAGCAACGTGGTCTGATCGGGCCGCTGACGGAGTGGGTCATCCAGCATGCCCTGCAGCAGTACAGTGCCTGGCAAGCACTCGGTATTCATCTGCAAGTCGCGGTCAACCTTTCCTCGCGCGTGCTTTATGATCTTTACTTGCCTAGCAAAATCGAGAAATGTCTGGTCAGTGCAGGACTGCCTCCCGCAGCCCTGAGTCTCGAAATTACCGAAGAGGCCACCATGGTTGACCCAGAGCGTGCCATGACAATTTTAAAGCGGCTTGATGACATGGGCATCTCGCTTGCGATAGATGATTTTGGCACCGGCCATTCATCTTTGGGTTATCTCAAGAGCCTTCCGGTGGACGAGATCAAGATAGATCGCTCATTTGTGATGGAAATGGAAAGCTCTGAAAATGATGCCAAGATTGTGCACGCTACAATAGATTTGTCGCATAATCTGGGGCTGAAAGTGGTGGCTGAAGGTGTTGAGTCGGATCGGGCATTGGCAATGTTGAAGTCGCTTAATTGCGACTATGCTCAGGGTTTTTATCTAAGCAAACCCAGGTCGCCCGATGACTTGATTAGATGGTTAGAATCCTCCGAATATAGTTGCAAGACAATATAAAAATACAAAGGGACATGAAGATGCATCCTGACAATATTCTTATTGCCGGTGTCGATGAAGTTGGGCGTGGTCCACTCGCCGGTCCGGTGGTCACTGCTGCTGTAATTCTTGATCCCAACAATCCTATCGAAGGGCTGATGGACTCCAAGGCGCTGAGTGAAAAAAAACGTGAAGCGTTGGAACCTGAGATCAAAGCCAAGGCCTTGGCCTGGGCTATTGGTCGAGCTGAAGTGGATGAGATCGATGAGCACAATATTCTTCAGGCCACCATGATCGCCATGCAGCGTGCAGTAGCGGGCCTAGCTGTTGTGCCAGGTAAGGTGTTGGTCGATGGTAACCGCACACCTGAATTCGGTTGTCCTGCCGAGGCGGTGGTCAAGGGAGATCAAACAGTTGCCGAAATCTGTGCAGCTTCGATCCTGGCCAAAGTCTGTCGCGACCGCGAAATGACTGAGCTAGATGCGGTGTATCCTGGCTATGGTCTGGCCAAACATAAGGGCTATCCGACTAAGGCTCATATCCAGGCGTTGAATGATCAGGGGGTTAGTCCGATTCATCGTCTGAGTTTTGCTCCCGTGCGTAAAGCTGCGCAGTCGGTTTAGTGCGCTAGAGCCTGGAGTCGTTTTTGCAGATCAATTTTACCGCCCCAGCTTGCCTGAGAGCGAAACCCTCCTAAAAACCAGCGTTTACAATGGTATGAAAATTAATCTCTGCGTCTGTCGCCGTCTGTGCTCGTCCACGTTAAAATAGCGCCATGACGAACCCACCATTTGTACATCTGCGCATCCACAGCGAATATTCACTGGTCAACGGCATCGTGCGGGTAAAACCGTTAATTAAAGCAGCCAAAGAGGCTGGCATGCCTGCCATTGCGCTGACCGACCAGTGCAATATGTTTGCTTTGGTGAAGTTCTACCGCGCCGCGCTGGCTGAGGGCATCAAACCCATCATGGGGGCGGATCTGTGGTTATATCAAGACGAGAACCACGGCCAGCTTAGCCGCTTGGTGCTGTTGTGCCAGAATCGCGAGGGTTATCTCAATCTCAGTCGTCTGATTACCCGCGGTTATCGCGAAGGCCAACACCGCGGTTTTGCCACGATTCAGCGTGACTGGCTCGAGGGCAGCACTGACGGCCTGATTGCCCTGTCCGGTGGCCGTGAAGGGGATGTGGGCCAGCAGTTGGTGGCCGATCATCCCGAGCAGGCCGAAAAGTTGTTGGCCGACTGGCAAGGTCTGTTCCCAGATCGTTTTTATCTGGAGCTGCAACGCACGGGCCGTGAAAACGAAGAGCGCTACATCCAGCACGCGATAACCCTGTCCGCCAAGGCCGATGTGCCGGTGGTGGCTACCAACGACGTGCACTTTCTTAAGACAAATGATTTCGATGCTCACGAGGTGCGGGTCTGCATCCACGACGGCCGCACCCTGGACGACAAACGTCGCCCCAAAAACTATTCCAATCAGCAATACCTGCGCACGCCGGAAGAGATGGTCGAACTGTTCGCCGATATCCCCGAGGCGCTGGAGAACACGGTTGAGATCGCGCGCCGCTGTAACCTGGAGCTAACCCTAGGCAAGTATGTGCTGCCCGATTTCCCCATTCCGGATGGTATGACCGAGGCAGAGTATTTTCGTCATCGCTCGGCGGAAGGCCTGAAGGATCGCCTACGGGTGTTGTTTGATCCCGCCGCGCCTGATTTCGAAGAGAAGAGCAAACCCTACTGGGAACGTTTGCAGATTGAGCTGGACGTCATCATTGGCATGGGCTTTCCCGGCTACTTTCTCATCGTCTCTGACTTTATCGAATGGGCCAAGAAAGAACATATCCCAGTAGGGCCGGGACGTGGTTCCGGTGCGGGCTCGCTGGTGGCCTATGCGCTACTGATAACTGACTTAGATCCATTGGCTTATGACCTTCTCTTCGAGCGGTTTCTTAACCCAGAGCGTGTCTCCATGCCTGACTTCGATATCGATTTCTGCATGGATAGGCGTGATGAGGTCATCGATTACGTGGTGCGCGCCTACGGCCGCGAGCAAGTATCGCAGATCATTACCTACGGTTCCATGGCGGCCAAGGCGGTGGTGCGCGACGTGGGTCGTGTCTATGGCCATCCCTATGGCATGGTCGACCGCATCGCCAAACTGATCCCGTTCGAGATCGGCATGACGCTGACCAAGGCGCTGAAGCAAGAAGAACAGCTGCAGGAACTCTATGACAGGGATGAGGAGGTTCAGAGCCTGCTCGACATGGCCCTGTCGCTGGAAGGCATGTCGCGTAATGCCGGTAAACACGCCGGGGGGGTAGTGATCGCGCCGACCCCGCTGACTGATTTCTGTCCACTTTATTGTGAGCCGGGCGGCGGCAATGCCGTGACCCAGTTGGACAAGGACGATGCCGAGGCAGTGGGCCTGGTCAAGTTCGACTTTCTCGGCCTGCGCACCCTGACTATCATCGATTGGGCGCTAAAAACGGTCAATCAGATACGTAAGAAGCTAGGTGAAGAACCTATTGATATCTCATTGATTCCGTTGGATGATGAGGCCTCATTTAAGCTGTTGAAGGCGTGCGAAACCACGGCTGTGTTCCAGCTCGAATCACGCGGCATGAAAGACCTGATAAAGCGCCTGCAACCGGATAATTTCGAAGAGATTATCGCCCTGGTGGCTCTGTTCCGCCCTGGTCCGCTGGAGTCGGGCATGGTGGATGACTTTATCAATCGTAAGCACGGTCGCGCCAAGGTCGAGTATCCCTTTCCGGAGACCGAAGAGATTCTCAGTCCCACTTACGGGGTAATCGTTTACCAGGAACAGGTCATGCAGATCTCCCAGGTCATCGGTGGTTACTCGCTTGGCGGCGCCGACCTGCTGCGTCGTGCCATGGGTAAGAAGAAGCCTGAAGAGATGGCCAAGCAGCGCAAACTCTTTATGGAAGGGGCTGAGAAAGGCGGCTTCGATAGCCAAAAGGCCGGTGCGCTGTTTGACTTGATGGAGAAGTTTGCCGGTTACGGATTTAACAAATCCCACTCGGCCGCTTACGCGCTAGTTTCTTATCAAACCATGTGGCTCAAGGCCCATTACCCGGCGGCTTTCATGGCGGCGGTATTGTCGGCGGATATGGATAATACCGACAAGGTTGTGACCCTGATCGAAGAAGTGCGCACCATGAAATTGGAGCTGCACTCGCCCGACATCAACTGCTGCATGCCCAACTTCACCGTCGATGAGAACGGCGTCATCCTCTACGGTCTGGGGGCGATAAAAGGTGTCGGCGTGGCAGCGCTTGAATCGGTGATCGAGGAGCGCGAGAAGCACGGCAAATTCACCGACCTGTTCGATTTTTGTCGACGTATTGATCTGCGCAAGGTAAATCGTCGCCTGCTAGAAGCCATGATTCGCGCCGGCGCGCTCGACCAGCTCGGCCCCAATCGTGCGACCTTGATGGCTTCGCTTACCACAGCGATTCAGAGCGCCGAGCAATTCCACCAAAACCAAAACGCTGGTGTCTCCGACATGTTTGGTTTTGATGCGCCGCAGCAGGAAAGCCAGCAAATTGACTACGATCACGAGAAAGAGTGGTCCGACAAGATTCTCTTGCAGGGCGAGAAGGAGACGCTCGGGCTTTATCTCAGCGGTCATCCCATTGATCGCTACGAGGCGGAGCTGGAAAAATTCGTTAGCTGCCGCATTGCAAATCTAAATCCAGAACGGAAACAAAGTGTCGTCATCGCCGGGCTGGTGGTGGCCATTCGCACCATGAACACCAAACGCGGTGACAAGATCGCCTTCGTGACCCTGGACGATCGCACTGGACGGGTAGAGACGGCGGTGTTTGCTGAGGGTTATCAAAAGTTCCGCGATCTGTTGGTTAAGGACAAGGTGCTGGTGGTAGAAGGCACTGCTGGTATTGATGAGTATTCCGGTGGTTTCCGCATGAGCAGTGACTATGTCTACGACTTTGACCAGGCACGTGAACGCTTTGCCAAGCGGCTGGAAATCAGTATTGCCACAGAACAGGCGGCCAACGGTTTTGTTGATTCATTAGGCTCTATTCTCAAACCCTTTAACGAGGGCGGCTGTCCGGTGTGGCTCGATTATGTCGGCCAGGGGGCAAAGGCCAAACTGGCGCTGGGCAATGAATGGCAGGTGCGGCCGACGGATGAATTGCTGATGCGGCTGGGTGAGCTCGCCGGCAATGATCACGTAAACATAGTCTACGGTTGATGGGTTTACATGCTGCCCATAAATGTAGGGTGGGTTAGGCGGTAGCCGAAGCCCACCAAGCGTTGCGGAGCAACACAAATTATTTTTGAATGAGTGCCGATTGGTTCAATTTGGTGGGTTGCGCTGCGCTTAACCCACCCTACATCGATAGCCTGTTTCCCCCTGGGCGACAAACCGTTAGAATACGGTTCATAACCAATTGATGACCAAAAAGAAATTATGCGTTTTCTAGACTTTGAACAACCAATCGCCGAGCTGGAAGCCAAGATCGAAGAGCTGCGCAATGTCAGCAGCGACAATGATCTGAATATCTCCGAAGAGATAAAACGTCTCGAAGGCAAAAGCAGCAACCTGATTGACCAGATTTTCTCCAAGCTCAATCCCTGGCAGGTATCCCAGCTGGCGCGCCACCCGCAGCGTCCCTACACACTTGATTACATCGATTACATCTTTACCGATTTTGAAGAACTGCACGGTGACCGTGCCTATTCTGATGATGCCGCCATTGTTGGCGGTGTTGCCCGCCTCGACGGTAAGCCGGTGATGGTCATTGGGCAGCAGAAGGGCCGTGATACCAAAGAAAAGGTCAAACGTAATTTCGGTATGCCGCGGCCAGAAGGCTATCGTAAAGCCATGCGTCTGATGCATATGGCCGAGCGCTTCAAGATGCCTATCCTGACCTTTATCGACACCCCGGGCGCTTATCCTGGCATTGGTGCCGAAGAGCGCGGCCAGAGTGAGGCTATTGCCCGTAACCTGTTTGTGATGGCTGATCTGAAGACGCCCATCATCTGTACTGTGATTGGTGAGGGTGGTTCAGGTGGCGCGCTCGCCATCGGTGTCGGCGACCGTGTCATGATGTTGCAGTATTCCACTTACTCGGTTATCTCGCCCGAGGGCTGCGCCTCTATCTTGTGGAAGAGTGCCGAAAAGGCCTCTGATGCCGCCGAAGCCTTGGGGCTTACCTCGGAACGTTTGTATGAACTGGGCTTGATTGATCGAATCATTAAAGAGCCGCGCGGCGCTGCCCACCGTGATCCTACTTTGATGGCCGACAACATCAAACAAGCAATTCTGGAAGAGCTGGACCTGTTGCAGACACTTGATATAGAAGCATTACTGGCGCGTCGTTATGACCGCCTGATGAGTTTTGGCCGTTATAACGAACGCAGTTAAGTTGGCTAAACAAAAGCGTTGCGTTTACCTCGGACTTATCCCCCCCTTTGAAAAAGGGGGGCTAGGGGGGATTTCAAAGCCATCAAATCCCCCTCAATCCCCCTTTAAGAAAGGGGGATGTTATAGCTTCTCTCCTGATCGAGTACTCACTTTCGGTGAGCAGATCTAAGCAGAATCTTCTTTCCAGTTCGGCGTTGCAATATGTAATGCCGCCTCTTGCTGCAACCTCGACTGTTTGGGTCGGTTTCAGCGGCGGATGTGATTCCCATGTTCTGCTGCATCTTTTGTCGCGATTAAGACAGTCCCAGCCGTTTGATCTAAGAGCCGTGTATGTGAACCATGGTCTCAGCCCCAAGGCAGCCGAATGGGGCGAGCACTGCCACGCAGTTTGCGATGCTCTACGTGTAGATTTTTATTATCAGCAAGTGGATGCAACTCCAAAAGCTGGCGAAAGCCCAGAGGCTGCTGCCCGCCATGCCCGTTATGCTGCCTTCACCGAAATGCTCCAACCTGGTGATTACCTCTGCACCGCTCATCATCAGGACGACCAGGCTGAAACCCTGTTACTACAGTTGCTGCGCGGTGCCGGCCCCAAGGGTCTGGCCGGCATGCCTGCAAGCTCACCTTTAGGTAAAGCAACTCAATTGCGACCTTTGCTCGGTTTTAGTCAGGCGCAATTGCTTGAATATGCACAACAACACAAGCTCAACTGGATCGAAGACGAAAGCAATTCTGACACCGGCTTTAACCGCAACTACCTGCGCCATGATGTGATGCCCGCTTTGAGGCAGCGCTGGCCCTCAGCCGATGCCACCATCGCCCGCAGCGCCGCCAATTGCGCCGAAGCCGCGCAACTGCTCGAAGTGCTGGCTTCGCAGGATTATCAATCAGTTAAATCTGAAAGCTCGACAGAGTTGGATGTTCATAAGCTGCTTGAACTGGATTTTGCCCGGCAAAAAAACCTATTGCGTTACTGGGTGCGTCAGGCTGGAATGTCACTGCCCTCCGAGATCAAGCTGCAGCACATTATTTCTGACGTGCTGCATGCGGCGGCGGACAAATCACCCTGTGTGAAATGGCTGGGGGCGGAGGTGCGCAGGTTTGATGGCCGGGTGTATTTGATGGAACCGATGCTGGATTTTGACCGCGCTGAATTGCTAGAGTGGCATGATCTTGATCACCCTTTGCAATTGCCAAATGAAGTTATGCTGGTTTGCCAGCAGAGTAAAAAATTGCCGGCCCTGAGCTTGAAAAAATTACGCACAGCCAAGCTGGAAATCAGATTCCGTCATGGTGGTGAGCAGATCCGCCTGCCTGGCAAACAACACCATGTTGAACTGAAAAAACTATTCCAGCAGCAGGGTATCCCCCCATGGCAACGCCAGAGGATTCCGTTGTTGTTTGCCAATGGTGAATTGGTGCACGTGGCAGGTATCTGTATTGCTGAAGGATTTAATGCTGATCTGCTTAATGACGCGGTAGTTATTAAGCAAATTCAAACATCGTAAACTTTATTGCTGAAAGCATAATTATCGTTGCCGCCTCCATTGAGCATATAGGTGCTTTCTGGTATTCTGCCCTCCCGTCTTGATACTGTTTTTTCTGCGGCGCAGGTTTCCATAACTATATGACTAAGTTCATTTTTGTCACAGGCGGGGTTGTCTCTTCTCTCGGTAAGGGTATTGCCTCGGCCTCACTGGCGGCAATTCTCGAAGCGCGGGGCCTGAATGTCACCCTGCTCAAGCTAGATCCCTACATTAATGTCGATCCCGGCACGATGAGTCCCTTTCAGCATGGCGAGGTTTATGTCACTGAAGACGGAGCCGAAACCGATCTGGATCTGGGTCATTATGAACGCTTTGTTCGTACCACCATGGGGCGGCGCAATAACTTCACTACCGGCCGTGTTTACGAAAATGTGATTCGCAAGGAACGTCGCGGTGATTACCTCGGCGGTACAGTGCAGGTCATTCCCCATATCACTGACGAGATTAAGCGCCTGATCATGGACGGTGCCAATGGGGCTGACGTGGCCATGGTTGAGATCGGCGGCACAGTGGGTGACATCGAGTCGCTGCCGTTTCTGGAGGCGATTCGTCAGATGGGGGTTGAGCTAGGTCATGACCGGGTACTCTACTTGCACCTGACCTTGCTGCCGTATATCCCGACCGCGGGCGAGCTGAAGACCAAACCAACCCAGCACTCGGTCAAAGAGTTGCGCTCCATTGGTATTCAGCCGGATGTGTTGTTGTGCCGCGCCGAGCAGTCGATTCCTGTTGAGGAGCGGCGCAAGATCGCCCTGTTTACCAATGTGCAGCAACGAGCGGTTATCGAGTGTATTGATACCGATACCATTTACAAGATTCCTCGTCTGTTGCATGAGCAAGGGTTGGACGAAATTGTGATTCAGCGTTTGCACCTGAATGCAGATAAGGCCGATCTGAGCGAATGGGACAAGACGGTCCATAACCTGACTCATCCCGAGGCGGAAGTGAAGATCGCCATGGTGGGTAAATATATGGGTCTGACCGAGGCCTATAAGTCCTTGTCTGAGGCTCTGATCCATGCCGGTATTCAAACGCTAACCAAGGTCAATATCACCTACATCGATTCTGAAACTATCGAGGCTGATGGTGGCATCGACTGTCTGAAAGGCATGGACGCGATCCTGGTGCCGGGCGGTTTTGGAGAGCGTGGTGTGGAAGGCAAGATCAAAGCGGTTGAATATGCCCGTACCAACAACATCCCTTACCTGGGTATCTGTCTAGGAATGCAGGTGGCGGTGATTGAATATGCCCGCCACGTGGCAGGTCTGGAGGGTGCGCACAGCACCGAGTTGGATTCAAAAACGCCACATTCGGTCATCGGCCTGATTACAGAGTGGACCACGGAAGATGGCAGCATTGAGCGCCGTTCTGAAGAATCAGACCTGGGTGGTACCATGCGCCTAGGTGGTCAACAGTGTCGTTTGGAAGAAGGCTCTAAGGTGCGTGAGATGTATGGCGAAGAGGTGATCATCGAGCGCCATCGTCATCGTTACGAGTTCAACAATAATTATTTAGAGCAGTTGTCACAGGCCGGTTTGCGCTTTTCCGGCAAGTCGATGGATGGTTCGCTGATTGAAGTGGTCGAGGTGCCTGATCACCCCTGGTTTGTGGCGTGTCAGTTCCATCCAGAATTTACTTCAACAGCACGTGATGGACACCCGCTGTTTAGTGGCTTTGTCACTGCTGCGCGTGAGCACAGTCGCAAATAGCGCAGATAAAAGGATAGTAAACATGAAACTTTGTGGATTCGAAGCAGGACTGGAACATCCGTTTTTTCTGATTGCCGGACCTTGCGTGATCGAAAGCGAAGCACTGGCGCTGGAAACAGCGGGTGCGCTGAAAGAAATGACCACCGAGCTAGGTATCCCGTTTATCTATAAATCTTCTTTCGATAAGGCCAACCGCACTTCGAGCCAGAGTTTTCGTGGACCGGGTATGGAAGAAGGGCTGCGCATTCTGCAAAAGGTTAAAGACGAAATCGGTGTGCCAGTATTGACCGATGTGCACGAAGACACCCCACTGAATGAAGTGGCCGCTGTCGTCGATGTATTGCAGACGCCGGCCTTTCTCTGCCGTCAGACCAACTTCATTCAAAACGTAGCCCGACAGGGCAAGCCAGTGAATATCAAAAAGGGTCAGTTTCTGGCGCCATGGGATATGACCAATGTGGTGGCCAAGGCCAAAGAGGTAGGTAATGAGCAGATCATGGTTTGCGATCGTGGCACTTCCTTCGGCTACAATACCCTGATCACTGATATTCGTGGCTTGGCGGTGATGCGTGAGACCGGTTGCCCGGTGGTGTTTGATGCCACCCATTCAGTACAGCAGCCGGGTGGGCAGGGACAAAGCTCCGGTGGTCAACGCGAATTTGTGCCAGTGCTGGCCAGGGCCGCAGTGGCGGCAGGGATTTCCGGCCTGTTCATGGAAACCCATCCCGTTCCCGACAAGGCCCTGAGCGATGGTCCCAATGCCTGGCCGCTGGGTAAGATGCAGGCGCTGCTGGAAACGCTGCAACAGCTAGACCGCGCCACTAAGGCCGGTGGTTTTCTCGAGCAGGGTTAACAAGAACATCAAGCAGCTGTGGTAAAACACGGCTGTTTTTATAAATATCAATTTTAACTTTTAAGCTAAATAAACGGAGTAAACAATGTCACAGATTAAGGACATTAAAGCGCGTGAGATCATCGATTCACGTGGTAACCCCACTGTCGAAGCCGACGTTATCCTCGAATCAGGTGCCATGGGTCGCGCCGCAGTACCTTCCGGTGCCTCTACCGGTTCGCGCGAAGCGATCGAGCTGCGTGATGGCGGTGATCGTTTCATGGGCAAAGGTGTTTTGCAGGCGGTCAAAAACGTCAACGAAGAGATTCGTGAAGCCCTGCTGGGCATTGATGCCAAAGACCAGGCCAAGATCGACCAGACCATGATTGATCTGGATGGCACTGACAATAAAGCTCGTTTGGGTGCGAATGCCACGCTGGCAGTTTCCATGGCGGTGGCCAAGGCTGCTGCGGCGGAAGCTGGTCTGCCGCTGTATCGTTACCTCGGTGGTGCAGACGCCAAGACCATGCCAGTGCCAATGATGAACATCATCAACGGTGGTGAGCATGCTGACAACAGTGTCGATCTGCAGGAATTCATGATCATGCCCGTCGGTGCATCCAGCATCAATGAAGCGCTGCAATGGGGTGCGGAAGTCTTCCATACACTGAAGAAGGTGTTGAGTGACAAGGGTTACAACACGGCTGTCGGTGATGAAGGTGGTTTTGCCCCTGACCTGAAATCCAATGAAGAAGCCATTACGGTCATCCTCGAAGCGATTGAAAAAGCCGGTTACAAGGCGGGTGAACAGATCATGATCGCCATCGATGCCGCTGCCTCTGAGTTCTATAAAGATGGCAAATACGTGTTGGCCTCTGAAGGCAAGAGCATGACCTCTGAAGAGTTTGTCGACTTTTTCGGTGTCTGGGTAGACAAGTACCCAATCATCTCAATCGAAGATGGTCTGGACGAGAGTGACTGGGATGGTTGGAAGATAATGACGGAGAAACTCGGCAAGAAGATTCAGCTGGTCGGTGATGATCTGTTTGTAACCAACCCTAAGATTCTGGCAGAGGGTATTCAGAAAGATATTGCCAACTCGATCCTGATCAAGGTAAACCAGATTGGTACACTGACTGAGACACTGGCTGCAATCAACATGGCGAAAGAGAATGGCTACACCGCCGTTGTTTCACATCGTTCAGGTGAAACCGAAGATTCAACGATAGCGGATCTTGCGGTTGCCACCAACGCTGGCCAGATCAAGACCGGGTCAATGTCACGTTCGGATCGTATTGCCAAGTATAACCAGCTGATTCGCATTGCCGAAGAGCTGGGCGCTAAGGCAACTTTTCCTGGCAAGGCTGCGTTTTATAACTTGTCGAAATAAGGCAGTGATGCGCCACCATGTTCCGGCATGGTGGCGTTTTGCTATCTAGCTAAAATGAAATGGATAAGCGCCATCCTGTTAATACTGTTACTGGTGTTGCAGTATAAGCTCTGGGTGGGGCAGGGCAGTCTGGCCGAAGTGGCTCGCCTGAAACAGGCGATTGAACAACAGACGGCCAACAATGCCGAACAACGTGAACGCAACGACGCCCTCGATGCCGAGGTGCAAGATCTCAAAAAGGGTGTCGAAGCGATCGAAGAACGTGCCCGCAGCGAGCTGGGCATGATCAAAAAAGACGAAATTTTTTTCCAAATCATCGATGAACAGCTTGAATAGATTCTGGTCCGTCGTGCCTGCTGCTGGTGTTGGCAGCCGCATGGGTGCGTCTATACCAAAGCAATATCTAACCCTGCACTGCAAGACGGTTATCGAACACACCCTGTCACGCCTGTGCTCACATCCACAAATGAGTGGTGTGGTGGTGGCCATCAGCGCCGATGATCAGTATTGGCAAAAGCTCGATCTGTCAGGTTATGTGAATATTCATCTGGCCGAGGGTGGAGCTGAACGATGCCATTCTGTGCTCAATGGTTTGCACGGCTTGTCCGAGATGGCTGATGAAAACGACTGGGTGCTGGTGCATGATGCCGCCCGGCCCTGTATTCATCATGACGATATCAGTCACATGATTGAGACCTTGAAAGATCACCCGGTTGGAGGCCTGTTGGGGCTGCCAGTGGCCGATACCATGAAACGTACTGGTGCTGAGGGCAATGTGCTGCAAACCATTAGCCGTGATAATTTGTGGCGTGCACTGACACCACAGATGTTTCGCCTGGGGCAATTGCAAAAAGCCTTGCAGACCGCGCTGGATGATCAGTTTCTGGTTACCGACGATGCCTCGGCCATGGAACATATTGGCCTGCAGCCACGGATGGTCGAAGGGCGTGCCGACAATATCAAGATCACCCGGCCGGATGATTTATCACTCGCCGAGATGTATCTGGCCCAGCAGGAGAAACAGCAATGAGAATTGGTCATGGCTATGATGCCCACCGTTTTGCCGAAAACAGAAAGCTGATTCTCGGCGGTGTCAGCATCGATTATGAACTGGGGATGCAGGCTCACTCCGACGGTGATGTGGTGATCCATGCCCTGATTGATGCGTTGCTCGGTGCGGCGGGCATGGGGGATATCGGCGGTCACTTTCCTGATACCAGCGCCGATTATGAAAACATCGATAGCCGCATCCTGTTGCGTGATGTTATGGCCAAATTAAAAGGTGAGGGCTATCGTGTTGGGAATGCCGATATCACGATCATTGCCCAGGCACCTAAAATGAAACCACATCTGCCAGAGATGAAGCAGATCCTGGCGGCCGATTTGGAGATTGATCAGCGCCGTCTCAATATCAAGGCCACCACCACCGAAGGCATGGGCTTTGCGGGTCGCAGGGAAGGCATTGCCACCCATGCTGTTGTGTTGCTGAAAGAAGCCAACGACTAATCCATGTCTGTGACAGAATCACTCGCCTATGCCTTGGGCAAACCCGAGGCCACCGGCCTTATCCGCGTAAATCCAGAAGACTTTCAAGTCGATGAAATACTTGGTTTTGAACTCTCTGGCGAGGGCGAGCATGTCTGTCTGCACATCCGCAAACGCAACAGCAATACCGCCTTTGTCGCCAAACAGATTGCCCGTCTGGCCGATGTCAAAAACATGGATGTCAGTTATGCCGGTCTAAAAGATCGCAATGCCGTCACCACGCAGTGGTTCAGCGTTTATCTCAGCAACAAAACCGAACCAGACTGGCAGCAACTTAATACTGATGAGGTCGAGGTATTGGAAGTCGTACGCCACAATCGCAAGCTGCGCCGGGGTGCGCTAAAGGGTAACCGTTTCAAAATCTGTGTGCGTGAACTGCAAGGTGATCATGAATCGCTTGAACAGCGCCTACAAACCATCCGGGGAAAAGGCGTGCCCAATTATTTTGGCGAGCAACGTTTCGGTCGCGACAATCTGGAACAGGCCACGGCCATGTTTAAAGGTGAGATTAAAGTAAAAAACCGCGACAAGCGCAGTCTCTATCTTTCAGCCACACGCTCCGCTATTTTCAATGCCGTGTTGTCACAGCGGGTTGAGGCTGGCAATTGGGACCAGCCTCTGGACGGGGATGTGATGATGCTTAATGGCAGCCACAGTGTGTTTCATATCGATGAGATTGATGATGTTATTCGTCAACGTATTACAGAAAATGACATTCATCCCACCGGACCACTTTGGGGCAGGGGGGCCTTAACAAGCAGTGCTGAGGTGCTTGTTATGGAACAACAGCTCACAGAACAATTCTCCGATTGGTGTCAGGGGCTGGAGCAGACTGGTTTGAAACAGGAGCGGCGTGCCTTGCGCTTGCCCATATCCGATTTCAACTGGGAATTTGGTGAGAACAGCCTTGAATCAAACTTTTTTCTACCCGCCGGCAGTTATGCCACAGTGGTGTTGAGGGAATGTCTGTCTATTGACTAATCACTCTCTATTAGCTTTACTATCTCAGTGTCACATTTTTGATGGTCACAAGGAGGTAGGCTTTATGAAGGTACGGCATATTATGTTTGGTATTATTTTGGCTTTGTTTGTTACGGGCCCGGTATTGGCGCAAACAAGTAATACAACTACAAATACCAACAATGGTAGTTTTCAATCAGGTTTTGGTTTTGGCGGCTCGTTTTCGTTTGTGAGCAGCAGCAATAGCAATGTACGTATCAGGCAGGAAGTTTCCGATACTTCCTTTTCCCAGTGTTTCAGTTTATTGACCACTTTCGGTCGGCTAGTGCAGATGGTTACTGGGAGTTCCATGTCACAGATGTATGTTTCAGTGAATGATCCAGATCCCTGTCTCTGATTTTTTGATATAAAACAACATACAGCCCGGCTGAGCCTTAACTGCCGGGCTGTTTTTATTTGGCAGTGGTCGTCAAAATAGCCTTGCTACGATAAATTACTAGGTATTCTGTAGATATATATTGATTTCGTTGGCTTGTGCCTGTTGCAAAACCAGGCCTGCGCTCAAATGCTGTTAAATCAGGTCTGTGCACCGTACCCCATTTGCTGGTGGTGATGACTTTGTCGCCCAGCATAACCTCTCTGACAATATCTGTGACACCGTTGCCACCAGCAAAAGCAGCTTGAGTTTTCAGTTCTTCTAGTAGAGCAGATTCCACCTGGGCGGCATTTTCATAGCTGCCGATAACGGCGCTGGCAGTTAGCAGCGCTATTTCTTTATATTCCATATTTGGTGGTTGCAGATAAATACTGACCTGTGCAGCCGATGTTGTTTCTAAACTGCTATTTGTTGGAATAAGCATTACCTTGGAGCCGGAAATTCTGGGTCCAGTACTGCAGCCATAACACAACATCAATACCAGGATTACACTCACAAATTTCATTGTTACCCTCGACTATTTTATTTCGATGTTAGACAGAAGATAACGTGCGGAATTCGGTTTTGTCTATTTGTGAATTCAAAAATGTAAAGAAAAAAGTGCCCGGAGCCGAGAGTGCACTCCGAGCACAAGGGGGTCTGACGTGAATGGAAATTTACTTGGCGTGACTGGCCTTGTAGTGTTCATCACCAGGCACGCTACAATCGTAACCATCGGCACAATGAACATCCTTGCCTGTGGCGGATTCTATTTCATAGGGGTATGTGCCACATTGATTGTGTGAGGATGTGTCACAGGTTTTTACATGAATGGCGGCATAGAAAGGGTCCCAGCCAAACATGCCGGTGAACAGTGGGTAAAGACCTAGAATCGGCAAGTATGCATACCAACCGAGGGTTACGCCCTGTCTTAAATTAAAATAAGCGATAGCGATCAGGGCAAAGCCAAGAACGACACGAATAGTTCGGTCTAACCAGCCTAAATTCTGTACCGCACTAAGTCTTTTATGTGCAAGAAGCATGATAATCACCTCCTAATTGTTTACTGCATTACTAAGGTATACACATTGCGGAAATTGTTCTGTGACAAACTCACTTAATGATGTTTTTATTAGAGCGTGCTGAGTTTCTGGCGATCGGTGATTTCAAGACTGCCTCGATGAAGTTTAAGCCAGTGGTTGCGTTCGAATTCTTTTAGCAAGCGGCTGACCACTTCCCTGGCAGTGCCGAGTTCCATCGCAATCTCTTGATGGGTCACGTGAAGCGAGGTTCTGGTTTTGGTGGCCTTGAGCAGCAATTGCGCTAGACGATGGTCAAGCTGACCAAAAGCGACCTCCTGAACCAGGGTGACCAACTCGTTCATGGCATCGTCGATCGAGGCAAAGATTTCTTTGCGGAACTCAGGGCAGTTGTCCAATGCCAGCTGAAAGGCATGTTTGGACATGGTCAATAATTCCATCTCGGTTTCGCTGATGGCTTCGGCGGGAAAGTGCTGCCTGCCCAGCAAACAGATGTTTGTGAGTCTGCAACATTCGCCGGGATGAAGGTGATAAAGCACAATCTCATGACCATTGTTGGCAACTTTCTGTACACGTAGATTGCCCTTGGTGACAAGAATAAAGCGATGGCATTCTTGACCTTCGAAAAAAATACGTTCACCAGCAGGATAAGATTTGAGTTGCACTTCGGCACTGATGTGTTTTTGATTTTTGAGGTCGCACATCTGCAAGGTAGGAAACCATTGCAGGAGGGTTGTTATACTAATACCCATTAGGACCTCCTGACCTACTGATAGTGTAATCTGCTATCCATACAAGCAGCATAGCGCCAACAAAATCGCGCCTATACAAGTTGAATTATAGATTCACATTATAAAATTAAACAGTTTCGGAATAGTTTTATGAAACATGATTCATTATGGTTTTCACTTTGATACTTAGCCTTTGTATTTATATGCATGCGCAATGATTGCATTCACGCGCTATCAATCAGTGGAGAGAGCTTTTATAATGATTTTTAAGCTTGATTAAAGGTATTTCGTATATGTCCATTGTCAAACGCATTGTGCTAGATGTTCTTAAGCCCCATAAACCCAATGCCCTTGAGTTTGCTAGTCAACTGGCCGACTTGGGTGACGGTTATCAAGTCAACCTTGTGGTGCAAGAGCTGGATGACAAAACACAAAGCCTAATGCTAAGTATCACCGGCGACATGCTCAATTTTGATGCCATTAATCGACATATTGAAACCATGGGGGGGTCGGTGCACAGCATTGATGAGGTGGATGTTGTTAGTTCAGCCCCGCAACAAAATGATTAGCCAGGTATTGTTCTGTTGAGATGTTTGCCCGGCTCCGATATCTCTTCGAACTGAGCCATTCCCACCGTATCGCACGCCGCTATTTTGTGACCAATGGTTTTGATGGTGTGTTGGCTATGCTCGGTTTATTGATGGGATTTCGTGTCACAGGGGCCAGTTCGCTCGAGATAACCATTGGTGCCTGCCTGGGTGCAGCGGTGGCTTTGTTTATGAGCGGTCTGACGAGTGCCTACATCAGCGAATCTGCTGAAAAAATGCATGAGTTGCAAGAACTGGAAAAGTCCATGCTGACCTCGTTAGACGAGAGCGCCCACGCCGATGCCGCACGGCTGATGCCTTTTCTTGTCGCACTGGTGAATGGCCTGTCACCGCTGTTGCTCGCCCTGTTGGTGCTTTCACCCCTGTTGCTAGCGCAACAGCAGCGTTGGTTTCAATTCTCTCCCCTCGATAGCGCCATCGCCATTGCGATGCTCTTGGCGTTTATGTTGGGTGTTTTTCTTGGTCGGCTGAGTGGACGCTTCTGGCTCTGGACTGGCCTGCGTGCCGTGTTGATTGCTCTTGTCACGTCGCTAATCATTCTGTTACTGAATCAGTTTTTAATTGGCTCATGAGCGAACCCGTCTGGCACACCCTATCGACTGACACATTGCAACAACAGCTCGAGACCGATCTGCAACAGGGCTTGAGCCAGGCAGAAGCCACACAGCGTTTACTTCGCAATGGCCCAAACCAGTTGCAGGAAGGCAAAGGTCAGCCGTTGTGGCGCATGTTTGTCGAACAATTTCGCGACTTCATGATTTTGGTGTTGCTGGC
>CALZIQ010000017.1 GCA_945787735.1 uncultured Chromatiaceae bacterium | reverse complement strand
AGTAATGTGGTGGTGGAAAAATCTACAGCGATGAATTGGATTAGAAAAGATTCACCCAGAATCAGATTTTTTTATGCTCTACGAGCGCAACAACACTGCATCCATCCTGAAGCGGACATTAGTGAGATTATAGTTAACTGCTAAAAACGGCCAGTTCCAGACAATTTACTTTTGCCAGCTAGTTGTGTGTTCATCCATATAGCAGTCATTAGTATATTGGGCAATTCATCTCCTCACAGATTTTACCAGCGTCATTGGCAACATTCTTGTTGCACTTGAGGTATGCCCTAACAAACAGTGGGATCATACAACACGACAAATCCACTGGCCTATAATTAAACCTTAGTAAACCACCGCCTTTGGCGGTGAGACACGAATAGGCTCTGCCGAAAAGGCGTGTAGAGTAGAAAATGGCCTCCTTTGAACCGGCAAGTTCTATAAGGAGGCCAATATGAGAGACTGGCAAAGCCAAGCTCACGTTAAACATTATTGTAAATATCACGTCGTGTTTGTTCCAAAGTATCGGAAGAAATCGATCTACGGGACATTGCGGAAGGATATCGGAGGGATACTGCGGGAACTGTGTCGTCAGCAAGGCGTGGAACTGGTAGAGGGCTATGCGATGAAAGATCATATCCACATGTTGCTGATGATCCCACCGAAGTTTAGTGTGGCGAATACAATAGGGTATTTGAAAGGGAAGTCAGCGATTCGGATATTCAGGGGTTATTTGCAGGTGAAGCGGAATTTCACAGGTCGTCATTTTTGGACCCGAGGATATTGCGTGAGTACTGTCGGGTTGGATGAGCAGATGATTCGAGAGTACATAAAGAACCAAGAACGGGAAGAGAAACGCCAAGAGCAGATGAGGTTGGCGGGGCTCTGACAATAGCCCCCTCTGGGGGCTTTCATCATACCACCCGCTATGCGGGTGGTATTTGATTGACACTAGTCAGTAAGGCTCACCAAAATAAGCAGGTATACCAATCTCATTACCTTGCCCTGCTTTATCATGCAAGTATTTTGAGTCAGCTATCTCCTTGTAGTCATGAGTTCAACATCTAAACTGAGAAATGGACCACTTGATTAATTTGCTTAGTCGATTGAGTAGGTCTGGTAATCGCAAACTAAATTATTAATATAAATATTTTATGTCCTGGATAAAATCACCTTGGCTACAACCTCACCTCGGCAATTACACTATAAGATATATACCATGCCAAGATAAAGGTATTATCATTTCATAAACTGTTTAATATAATCTCTATATTTAAGAATGTAGAGTTTGATAACCACAAACACCAAAATTGTAAACAAATATAATATTTTGGCTTTCACCCACAGGGATTGTAAACCCAGCCGGCGTTATTCATTTACCCTACACAAAAAGTCGAATATGCAATATGTTACACAGAGATGGGGAAAACAGATTGAAGCACAAGGAGTAACTGGCAATTATGTTTTCGAGTTTGCGTACCAGGCTTCTATTTCTTGTCTTGCTAGCGGTTATTCCGGCCTTGGGCTTGGTTGTTTACACAGGTATCGAACAACGTCAACAACAAACCACAGAGGCGCAACAAACGGCTCTACGAATTGCCCAACAAGTCTCACACAATCAAAGTCAGCTATTCTCTGGCGCCCAACAATTGCTGATGGGCCTTGCACAACTGCCCGAGATCCATCAGCACGATGTAGCCGCGTGTAACAAGCGGCTCGCCGATATGTTGAAACAGTTCCACGAAACTTACATTTCATTTACGGCGTTTAAGCCAAGCGGTGATCTTTTTTGTTCCGCGCCATTCAATGAAAAAACGATAAACATCGCCGATCGCAGGCACTACAAAGAAGCCATGGCAAGCCGGAAAATGGGGATGAGCGGCTACGTGATCAGCCGTTTATTGGATAAACCGTCAGTGTTTCTTGCTCAAGCCGTGCTCGACGAAAATGGCGCTGTTGAAGCGCTAGTCAATGTCGGCATGAATCTCGATTGGGTAAGCAAATTGATAGAGGATGCTGAACTACCCACAAAATCGGTTTTGACAGTGTTTGATGAAAACGGCATCACTCTCGCGCGTTATCCAGACACAGACGATTGGGCCGGCAGACCCATACCGGAACACGTGATTGTTACACGTTTAAAACAAGGTGTTTTTGAGGACACCGTTAAACTTAAGGGGGCTGATGGCATCACGCGGCTTTATGGATTTCTGCCATTAAGTGCACATCAAACCAAGGCCTTCGTAGCCGTTGGTCTACCCTTATCGATTGCCTTGGCACAAGCAAACAAAACGCTTATCAGAAACGTCTTTCTTCTGGGTTTGGTGACGCTGTTTGCAGTTGTCGCCATTTGGTTTGGCAGCGAATATTTTGTAACACGACAACTCAATAAATTGGTCAATGCCACCCGTCACCTTAGCAATGGCAACCTGAACACTCGCACCCAATTATCAGGCGGCACGAAAGAACTGAGTGAACTTGGCCATGCATTCAATATTATGGCGACATCGCTGCAGAAAACGGAAACTGAAAGAACCGATGCAGAGCAGGCCCTGCAGGCAAACGAAGAACAATTGCGACATGTGATGGACGTCACTGGCGAAGGTATTTGGGACTGGGACGTCAAACATGATGTGGTGCGACATAATGCGCGCTGGTGTGAATTACTCGGCTATGGAGATGAACTGTCGACTCACCCTGTATCCGCTTTCGCCGAACGATTGCACGAAGATGACCGTGAAACTGTTATGGCACGAATTCAAGCATGCATGGATGGTAACGGCCACTATCAAAGCAAACACCGCATGTGCCGCATGGATAATAAGGTTATCTGGGTATTTGATCGTGGTGATGTCATCGAGCGCGATAGCCAGGGAAACCCGCTACGTATGGTCGGCTCCTTTGCCGATATTACCGAACGCCAATTGGCCGAGGACACACTGCATCAGACGGGTACTGCATTGGCAGCGGCTCATGATGGGATCTTTATGTTTTCCCCAGACACCTTGCAATTCTTCTATGTCAACAGGGGGGCAACCCGGCAGACTGGGTTCAGCGAAGAAGAATTGCTGACCATGACACCACTCGATATCGAACCCGCGTATGACGAAGCGAGTTTCCGAATCATTCTCGATCCTCTGCTTGAAGATCCTAACCACGTCTACACCTTTGAAACCATGCACCGCTGCAAGGACGGTAGAGACCTGCCGGTGGAGATCGTATTGCAAAGCGTGAGTCTGAGTGCTGGCCACCATGCCATAGTGGCCGTGGTGCGTGATGTGGGCGAAAAGAAAAAGACAGAAAAACTCATCTGGACGCAAGCTAATTATGACGCGCTAACAGAACTTCCCAACCGCAGACTGTTCAATGACCGTTTGGATCAAGAGATCAAAAAATCACACCGTAGCAAATCACCATTCGCCTTACTGTTCATCGACCTTGATCGTTTTAAAGTGATTAACGACACCTTGGGGCATGCCAAGGGCGATAAGCTGTTACTGCAAGTTGCTCATCGAATAAGTAACTGTGTGCGCGAGAGCGACACGATTGCACGCATGGGTGGAGATGAGTTTACGGCGATCCTTACCGATATTGTAGATAAAGGCCAGGTTGAGCGTATTGCAGGCAATATTATTGAGCGATTGACCGAACCCTTCTATCTGGAAAATGATAATAATGGCTGCTTTATCTCCGCCAGTATCGGCATCGCCCTGTATCCACTTGATGGCATAGATATAGAAAGCCTAGTCAAGCACTCAGACCAGGCGATGTATCAAGCGAAAGTCGATGGACGTCAGCGGTACAGCTACTTCACCAAATCGATGCAGATAGAGGCGCGCGAAAAACTTGAGTTAACTCAAGACTTGAGACAAGCGCTGACACCCGGAGAACTAAGCGTTTATTACCAGCCCATCATTGAACTCGCTAGCGGTAACATCATCAAGTCCGAAGCCTTGCTACGTTGGCATCATCCAACTCGCGGCATGGTTGGCCCGGCTGTGTTTGTGCCTTTGGCAGAAGAGTCAGGCTTGATTCATGAGATAGGTCAGTGGGTGTTTGAGGAAACCATTAAAAATATCGATATCTGGCGCAAAAAAACCGGCCGCATTATTCCGGTGAGTGTCAATAAATCACCAGCCCAATTTAGGGGGATATCTGGAAATTTTAGTTGGTCAGAGATTCTGAAGCAGCATGGACTACCCGGAAACAGCATTATCATCGAAATAACCGAAGGCCTGCTGCTCAATGATTCACCCAGGATCAAACAGCGACTTCTCGAGTTTAGAAATAATGGCATCGAGGTTTCCATCGATGATTTTGGCACTGGCTTTTCTGCGCTTTCCTACCTCAAAAAGTTTGACATAGATTATCTCAAAATAGATCGGTCTTTCATCAGGAACATATGCGAGGACAATAGCGACAAGGTGCTGACGGAGGCAATCATCGTCATGGCTCACAAGCTTGGAATTAAGACCATTGCCGAGGGCGTGGAAACCGTGCAGCAGCGTGATTTACTTTTGTCATTCGGCTGTGATTATACTCAGGGGTTCTTATACTCACCCGCCGTACCCGCAAATGAATTTGAAAAAATTATTTCAGATGCGGCATATTGACACCGTACCTGGCGCTTTAATATGAATACAATTTAATCTCTGAGGGTGTAATTCCCCGTGGCTTGCCACGTGAAAATAATAGTTGTGATGGGAGTCTAAAGATTCCCGGGCAACTCCCTAGCAATACCCCGTCAGCTTGCTGCGGGTTAGTTTATCTTGGTTTTAATTCGTCATGAGTAGGTTTTGTTTGGAAATGAAAATGTCCGCAAAAGGTTTTTATTTCCAATTGGGCTGAAATCAATAAATGACTGCAAAGGGCACCTTACTGAAATTCGCATTCTGATTCTGAAGGACAGCTTTCAGTCTCTACTATACCGACCATTTATACCTTGAAGGCAAACTCTAAGGATTATGTAGCTCACCATTCCATTCTTTCTCTTAACTTTGATGGAAAGCCAAACTTTCCATTATGATGCACAGTTGCACCCAGTTGATTTTTATAGCTTAGGGTATCGGCCAATTTGAGGTGATGCGCACCATCCCCTGAACGTGAAGCTTATCGGACCTTGTTCTCAGCCACCTGTTGCAACAAAACTTCCATACGCTCCAGGCGCTGCTCTATCTCGGCAGTGTGCTCCTTAATCCAGTGCACCTCACCAGCCTCGCCTTCACCCTGTTCGCGATTGTATTTTTCATGCTCCTGCTGCATCACATCCAACACCACACCGATCATCATGTTAAGAAACACAAAGGCGGTCAGAAATATAAATGTCAGATAAAAAATCCAACTGAAGGGATACACCTCCATGGTCTCATACATTACATCAGTCCAATCCTCAAAGGTGGCGACCCGAAACAGGGTCAACATAGCGATGGTGATATCACCCCACAGCACCGGATTGATCTTTTCAAACCAGAAGCTGCCGATGGCACCGTAGATGTAAAAGATAATGAACATCAACACCACCACATAAGCTATTCGAGGGATGGCCTTGACCAGGGCGTCCATCAGGATACGCAGCTCCGGAATCATGGAGACCAGACGCAAAACACGGAAGATACGTAGCAAACGCGCCAACAATACCATTTCACTTTCATCGACCGGAATCAGACTGGCGGTTACCACCAGAAAGTCAAAGATATTCCAGCCCTTTTTGAAGAAGTCTTTCAACCGTTCTTCCGCCGCCATGCGAATCAACAACTCGATCAGAAAAAAGACCGTCACGGCGATATCAAAAAACTTCAGCACTGTCATGCCGCCGGGACTGATATCGTACGTCGTCGCGCCGATCATCATTGCCGACAGAATAATGATGCTGATCACTGACCACTCAAAAATCTTATTACTGCGGATCGCAAGAAAACGTGCTCGCCAGCCGATGGCATCCACACCCATGGTTTAACTCCGTAATTGTTGATTGTGTTCACTCACAAAAAACCGGGCATAGAGCCCGGTTTTTTGTGATGCTGTGATTATTTGGTTTAACTTGCCATCGCTTTTTTCAGTTTCTTGATGGCGTTGCTTTCCAACTGACGAATGCGTTCAGCAGAAACTCCGTATTTATCCGCCAACTCATGCAGGGTTGCTTTCTGCTCTGCCAGCCAGCGGCTATTCAGGATATCCATACTGCGCTCATCCAGTAATGCCAGTGCATCACGCAGACGCTGTTCGTTCAAGGCCTGCCACTGCGCCTCTTCCAGCTCTTTCGCTGGGTCAGGACGATGATCAGACAAATAGGCAACCGGTGCGGTGGCAACGTCATCATCACTATCGCTGCCTGTGTATGGATCGAACGAAGCGTCATGGGCATTCAGACGGGCTTCCATCTCACGCACATTCTCTTCCGTCACTCCCAGGTTATTGGCGACTGTGGAGATTTCGTCCTGGCTCATCCAGCCTAGACGGGCACGCGCCTTGCGCAGGTTGAAAAACAGTTTGCGCTGCGCCTTGGTGGTGGCAACTTTTACGATGCGCCAGTTGCGCAGCACATATTCGTGGATCTCGGCCTTGATCCAGTGCACGGCAAATGAAACCAGACGCACGTTCAGTTCAGGATCGAAGCGTTTAACCGCCTTCATCAGGCCAATACTGCCTTCCTGGATTAGGTCGGCCTCGGGCAGACCATAACCACGATAGCTGCGAGCGATGTAGGCGACAAAACGCAGATTCGACACCACCAAGCGGCGAGCTGCCTCAAGATCGTTATCGCGGTGTAAACGAATGGCAAGTTCTCGTTCTTCCTCGGCGCTGAGCACCGGAATACGTGCAGCGGCAGCCTGATAGGCTTCAATGCTATGCGTAGGAAGGGCCAGAGCCAAATCCATGCTTTTACTCATATCTGTGTTTTACCCCTTTTGTTTTCCAGCGTTTCAGGCACACGTCTTGAGATGAGGTATAACCCATCTCAGTTAATTCAGCCTTACTCGCTTGGATTTTGCGGAAATTATTCTAGCACTCATATCCTATGAGTGCTAACAAACGCATAAGTTCCGACAAAAATAAACGTTAAAACAATAAGTTAGGATGGCTCTATGACACGCAGATGCCGTCCTGCGGCCAACCATGCCCCCAGCAACCCCAAGAAAGGCCCCAGCAGCAACAATAATAGCGTGGTTTTGATATCAACCAGACCGAGAGAAAACTGACTGTCATAGAGCTCGGCAAGATGACGCACCGGGCCATCGAGCAGCACCAGCAACACATTCACCAACAGCCAGGCTAGCAGCCCGCCAAACAGACCAAACCACATTCCGTTATATAAGAATGGTCGCCGCACAAATGCATCACTACCGCCGATGAGCTTGACCACCTCAATCTCGTCATGGCGGTTCTGAATCGCCAGACGAATGGTATTGCCGATAACAAACAGCACCGCGAGTCCCAGCAGGCCACCCAGCACCAGCACGGCCCGTTCGGCCAGCGCGATCAGACTGTGCAGGCGCTGTACCCACTCAAGATCGAGCTGGGCCAAGTCTACCTCAGGCCGCTTGCGCAGCCGCTCTAATAAGGCCTCGGCGGCGGCAGGATCATGCTGCGCCATGGCCGGTGTGACCACCACCACGCCGGGTAGCGGATTGTTATCCAGCATAGCCAGCGCATCACCCAGACCAGAATTCTGCCTGAAATCCTCCAGCGCCTGCTCGGGGCTGATGTATTCAAGCAAGGCTATTTCAGGCCAGCTATTGAGCTCATTCATCAATGCGGTCGAACGCTGCACAGAAATGTTGGGCTGCAGAAACACGGAGATCTGGGCAGTTTCCTGCCAAGCCAACCCCAGACCTTCGACCTTGTTGAGAAACACATGCAAAGTAGCGGGCAAGGCTAAAGAGATACCGATCACCACTACGGTCATGAGATTACCCAGCAAGGCCCGGCCGAGCTGGCTCAGGGTGTTGGTCAACACATGAAAATGAAGACCAAAATAATTGCGCAGCCGTTGCCCCAGGCCAACCCGGCCGCTGCGCTGCGCCGCCGGCTGTTTCCTGGCCGCCACTTCCTGCTTCACATCCTGGCGCGGCGAAAAGCGACTAGCCCGTTTGTTTGACGCCAAGACCGCCTCCGTCATCCGCGAGCAGACGGCCCTTTTTCAACACCATCATGCGTTTCTTCATGCGCCCGATCAGCTCCAGATCATGAGAAGCAATCAACACAGTGACCCCAACTTGGTTGAACTGTTCAAATAGCGACATGATTTCCTTCGACAGCACCGGATCCAGGTTACCGGTCGGCTCATCGGCAATCAGCACCTTGGGGCGGTTGACCACCGCCCGAGCAATACCGACCCGCTGGCGCTCACCGCCAGAGAGGGAAATGGGATAATCGTTTTCACGGTTCAACAGCCCAACCTTGTCCAATGCGGCACGCACGCGGCGCCCAACTTCACGTGGGTGATGTTCGCCCGAGACCAGCAGTGGCAGGGCAACATTATCAAACACATTACGATCATTGAGCAGCTTGCTATCCTGAAAAATGATGCCTATGTCGCGCCGCAAGGCCGGAATCTGGCGCCGCTTGACCCGCCCCAGATGTTTCTCATCGATAATCACCTGACCGGCGCTGGGACGCTCGATCAAAGGAATCATCTTCAACAGGGTACTTTTGCCGGCACCAGAGTGGCCGGTGAGAAACACCATCTCGGCCTTGTCGATATGAAAACTAACTTCATCCAGGGCCTCAAAGCCGTTGGGATAACGCTTGGTGACATTGCTGAAATGAATCATGCGATACAGGCCAAACCGCTGAAACTATTCTTCCGGTTTGACCAGTAGCGCATCAACAAACTCTTCGGCGTTGAAATCACGCAAATCATCGATACCCTCGCCGACCCCGATCAGACGAATCGGTAGACCCAGCTTCTTGGCAATGGCAAACACCACCCCGCCCTTGGCTGTACCATCGAGCTTGGTCAGGGCCAGCCCACTGACATCCACCGCCTTATGAAACTGTTCGGCCTGGGCCACGGCGTTTTGACCGATACCGCCATCCAGCACCAGTAATACCTCGTGGGGTGCGTGTTCATCCAGCTTGGCCATCACCCGTTTGACCTTCTTCAGTTCTTCCATCAGGTTGGACTGGGTATGCAGTCGTCCGGCAGTATCCACAATCAGCACATCCACATTGCGTGCCTTGGCCGCTTGCACCGCATCAAAGGCTACCGAGGCCGGATCGGCGCTGCGTTGTTGCGCCACCACAGGCACATTATTGCGTTCGCCCCAGGCTTGCAGCTGCTCCACCGCCGCCGCACGGAAGGTATCCCCCGCCGCCAACATCACCGACTTGCCTTGATTTTGAAAACGCTTGGCCAGCTTGCCGATGGTGGTGGTCTTGCCGGCACCGTTGATGCCGACCATCAAAATCACGTATGGACCGGATTGGTTTTCGATAACAAGCGGCCGACTCACCGGTTGCAAAATCTCGAGCATGTTTTCGCGCAGGGCGGCGAACAGGGCGTCCACGTCACCCAGCTGTTTGCGCTTCATGCGCGCAGTGAGATCGTCAATAATTTCCATGGTGGCATCGACACCCACATCGGCGGTGAGCAGCTGGGTCTCGAGTTCATCCAGCACACCGGCATCGATGGCTTTCTTGCCCACCACCAGGCTGGCGACCCCTTCAGTGATGTTGGAACTGGTGCGGCTGAGGCGTTCTTTCAAACGGCCGAAAAAGCCCTTCTTGTCCGGCTCTTCGGCAACTTCTGTGGGAGCAACTTGCGGTGCTGTTAGTTCAGTTGATTCAACACGTGCTTCAGCCTCTGGTTCAACATCCGGCCCGACAGACTCTATTTGAGGCTCTTCGGCAGGCGCAACGGTTTCAGCAGCAACTTCATCAACTGATGGCACTGTCTCAGCATCAGCTTCTTGACCAGATTCGGCGACTACGCCTGACTCTGATTCGACCTTGTCGGCCTCATCATCGTCCTTCTTTTTCTTCAGGAAACCAAACATAAAACACCTTGGTCAAACAGATCGTTGTTAAATGAATTCTTTATCAAAACCGTGGTCGAATCTTTGGCCACGTTAAGTTAGGCTATGCTACCACACCCATGTACTGTCTCGAGAAAATCAAGGGAATTTGCAATGAGAATAAGAGTGACGTTTCTGGCCCTGTTTTGCGGTCTATTTCTGCTCCAGCCCGTCAATGCCAGCGAGGTGCATGAATACTCGCTCGACAACGGCATGAAGATCTTCGTCAAACAGGACCATCGCGCCCCCGTGGTCGCCTCCATGGTCTGGTACAAAGTCGGCAGCAGTTACGAACAAAACGGCACCACTGGCATCTCCCATGTACTGGAACATATGATGTTCAAGGGCACGGAGAAATTCGGCCCGGGTGAATTCTCACGCATCATTGCCGAGAATGGCGGCAAAGAAAACGCCTTTACCAGCCGTGACTACACTGCCTATTTTCAGCGCCTACACAAAGACCGGCTCGAGATCAGCATGAAGATGGAGGCCGATCGCATGCGCGGTATGAAAGTGCTCGATGAAGAATTCGCCAAGGAAGTCCAGGTGGTAATAGAAGAACGCCGCATGCGCACCGAGGACGATCCGGAATCCCTTACCTACGAGGCCTTTAATGCCAGCGCCTTTACTACCAACCCCTACCGCTGGCCAGTGATCGGTTGGATGAATGACCTAGAAAACATGACCGCCCAAGATATCCGCGACTGGTACCAAGTCTGGTACGCGCCTAATAATGCCTCGTATGTGGTGGCGGGCGATGTCGACCCAGAGCAAGTATTCACACTGGCGAAAAAATATTTCGGCCCGCTCAAACCCATTAAACAAATCACCCCACCCAAACCCCAAAAAGAACCAGAGCAAAAGGGCGAACGCCGTATCACCGTTAAGGCGCCGGCCGAACTTCCTTATCTATTGATGGGGTACAAAACACCCTCGGTCACTGGCACAAAAGAAGAGTGGGAACCCTACGCCCTGGACGTGCTTTCCAGCGTACTGGACGGCGGAAACAGTGCCCGCTTTGCCAAGAATCTGATCCGCGGCCAGCAGATCGCCGCCAGTGCCGGCGCAGGCTACAGCCCCTTCTCGCGCCTCGACACCCTGTTTTTGTTTGATGGTAATCCGGCCCAGGGCCACAGCATCGAAGAGCTGGAACAGGCCATCCGGGCAGAGATCAAACAGGTCAAAGAAGAACTCGTTAGCACCGATGAGCTGGCACGCATCAAGGCCCAGGTGATCGCCTCCGATGTCTACCAGCTCGACTCAGTCTTTTATCAGGCCATGAAAATTGGTCAGTTCGAAACTATGGGCCTGGACTGGCGCCTGACCGATCAATACGCCGAACGTATTCAGCAAGTCACCGCCGAACAAGTGCGAGAGGTGGCACGCAAATACCTGATCGACGACACACTCACCGTGGCCGTACTGGACCCTCAACCACTGGACAACAAGCAACCACGCCGTGCCGCCAGTGGCATACGTCACTAACAAGTACAAAACAGACAGGATCGAATCATGCTTAAAAGAAACACCCGATTGATGCAATGGATTGTTACTGCACTGGTGACCATCAGTTTTGGACTCGCTCACGCAGGGCCCCAGATTCAACACTGGCAAACTGAAAACGGCGCACGCGTCTATTACGTGCCCGCCCCCGAACTGCCGATGCTGGATATTCGCATCATCTTTGACGCTGCTGGTGCGCGTGATGACATTCCCGGCGTGGCGCTGATGACCAATGGCCTATTGGAAGAAGGAACGGGCAAAATGAACGCCGACGAGATTGCCGATGCCTTCGCCGCCGTCGGTGCCCAGTTCGGCAGCAGCTCACATCGCGACATGTCCATCGTTAGCCTGCGCAGTCTGACCCAGACCGACTTACTCGACAAGGCGGTCGACACCATGACCCAAGTCATCAACCAGCCGAGCTTTCCTGAAGAATCACTTGAGCGCGAGCGTAAACGTATGCTGATCGCGCTACAAGGCAAAAAACAGTCACCCGGCGCCATCGCCAAAGAGACTTTTTTTACCGAACTTTATGGTGACCATCCCTATGCCAATGAAGCCACAGGTACAGAAGAGACTGTTAAGCAGATCAAACGTAGTCACCTGATTGAACACCACAAACGCTACTACGTTGGACGCAATACCATCATCGCCATCGTCGGTGCAGTAGACAGAAAACAGGCCGAAGCCCTGGCAGAAAAAATCATCGGTCCGCTCCCGCCCGGTAAGCCAGCTCAGGCCATCCCCGAGGTCAACTCGTTGGCCAAAGCAAGCCTGGTGAAAAAAGAGTTCCCCTCAAGCCAAACCCATTTGCTGGTCGGCCAGCCCGCCGTCAAGCGTGGTGATGATGACTACTTTGCACTGTTCGTCGGCAACCACATCCTTGGTGGCAGTGGTCTGGTCTCGCGCCTGAGCGAAGAGATCCGCGAAAAACGCGGCCTCTCCTACAGCACCTATAGTTACTTTAGCCCCATGCGTCAGCGCGGCCCCTTCCAGCTCGGCCTACAAACCCGCAATGACCAAGCCGAGGAAGCGCTAGAAATTCTGAAACAGACCTTGGTGGAATTTATGGAGAAAGGGCCAAGCAAAGACGAGCTGGAATCGGCCAAGAAAAACATCACCGGCGGCTTTGCCCTTAACTTGGATAGCAACAGTAAGATTATCGAAAACATCGCCATGATCGGTTTTTATCAACTACCGCTGGATTATCTCGACACCTATACCGACAAGATCGACGCTGTCAGCATCGAACAAATCAAGGCGGCCTTTAAACGCCATGTGCAGCCGGACAAGATGGTTACCGTGATGGTAGGTGGCGAAGCGGAATAAACTTGGCCAAAAGAAGTAAGCAAGGCCAGCTACGCATCATCGGTGGCAATTGGCGTGGGCGTAACCTGGATTTTCCCGCTATTGATGGCCTGCGCCCAACCGCCGATCGGGTGCGCGAGACCCTGTTCAACTGGTTACAGACGCAGATTCCCGGCGCACGCTGTCTCGACCTGTTTTCGGGCAGCGGCGCACTAGGATTAGAGGCGTTATCACGCGGCGCCGCCGAAGTAATAATGGTGGAACAAGACCGAACCGCCGCACAACAAATCCGCCAACATTTGCAGACCTTGCTTAGCACCACCGGGTGGGTGGAAAACACGGATGTGTTTCAATATCTGAATGGAACGGTTTCAACCTTTGATGTGGTCTTCCTCGATCCACCCTATCGCATAGACTGCCTGGAAAAATGTTGTGAATTACTGGAGCACCATGGGTGGCTAAAAGACAAAGCCTACATCTATCTGGAAGACTCCAGCAAAAATCCCCCACCAAAACTACCAAATAACTGGGAATTAATCCGCAGCAAAAAAGCCGGTGATGTGGGCTACCACCTGGCTCTGCGACAGCATCAGGGTTCGTGATATCATTCGGGCCTTCACAAGGCACAAGGCGTTGGCGAACACCCGAGAGGCCGCAACGATGACAAAAACAGCCATCTACCCGGGCACTTTTGACCCGATTACCAATGGCCACACAGACCTAATCCAGCGGGCTAGCAAGCTGTTCGACAAGGTCATTGTGGCGATAGCGGCTAACAGCGGTAAAGAACCAGCCTTTTCACTGCAGCAACGCATCGAGCTTGCCAACACAGTGCTAGACGGCATTGATGGTGTTGAGGTATGCGGCTTTGACATCCTGCTGGTGGAGTTTGCCAAACAACAGAACGCCCAGGTAATTCTTCGTGGCCTGCGTGCGGTGTCTGACTTTGAATACGAATTTCAACTGACTGGCATGAACAGAAAACTGGCGCCTGAGATCGAAACCCTATTCTTGATGCCGGCCGAGCAGTACACCTACATTTCTTCCAGCCTGGTGAAAGAAGTCGCCAGACTGGGCGGCGATATGAGTGGTTTTGTCCACGAGGCGGTCTTCAGCGCTCTCAAGGACCGATTAAAAATAAGCTAAAATGATAGTTTGTGTAATTAGTAATCGACAGTAGAAGGTAGCAAGCAATGTCTTTAATCATCACCGACGAATGTATCAACTGCGATGTGTGTGAGCCCGAGTGCCCCAACAACGCAATTTCCCAGGGTGACGAAATCTATGAGATCGACCCCAATCTGTGCACCGAGTGTGTCGGCCACTATGACACGCCTCAATGTGTCGAGGTCTGCCCGGTTGATTGCATCCCCAAAGATCCGGATCGCGAAGAGACCGAGGAACAATTGATGGATAAGTACAAGCGCATCACTGCGGATTCGTGATCCCTTCCGCCATGAGGAATCGTCTTCCCAGGTTTGGCGGTAGTCAGCTTAAACATCTGTTTGCATTGACAGCAGGGCCAGTTGCCCTGCTGTTTGCGTTTATTAGCACGGCCCAGGCCCACACACCACCTGCTGCTGCGGTGGCCAGCGCCCATCCCGTCGCCACGGCGGCCGGACATGAAATTCTCGCCGCCGGCGGCAACGCCTTTGATGCCGCGGTGGCCGTCAGTGCCACCCTGGCAGTGGTGGAACCGGCGGGTTCCGGCATCGGCGGTGGCGGCTTCTGGCTGTTACACCGGGCCGAAGATGATTTTCAGGTAATGATCGACGGGCGCGAACGGGCGCCGCTAGCAGCCCATCGCGACCTTTATTTAGACGAAAAAGGCGAAGTCATTCCCGGCCTTTCCATGAATGGACCTCTGGCTGCCGGAATTCCAGGCGAGCCAGCCGCGTTGGTGCATATCGCCGAAAAATACGGACGCCTGCCGCTGAAGCAGAGCCTGGCCCCAGCCATCCGCGCCGCCCGAGAAGGTTTTGCCGTAAATGAGCAATATCAAAAACTGGCCGGTTTCAGGCACAAGAAAATGCGTGCAGATGCAGCAACGGCAAACATTTTCCTGCTTGATAATGAGGTACCAGCGATCGGCCATCTCATCAAACAACCTGACCTGGCCAATACGCTTGAGGCGATGGCCAAGCATGGCCGCGCCGGATTTTACAACGGTGCAGTTGCTGACAAGCTGATCAAGGGCGTACGCGACGCCGGCGGCATCTGGAGCCAACAGGACCTGGATGAATACACTGTGGTTGAGCGCCAACCCATTCGCGGCGAATATCGGGGCATTCAAATCACCTCAGCCGCACCACCCTCGTCAGGCGGCATTGCCCTGGTCACCATGCTCAATATTCTCTCCGGTTTTGAACTGGACAAGATAGATACTGCGCACCAAACACACATCATCGTCGAGGCCATGCGCCGCGCCTATCGCGACCGGGCCGACTATTTGGGCGATCCCGACTTCGTCGACATCCCGACCGAACGACTCACCCACCCCTTCTATGCCGACGGTCTGCGCAACACCATGCGTCTGGACCGGGCCACCGCCAGCAGCGCCCTGCCAGGCGTCGCTCGCGACAGCGCAGGGCAGGACACGACCCATTTCTCCATTCTCGATCAGGACGGCAACCGGGTCGCCGCCACTCTCAGCATCAACTACCCCTTTGGTGCTGTGTTTGTGCCCGCCGGTACCGGCGTATTGCTGAACAACGAAATGGACGACTTTTCGGCCAAACCAGGTATTCCCAATGCCTACGGCCTAGTCGGCGCTGAGGCCAATGCCATCGCGCCGGGCAAACGGCCGCTGTCGAGCATGACACCCACTTTTCTCGAAACCGATGACAGGGTTGCCATCCTCGGCACGCCCGGCGGTAGCCGTATTATCACCATGGTGCTGCTCGGCGCGTTGGAATTTGCCGCGGGTAAACCGCCTGCCGATTGGGTCAGCCGTCCACGCTTTCATCATCAGTTTTTGCCAGATGCGATTCAATTTGAGCCAGACGCTCTATCGCAGCAAACGCAAGAAAAACTCAGCCAACTTGGCCATCAGCTAAAACCCATGAAGCGCCGCTATGGCAATATGCACGGAATTCTCTGGCAAACGCAGGAAAATAATGTGCAAGCCGCCAGTGATCCTCGCGGTGGTGGCTCAGCCCCTGTCAAAACGCACTAAGCTGAGTCTTGCGCCGCTGGCGGAATTACTCTAGACTCGACCGACAGGTTTAACAGCCTTAGCGAATTTAATAGCAACTTTTTCTGGGAGGGAAAACAATGTCCATCGGTATTCTGGTTCCAATCGTAATTTTCTTCGGTTTGAGTGTGGTTTTTGCCACCTACATCAGCGGTGTTGCGATGAAAAACATCGAAGACAGACGTCAAGTTGACTAAGTAATACTTAGCTTTTTTAAGGCTAGCAAAAAAGCCCGGACTTTCCGGGCTTTTTTAATGTAAAATTCTCTCCCTCAAATTAATGAACCAAGCGCAGTATTGCGCGGTCTACTTAACGCGCAATGTAATAGCAGGATTAGTCATATGCCAGAACGTAAACATCAACATCTGACCAAATTTCTCGCCGCTTCAGTCACCTGCTTTTTCATCGGCAGTGTCCATGGCGTTTTGCAGATGTTGCCACCGATTCGGGCCTGGCTCGACAGCATCGGCAGCCCCTACGGCGGCCCGGGCCACATGATTGATCCGCTAGCCCATGCCCATATCAATCTCATCGGCGGTGTAATGATGCTGGCCATGGCAGTGACCTATTACCTGCTGCCCCGTTTCACCGGCACTGAAATCTGGTCACGCAAGCTGGAGGACACCTCATTCTGGCTGACCCTTCTAGGCGTTACCTGTTTTTACGGCAGCCTGCTAATCTTTGGCATCTGGGAGGGCTATTTGCTACTTGAAGAGGGTGCCGAATTTGTCAACGAACTGCACGCCATCTATGTCCCGATTGGTGCCCTGTCTGCCACTATCATGGGCATCGGCCTATGGCTGTTTCTGGCCAATAGCGCCATGACGATTATCAAAGCCAAACGTAACAACGGATGACGCTTGAGTGCGGCTGCCCCGAACATTTTCCTGACTGGGATAACCAGGATGTAGACCTGGGTGGCGAGGCGGTACTTGAGCTTTCCATTCCCACCTTTCTGCATATGCCCATGGGTTATGAAGTATATCTGGGACGAGTCCGCCATCTGATTTCGCAGCTAGAACTGGAGCCGCGCTGGCCGGGGTTTAACCTGACCCGGACCGGTTGGATGCGTGGTCGCATACTTTGCCCACTGACTACAGCCGATTCTCCCTCGCGTCATGTCACGCTGCTACCCAGCCCGTTTCAACTTCGCGGCAAACTACATAAGGGCGACATTGTCAGCATCAAAAACAGCGTACGTGAAATGCAATCCGGACTGCTTGACGCCGGACGTATGCCAAAAGAACTTTATTTGAGCTACCTAACCTGTCCTACCTGCCAGGAAGAACGTGGCGGCGCCATGATTATGCTGATGCGGCGTTGGGAACAGAGCACACGCTTGACTAAGCGTGTGAACAAAAGCTAATTACAAATCACCTTTATAGACTAGCGGAAACTCCAGCACGGTCTCTTTTTCAGACATTTTTTTGCGCAATTGCACGTATAGAGTAGGCGTCCCTGGTATTCGCAGAGCACGTCGATAAACACCACTGTGACCATCCTGAATCGCTTGCTGCCAATCATCGTCGACTTCCGCGCGCAACGAAATAATTAGGTCATGTACCGGCTTGCCCCGCTCTAGGGTAGCGAGAATTAAGAATTCATTCGTACCGACACGAACAGGCGTTGGTCTCGACTCCACTTTGATTACAACGTCATCCCATTTTTGCGCCGCCATCTGATAACGCGGATCAGGCTCGCTACAAGCCGACAACAGCACTACAACCAGACCAATAATCCATCCACGCATCGTTTAACTCTTTGAAAATTGTTGCAGGTAATTCAACACCTGTTCCTGCTCTTGCTCCAGCATCAGAGTGTAGGCCTTCATGCGGCGACGCTCTTGCATACGGTAAAGCACGTTGGGCCACTCTTCGGCGGTATGCACCAACGGACTTGGCGGGGCATGACAATCGGAACAGAATTTCTTCACCAGCTGCGCGCCCTCGGATTCCGGCTCTGGCAGGCTGATCTTGGTTTGACCCTGAGGCAACTCACAGGCGCTAAGCAATACAACAAGCGCCACAACAAAACAAACTCTAGACATTATGCTTGGTATCTTTCTCTTTTTCTTCTTCCGTCTTATCCAGGTCTAGACGGCCACCAAGTTTCGAACCGTACAGACGCACCATGAAATAGACAAAAACAGAGGCCACCGCAAGATAGATCAGTGCGATAGCAAAGCCCCAATTAACCCAATCACGTTCATAACCGGGCCGGTCACCCCAGAAGGGAAAGCTGAGGCCAATGGCTACCAGTAATACCACAATCACGACACCGATAAACCACTTGGGCACACCTTTTTGTGATTCCGGAATTGATTCAAGCAACTCCCAGTCTTCCATGCCACGTTTTTCGAGACGTTCTTCATCACTATCATAACCAAAATGGTCTTCCGGTGTTTCGCCCCACTTGCTGTCGATCGAGGTGAGTTTCTCTTTCGGTAAGGGTTTACTCTTTTGATCGTTCATAGGTTACCTGCTGAAAAGTGGTGGACGCGGAAAGTGTCTTCCCAACCGTCCTCGGATTTAACCCGCACCAGTACCCGGTACAGACCTTTGGGCAGATCAGGGATGATACTCAATCCCACATTAAGACGCCCGGCAGTATCAAAATCAACCTTGTCTGTTTCTAAAGTGTAGTCCTGCGGTTCCAGCCCCTCTACTTCTACATAAAGTCGGGTTGGTTCATAAAACTTGTTTGCCACAGAGATACGGTAATCCAAAATCTTGTCCCCTTGCAGGGTATCTGCCCGATACGCCGCCACGTGGTAACGTTCGTACTCCCAAAAACCCCAGGTCATTAGCACGACCCCAAGGATGAAGATTGGAAACGACCAGGACACGCGCGAAAACAAATCACTCCTGTTTGTTTTGAAATATTCGAAGTTCTGCCCCTGTTGTTCACCCATAGCAAACTTCAGCAAACCCTCTTTGCCACTCTTTTTGCGCACTTGAAGATTGTCACAAGCAGTAATGCATTCTCCGCAATTTATACAGGTATCGTAGAGTGCCGTCTTGCGCGGATCGATATCAAGAAAACAAGAACTGACGCAGTAATTACACTTTGCACACTCATCCGAGCGCGCCTCATCATAAGCGACATGCAGGGTCTGCCGTGTTCTGAATGTGTGTTGCCAAACCTTGTAGATACACATAAAACGACACATAAAATGGCGGATCATGGTGATATCCACCAGAATCACCAAAAAGAAAACGGTATAGATCCAATGTAGCGAGGGCGCTAGGCCAGGATCATACTGGAAAGTAACAAACCTCCAGATCAGGATAGGTTCGTAAAAATAAAACAACGGAATCAGGGCCGTCAACGCCGACACACCAGCACAGAGGGCAATTAGAACTGTCCAATTGAGCGTCTTGTTCTTGGCCGAAGACAGCTGCATTGGGGTGCCGTCCAAGCTGACATCGGCGCGTTTTCCCAACAGCTTGTGGGTCATCAGATTGGCCCATTCCGACATCGTGTTTTGTGGGCAGGCCCAGCCGCAGAACACGGTCCCCATGACCGAATAGAGCATTGCAAGCAAACAAGCCACTGCCACCCAAAAGCCGAATACAATGCCGAAATCGGAAAACCAGATCTGCCGCCCCAGCATTACAAACGCACCCTGAATCGGATCAATACGAAACAGCCCGCTCATAGGAATAATCACCAACAGAGCAATCACCGACAATTGAAAAACACGCCGCTGCCAATGCAGTTTATTGCTTGGCTTGCGAGATTCAATTACGACGGGGATTTCGCTCAGGGTTTTGTTGCTACTCATCGTAAGGGCCTGCCAGCACTAATTTTAAAGTCGCGACAACGCCCACTTTTCTGCAGGACAAGGCGCATTGAGCGCAGCGTACTTGCCGTACAAAAGCGAAAATGCAACACCGACATGCGGAAAAATGGGCTCGTCCCTGCGGGTTGCGCCCCAAAAGGGGCTATGCTGCGTTGCTCGTCACTCATTTGGTACAACCAAACCTCTCTCCTCACGCCTTGCCTAGCCCCTTTTGGGACAGCAACGCGACTTTAAAATTAGTGCTGGCAAGCCCTAAATCTACCACGAAAGGGGGGTGTATTTCATCCGCACCCACGTTGTGTAAAAAAGAGATCAGGGCCGCAGTGCCACATCCAAAGGGCTGTAGTGCTGCAACATTCGGCGGTATTCATTGGCTCTGACCACATTGCCCTCTGCCAGTTCCAGCCGCCACAAGTCACGCAGGGCATCTGCATGATCGGGGCGGATAAAAAGAATCGTCTCAAGCGCTTTGCGCGCGTCTCCGCCTTGCTCAACCATGGCCTGCAAACCAGTATACATACGATCAGCCAAGGCACCGCTGACCCAGCGATCCTTGGGGTTTGCCTGATAGGCCAGTTGCAGCAATCGCTGCCCCTGCTTAACATCCCCATTCAACTCGGCCACCCATGCACGCAGGGCCAGCTCTGTGGCCACGTAGGCCCGCTCGAATGCATCGCCCTGCATTTGACCAAGCCGCAGCGTCTGCTGCACCTGGCTAACGTGTGGGCGTTGCACCAACAACCACTCAACCAGCACGACAAGATCCATTTCACCGCGATATCGGGCGCGCGGCAGATGATATTCGATCACCGGGGCCCACTCGCCCTGCACAGCACCCTGTCCCACTGCAATAGGACCCCAGTAACGACCTAGCCAGCTCCACAACCCTTCCGTGCCTGTGGCGGCCTCCTGGGCGGTCTTATCGAGGCGGGCAAGGTTGGCAAAACTAGCGTCGATATCCAGGCGCCAGTCTGCACCACCCACCAGGGCCAGGCGAAAACCATCAACAAACAGCACCGCCCGCGGGAAGACCTGCTTGAAGGTGCGCAGCACCACTTTGAGCGATTCGGGATCAAACTGGTTCAGCGCCAGCCACTGCACAAACAGACCACCTTCGTTCAAACGGCTTTTGGCACGCTGAAACTGTTGCAGCGACAGCAGGGCACTGCGCCCAACCAGGTCAGGATGAAACAAGTCACCGATAATCACATCGAAGCCCTGCGTGGTGGTTTGCAGGAAACGACGCGCGTCGTCGCGCACAATTTGCATCTTGCCACCCACTTCATCATTCGCAGGCACAAACCAGGTCTCAGCGGCCTCTATAGCGCCCTGAGACAACTCAACAGCGGTGCGCTCCAGATTGGGATACGACAGAGAGGCCGAAGCTGAGATGCCGGTGCCCAGACCGAGAAACAGCACTTGTTTCGGATCGGGATGTAATAACAATGGCAAACGCACTTGATTCTGCTGCGATATCACGGCCAAAGGCTCGGACGAGGCATCCATGCGTTGCAGATCAGCCAATAAAAGGCGTTGACCATCGCCACGCTCAAGCACGTGCGTAATAGCTAAGGCATCTTCGTGCACCATTAAATCGTGGCTATCAGCCTGCATCTGCGGCTGCAATTGATTCACAGCTGGCAGCTGCAACACCGGCCAAGCCAGGCCCAGCACCAACGGCAGGGCTAACCAACTGCGTCGTGCCGCCCAGGCCATGCCGGCGACAAATAGCAGCAATGCCGCCAGCACGATGGTGGTTGCCGTGCCGAGCCAGGGGATGAGCACAAACCCGGCTAGCAGCGCCCCGGCTGCAGCGCCGATGGAATTGGCGCCGTAGAGCTTGGCCCCGATGGTTTTATCCTGCCCCAGCCGTGCACTTAACAGTGGCAACCATGCACCCAGCAGCAAAGTCACCGGCAGGGTCAGCAGTGCGATGGCCAATCCCTGCCCAAACATCGCTCCGACCAAAGAATCAAAGCCGGTCTGTTCCGCCCATGCGGCTAGCACAGGAATCAACCATAGACTCAACAATGAAAACAACGCCGCCAACGCTGGCAATAGATCAAACCAATAGGCCGCGCGCAAGCATCTGGCCAACAAACTGCCAAGCCCGATGCCAATCAGAAATACCGCCAGGATCACCGCCATGACGTATTCTGTGCGCAACAGCAACATGCCAAACAGGCGTGTCCAACCTACCTCGAGGATCAATGCCGCGGCACCGACGGAGGCATAGGCCAACAAAGTAAGCGAAGTAATCTTGGCGCCTGAGCCAGGCAAATCATCTGAGGCAACTGATGCAAGCGAATTACGGCGCGACAAAACCCAAGCCCCCGCTGCGACAGCCACCCCCATCATCGCCACCAGCCAGACACCCGCCACCCAGCCTAGCGTGGGTAACAATAACAAGGGCAACAGGGCGCCGATGGCGGCACCACAAGTATTGAGACCGTAGACCCAGCCCAGCGACAAGGGAGTGTGCTGTACCGCCCGCAACACCAGAGGAAAACCAATGCCCATCAATAAGGCCGGCAAAGTCACCAGCAACAGGGCCGCTGTCAGTTGCATGGCATACCAGCTGGTCAAACTCTCAGGGGCAAGCGATGTGACACCGCCATCAACAAAACGCAAAATGAATGGCAATAAAAGCGCGTAAACGGCCACCATGATTTCGATCAGCGCAAACAGACGCAAGGGATGCAAACGCTGTTGACTGATACGACCTCCCCACAAGGCGCCGATACCCAATCCCAGCATAAAGGCCGCCGCCGTGATCACGACGCCGAAAATACTGACACCGAACTGCAGTGACAACATACGTGCCCACAACACCTGGTATGCAAGCCCTACCGCACCAGAAAAGAAATAGAGTGTCGCCACCCCTTTGGCAAAGGATGGACTCGACCATAAAACCGCTGAATCAGTGTGCGACATTGCCAGCCTTTAACTCTTAAGGAGTCTTGCAGGCAGCAAGCGTGACACAATCAGAATGGGAAAAACCAGACAGCCGCCGCCACCGCATGAGCAATACCCAGGGTCACGGTCAGCCCAGCACAGATCATGTGCCGCACAAAGACTTCCTGATTGAATACCACCATCGAGATGCCGAAATAAGCAGTGGCACAAAGCAATACCAACAATGAAACACCCATGTAGAACAGGATTTTGTGTTTATCTTCATCCTTCAGGGCATAGGCCTCTTGTTCGGCCATAGCGTCCTGGTTAAAGGCTTCCATTATTTGCACGGAATCATCGACATGCGCTTGTTCTTGCTCCTGCGCCAAACCCAAGGGCGATAACAACATCAGGCCAAGCAACAAGGTTGCCGTAACAAAATTTTGGGCACGTGATTTTAATACGTCGCAGAAAACCATTCTACACATCACCCTACTCTTCACCCTTTGCATCATCCTCGGCATTTCGACGCATGGCATTATGCCAATAGAGTATCGCCATCAGAATGAATGGCAGCAACACCGCCACCAATAAAAACAAAAATATCAGCCACGGCGTGTCGATGGTGACATGCATATATCGGTAGCTATCCGCTATTGCTACTGGCATGAACAGCAGCAAAGAAACAAATCCTGCCAAACGACCCATCATAGCTTTCATCAGCACTTACCCTTTGTCTGCAACATCAGCGGCACAGCGGAAACCAAAAAAGTCCGAGGCATAGTGCGGCCATGAATAGTTGCGATGATATGTAGTCGTTGAAAATGGGTCACTCTTCCACGACCCACCTCTCAACACTTTGTATTTGGCATCCACACCAACCAAATCAACCACCTTCATAGCCCTATCTGCAGGTGTGGAAGCTACCTGAATTTTGCCCTGAAACAAGTCTTGATTTGCATCTGTACCTTGATAGGGCAAAAAGTCATCCTCAATCCATTCAAACACATTACCCGCCATATCCATGACACCATAAGGACTCGCACCTTCAGGATAGAGGGTGACATCCGTGGTCGAACCGACGCTGTAATAGGTATTCAGCCTGTCTGTTTCCATCTGCTCACCCCAGGGCCAACGCTGACCATCATTCCCACGCGCCGCCTTTTCCCACTCGGCCTCATAGGGCAAACGCTTGCCTGCCCAAGTGCAATAGTTGCTGGCGTCGTACCATGAGATCATGGTGACGGGGTGTAGCTCCATGCCCTCAGGTATGCGTCCGTTTTCCCAGTCCAGCGGCGGCCGATAACCCTGTTCGGTGACAAAGCGGGCATACTGGGCGTTGGTAGTTGGATATTTGGCGATCTGATAATCAGCCAGTGAGATTACATGCTGAGGTCTGTTTTGGGCGCTGGTTCTAACACGGTCTGAACCCATCGAGAACGCCCCGGTAGGAATGGTGATCATGGTCTCGATTTCCTGCCACACCTCCGGATCCAGCAGTGCTAACAATTCAGAATCGCTGTAAACATCTATTTGTACCTTGTCTGCCTCATGCCGCTCATGCAGGGTGACATCTTCGCCTGCGGCCCGAATGCGGGATCCCATCTCGGCAACATCATAGGTCGCTTTACCTGGCATCTCCTGAAAGACGCGGCTATGCCCCAGATCCACAACATGGATTGAACCACCCACCATCGCCAACGCTGCGCATGTCACTAATGTCGCACTCAGAAAGCGCTTACGCTTGGCCCGCTCTTTCTCACTGAGCTGGCGTCTATTTTGAAACTGCTTGGCCATCACTTTTTAGTACTTGATGTATGATTTTCGGTCGACTGTTTATAAATAAGATGTTTGGGGCGTCTGCCATAGGTTTTCTTGAGCATGACCTCACCGAATGCGCCACCAATCGCTGCGGCCTCTATCGCCACAATCAAAACCAAAATCCAGTATCCGAAAGGCAACAAACTTACACCTTCGGGTAGATTTTCATAATTCATCATCTCGATATAGCTGTAGCCGCGCACTATGATTGGCACAAAATAGCACCACAGTTTACCGCCCAAGCCGTAGATCCAAGAAACCACAAAACCTGCAATCAAGGGGGGCACAAACAAATCAAGCACCCAATAAGGGCTAAAGGTCGCAACCCCCCAAAACAACTCGAGGCGGACACCTGGAGCCGGGCTGATGTTGTGAATCAGACGGTCACCGATATAATTCACCAGCACACCTGCAGCAATCGCAACGAAGGCCATTAAAACTGTTTTTAAGCGATTACTCATCAGTAGCGCCACCCTTGTATGTTTCACCCGTCAACTTCTCGTATTCAGACTTTTTAACCTCTTCCAGATACCAGTCTTCGACCTTCAGGCTCGCAAGAAATGTGGCTAGCGTCTTGCGATCATGTTCCGGCAAGTGGGCAAATGAGGGCATCTGATACTCGGCCTTTAATCGCGACGGGATGATTTGTTTAGGATCTTGCGCCGAAAGATAATTGAACAGCCAGGTTTCATCACGTAAAGAACCGATGCCATCCATGGCCGGTGCAGGCACTGACTGCATCGGATTGCGCACGCCCCATAGGGCATGGCAATCACGGCACTTCAAGTCCCTGAAAAGTTCCGCCCCTTTGGCCTGCAACTCAGCAGGCGCGTCTGAGTAGAAAGGGATCCCCCGATCCGGGGCTGAATCCTGAGCTTGCCGATAACTGTTAATTCCCCAGAACATCACCACGATCGCTACTATAGCAATCAGAATCCCCTTCTCTCCCTTGCGCATTTATCTATTTTGCTCTTCTTTTTCTTTCAAGACTTCTTCACGGCGTTTCATCTGAGCCGCCAACACTTCCTGACTCTTTTTAAACTCTTCCGGACTCATCTTTTCCTTGTCTTTTTCATCAAAAACAAGATATTTAATGTCTTCATCAAATTGCTCATTTTTCTTTGCCCAGCGCAACGCATAGATTGCACCAGCAATAATCATGGCACCAGCAATCAGCCAGACATAAATTGTCCAGCCATCAGGTAATTGATCTAATTCCATAACAAATCTCCTTAAAAAAGATAACCCTGCAGCAATTGCATAGCAGCCATTATTACTGCCGCAATGATGCCGAGGTAAATCCAAAAAAACATGATTTTTTCGCCTGTTTTCAAACCCTTGGCAGGCTGATCTCGCTCAGTGGTTTTGCCACTGCTTTTCATAAACTTAAAAACGATTACTGTAAAAAAAATGATACACAGCAGCAGAAAAAAGAATATTCCAACGCTAAACTGTTGGCTATAAAGACCTTCAACACCCCACCGATCATCTGTTATTGCTTGTACAGATAGACCATCTAGTCCGGTAAAGGTTGCCATTACACCTAAATAATTCATCGCATTACCCGAAACACCACACCCCCAATTGAGCAGGGCATTATACCGCAAAAAAAAACGCCGCTCAGAGAGCGGCATTAAATTTAAATCACTTACGGGGAAAAACCCCCATTTTGTTTATTTACCGTAGGTAGTTACACCCTTCTTGTCTTTATCATAATTATCAACAAAGAAGCTGTAGATAAACGGGGCAACAAATACGACTATACAGATGCCCAGCAGTACCAGTGGTGGATTATCAACATCAATCATTGTAAATCTCCTTATCTCTCTCTTAGTGAGCTATGCTGTGATCAGGCTGCCAGCTAAAGTGTGGCAGGCGCTTGATTACAATCAATACAGCAATACAGAAGTAAGCCACATAAAAGATATCGATTGTGTAACCTTTATCCCACCATGGTTGCTTACGCTCTCGAGTACCGTCCTCTTTCCAGTTGCCTTCAAAGTTCGCCAACTGTACATGAGGACCTATGATTGTGTACTCAGCCAAATCAACACCCTGACGCTGAAGCTCAATCACCTGATCTTTGATCATGCGCAGATCATCCATTGTCAGTGGGTGACGCTCTTGGTAACCCTTGAGACTGGTATCTTTAACATTTGCAACAAGATACTCCATCTTCTTAGCATCGTCAGCAATGGCCTCCACCGCTGGACTATCCATCATCTGGACATACTCAGCGTAGATCTCAGCCGTTGGGCGCTGTCCCCACAAGGGGAATGTTACCAGGAAGGCTGTCACGATGGTCGCCGCAAGCAACCAGACTACAGGTGTAGGTAAACGGTTATTGTCTTCCGAGATACCACCCAGGCTTTCGCCTTCCCATACTTTTGTCGCCGCTGTATTTTGCGCTTCGTCAGTCAGCGAATACAGAGGTTTATCAGTTTTCCATCCCATTCTAATTCCCTCTCTTATTTCAGGCTAAGGATAAAGTCCATCAGGTAGCGAATTTCGCTGTCCGCCGCATAGCTTGGTACATCTGGCGGATAAACGACCTTGCCGGCCTTATAGTCGTTATATGCTGCTCTCCAAGCATCGAAATCGATTGCTTTTCCATCAGCGTCCTGTTCGCCCCAGAGGTAGTCATAACGAGGCATGATTGAATGTGGCTGCACCAAACGAGGATTGAAGAAGTGCATCATCATCCACTCTTTAGAAGAGTTACGCGAGCCAACATGCAGCAGATCAGGTGCTTTACGGTCAGAACCAAAGGCTGTCGGAGATTCACCATTAAAGTCACCTAGACGTGGCGGAATACCGAAATACTGCCAGTCCTGTGTTTGCTCCGGCAGCAAGGTGTGACACCACCAGCAACCTTCACGAACAAACATGATCTTGCCTGAACCGATGTATTGAGTATTTGCATCGCCACCCGCATTCAGCACCTGGCTAGGCTGCCAACCACGAGTTACAGTCGCATTCTCGATGTAGTTAACAGTTTCACCATTGTGAGTACCACGACTGATCACAAATACAGCACCGCTGTTGTGATCAGCCTCCTCGACACGACCTTTTTGCACACTCAGCTCAGTTGCACCTGGACCCAGTGTACGAGGATGGTTAATACCACTTGGAAATGGAATACCAGCTTCGTACACAAATGCCTCCACAGTTTCCATAGGCGCATTGCTTGAAGGATCTTTGTTGAGCACAACCGTTTTTGGCTTGCCTTCACCCTGCAAGAATGGATCTTCGTATGAAAACCCACCAATGCGACCGTAGGAAAGCTGTTTCTTCAGGCCGGTTTCCGTTACAGTTACCGACGTCATATCCACTGTAGGCATGTACAGTGTGATAATCATCGAGCCACCCAGGGCTACACCAAACAGGCGCGCCCCAATTTTATATTCTCTAAATGCCACTTTAAGATTCCTCCCTAGTTATCTTAACGTTCGTAAGCCAATTCGTGTGGCAGACGGCCTTCTGGAATTTCAGTACCGGCTCTAGCAGTCATGTACATGTTGTACAACCAGACAACGTTACCGGTGAACACCATAGTTCCGCCAATCCAACGAGCGATCATATATGGATGCTCTGCGATTACGACGTCGATGTAGGGAACCTCGTAGATCTTACCTGCACCCTGGATCAGACCAGCGATGGTCATTGATACCCAGTAGATTGCAAAACCGATCAACAAGAACCAGAAATGGAAGTTTGCCAGCGCCAATGAATACAGCTTACGACGCAGTAGCGTCTGGAGACCATAGTAAACTGCCGCACCTTCCAGGAATGTAGAGAAGCCCAATAGTGCCAAATGAGCATGCGCAACGATCCAGCCAGTCCCATGAACATACCAGTTGATTGCACGGGTCTGCTGGAAGCCACCTTGCATGTTCAGCGGAATCGCCAACATAACACCAGAAATAGTGAACTTGATTTCGACATTTTCCACGAACATGTGCCACTTACCAGTCATCGTCAGCAACAGGTTAGATACGAAGGCGATTGCTGGCACCAGAATCAGTACACCTTCCACAGAAGCAAATGACTTCAGCCACTCAGGCAGAGGCGCAGACATCAGATGGTGAGCCGCTGGCGTTGAGTAGAAAACAACAACTGACCAGAAGTGCAAGTGACCTATACGGTGTGAATACAGCGGATTACCAGTAACCTTAGGTACTGTGTAGTAAGCGATCGCAGCAGCGATTGGTGTAATCCACAGACCCAGCACGTTATGCGCAAACCACCATGTCAGATAAGCTTCACTCAGGCCTGTCAGGTTAAACCACTCAGGGCTGTTACCCACAATAAATACGATGGTTACCATGAACACACCTGCACCGAAGAACCAGTTGGTGGTATAGATACCCTGGGTACGACGCTTGATGATTGTCATCCAGACATTGAGCGCCATTGGCAGCGCAATGAATGCAGCGATGTACAGATCAATGACCCAAGGAAAATCAGAATACTCACGACCAGAGCTCATTCCGAACCACAGCAGAGTCAAACCGAGAGACAAACCTATATTCCACAAAAAGCAGTTCCATACACCCAGTTTTTCAGACCAGAGCTTGGTATTACCCAGCGCAGGCGTGATATACATCATCGCCATGGCAAATGCCATTGAGATCCAGCCAAAGATTACTGCCAGTACATGTACTTGACGCATGTGACCGAATGAAAACAGCTCGCTACCTGTAACAAAATCAGGAAACGCAAGCTTGGCCGCATTAAAAGAACCCAAGCCCGTACCAATAACGAACCAAATTATGGACGAGAAGCCAAAAAATACCGCAGATGTGCCTGGCGGGATTTCCTCATTTCTCGCAAACAAGTATTTCAACATGGTTTACAACCTCCCCCTTCTTTCGAAGATTTAGTAACTTAAAACTGGAATCTTAATCGTGACTACCGGGCATCATCAGATACCAAGCAAACCACATACTGGAAAGCGCAAGGAGAATCCCCATAGCAGTCGCTAGCATTGTCAGCATTTTGTCCCCTCCAAATTAACAAAAATATAAACAAAAACACCCCTAAATAAAATTTTAGGGGCGAAGATTTCTTTACTTGGCAGCTGCCGCTTCCAATTCACCGTGACGATTCAGTGAAATCAGCATAATGACCGTGAATGCAAAACCAAAAATAATCATGCACCAGTCAATGAAACCCATAAATGTTGATGGGTCATAGGCTTGCATATTCCAGCCACCCCAATCTTCGAAACGTCCACGACCCAGCGCACACATCAACGCTGCACCGAACACACTACCATTCCCCATACCAGTGGTAACGCCAACAATTAGGCATACGATAAAGGTTTTACCTGGTGTCAGGTTATTTACCATGTTCCCCTCCATTTTTGCAGTTCAACAACCCAAATTCAGTACAAATGACTTTCAGCTTTCCCCCAGACACCACCTTTGAGCCCCCTCTCAGGTGTTTTTATATTGCCTAATATTGCCTAGATTTTGCTCCAAAACTGCAAGCCAACTCTGACCAGGGATAGTTGCATACCTTCAACAAACCAGTCAAGCGTTTTTTAGAATCCACTATAAAAACATCACTAGCACCGCATTCACAGCCACAATTTCGTAAAACTGGGCGTATAATCTTTGTACAAACCAAATATTTATATTCAGCAATTAGGCCGGTATTTCAAATGAAGGAAATCATCATCTACGCCATTGCGGCTGTTGCCGCCATTACCGTTTTTGGTTACTCAATACACATGTTCATTGGCGGGTTTGTCACCCCTCAAACCGAGAAAATGATAATTACAGCAGGGTGTTTTCTGGCCGCAGGCGTCATAGCCTTTTTAGCATGGGATATCATTAAACGGAGACGCGGAACCTAAGAGAAATATTTAAATTTACTTATAAACAGACAAATGAGAGCGTAGATTTTTAAAATCCGACTCATCGGGAAATTGGCCCCGATGAAATACGAATTGCCTTTTTTTCCCGGATAAATCCATTCCCACCAGCCCGAACGACTTACCCGCATAATCGGGGAAATAGCGGAGTTCTTTTACCAGCTCTATCCGCCGGCCCCCTTTAACTGTAACTGCCACAGACTTCTTAGCCAGCTCCAAGGCACGCGGAGAGCTAGGCAACAACATCAATCTAGTCCCGAGAATCCTGTTTGCGCCTATCAAAAAGATAAAGCTTGCCAAAAAGACCAAAACGTATGCCATCGTCTGATCGCCACTATACCAAGTCTTAGCTGCATACCCTGCCAGTAACAGCACAACCGGAACATACAACAAGGCATCCCAAGTGGCCCCGCGATTATCCGACGCCAGCAAGTAATTATCAGCCTTCGCCATTAACTTGCCTCAGAAGTGAGCACTTTATTGATTGCATAATCCAACTCGCCATACAACACCCGCCCAGATTGCTTGTACCGCACCATCTGGCCAGCATCAATAATATATGTCCAGGGATCGCCCATTACCTTAAACGCCTTAAATGCTTCGGGATTCTGATACTGATCCATATGCAGAAATATCACATCATCCTCATATTTCGCCAACAGCCCCTTGAGCATTTGCAGCTGCTTGTCACACACAGTGCAGTGACCCGGCGTCGCGAACTCAAGCACGATAGGTTTGCCCTGGGCTAGCGCCTCATCAAGAGAGTACTGATACATTCTTTCATCAGGATATCGATAACTTGTTATACGACTAAAGTCCCCATCAACATCCGCAAGGGTTTTCGTTTTAACCTGGGGCGCTGAAGAGCCAACCTGCAAGGAGTTTTCTGGCGCCGCACCGCAACCAACCAAAATTAAAAACAGAAATGCAAAAAAGACTTTATTCAGTGACATGAACTTTCTCCCAACCAGCACACGTTCGAAATACGTTATAGGCCCAAATTATGTTGGCTAACAACACCAAAGTACCAAATATTCCCATAGCTGCCAGCAGCGGCGTTACAACCGCCTCGGCAGCCTCTAGCGACTCATGATAGCTCGCATTGCCGCCAAGATAACCCGCAATCGAGAAAAGCAACACCATACCAACCAGACCAATATTATGAACCCAGAAATGAGCCTTCACTAAGGCCATACTATAGATAGGACGCCGAACCAGGCGAGGAACAATGTAATAAACCCCGGCAAAAATAGCCATTTCCACCCAACCCAGCAAATTGATATGAGTATGAGCTCTAACAATCAAGTCACCGTGTACGCGCGAATCAACAAAGTGACGAAAATCCGAAATCCCGCCCATTAACGCTCCCCACGAAAAACCAATAATGGCATACGTCATACAACAATAAACGAACATGAGCGTGTAACGTTTAAACTCAACATCTGTTTCCCAGGGCCTACTCACAGTACAACTCCATTAAAATTAACGTGCTTCTACTTCCGAATCCGGATTCGCGTCTTCGGTATTCACATCCTTTTCTCGAATATCCGAATACTTCTCACTCCAATCCGGAGGCGCAACCATTTTCAACATTCCATCAATGAATTGGGATTTGCCTTCTGGCGGAACAGGAGAAGATGCCGCACCCTGCTCAGCCTTCAAACCAAAAAGGAATGCAGTGATTGCGCGCAAATCTGCATCTTCCATTTCAGCAACATAGGCGGCTTCTTTTGGCCTCATGCCATGGTCAATAGTCGCTGCGCCGTAATTTTCTTCAGGGTTTTTTAGAAAGGCATAGATCCATTCAGACGTCCGTTTTGACCCAAGCCCATCGAGCGACAACCCCATATTGGTACCATTACGCATCGCCCTGTGACAGGACGTGCAGCGCGCCTCACGAAACACTTTTGATCCACGCTGACCTTCTTCAGTAAATTCATAGCGCGTCTTAACCTCAAACATCGGCTTTTCTGAGCTGAGGCGCACAAACTCGAGCACGGCATAACCAAGCACCGCCGCGACAATAAACGCCCCGAATATACCAAACAGAACTTTTTCGCCCTGCTTTAATGTTTGCTTTCCAGACATAAACACTTCCAAACTCACACTTGGCCAAAAACCAGACTCATTCCGCCACGAACAAAAAAGGCGGGTAACCCGCCTTTTTGATTGCCAGGATGCAAGAAAGTTGCATCCTGACTGATATTACTCGAACATTTTCTATGGCAGGTGCTCAACCGGGATCCGGCTGTTGCCCATAGTGGTTTGCGGCGCCTGAGTCAGAAAAGTAGCCACATTCAGAATATCTTCATCAGTCAACTTCTTGGCAACCACACGCATTTGGGCCATTACGTCATTGTCACGTGTACCGTCACGCAGTTTTTTCAGCTGGCTGACCAAGTAGCCAAATTTCTGCTCGCCGATGCGTGGATACATCGGATCAACACCGCGGCCATTATGACCATGGCACGACAAACAAGCCGGGATACCGCGAGCAGTGTCACCATAGTTCACCAAAGCCTTACCCAGATGGGACACGCCCAGCTCAACACCATTTTCTTTAAGGGCTGCAAGATCAGAACCACCAGAAGTCTGTGTCAGCTGTTTACCAGTAAAAACGCGACCTATCGAGTTTAGATAAGCAGAAACATCTTTACGATCCTGCTCACTCAAACCTTTGGCGTTTGCATTCATGACAAACATGGTGGTGTCCATGCGCCTGTCGTTGGCGTAGTCATCCAGCTGTTTAGCTAGGAATTGGTAAATCTGACCAGCCAAACGCGGTGTCCCCAGATTGTCATCACCAAGTGCTGTGGCGCCATGACATGAACTGCATGCAGGCACATCCCCCTTGCCGTTTTCAAAAATAGACTTGCCGTTGTTGTAATCAGCACCCGTAACCATACCGCTAGCAAACGCCGGCGTTACTGCAACCGCCATTGCAACGATTGAAGCCGACCCCAATTTCTTCAAATAAGTGCGCATATAAAGACACCCTCCCAGATTTTGTCTTTGTGAACCTTAACGTCTCCCGACGGCATACCCTACACTCAGGCGCGTCTGGACGTCAATAATTAAAGCACCAACCTATAAGCCAACCAGCTCGAATGACAGGTACTTTCAATGTGTTAGTAAAAAATGCAGTTCTAAACTTAAGAATTCTTTTTCAGAATAAAAGCCGCCAATGCAAAAGCAAACACAAACCAAAGAACATACAAAACTAATATCTGACCTGTTTCCAACATTATTATGCCTCCCAAGCAGTGAATATTGAAATTATTGTTTTAACCCAACCCAAAAATTACAGCTAAAAGCGATGTATATCATGACACACAAACCCATTGCAAGCTTATGACTGGAAAACACCCCATACAAAAAATTAGTTAAGACTCTGCTAACCCCACCAATATCAACGGTTCGGGCTAGAAGATGCATGCCCAGATAAATTAGGCTATGATCTGCCGCCTTGCCTGGCATGGGCACGGCCCGTTTTTTTTGAGCTTTTATTTTTATATGGATATCACAAAAATCTATCGCTATTGGGGAATACTCGCTCTGCTGGTTTGGGGTGGAATCATTCTTGGGTTAAATCTGCTGCGCTTTGATACCTTTGGAATTGATGAATCAGCAGCACGGGCGCTGTTGCTTAACTGGACTGTTGCGGATCGCGTAGTCAACCCAATTGTCACCCTTGGCGCACCGGATTTTCGCGCCCTACTTTTCCTGCCGCTGGGCGCCTACTGGCCGGGTAGTTTTGTTGCACTGAAAGTCTTCATGCTGATGACTTTGTTCGCCGCTGCATGCCTTTTGTACAATTGGAGCAAACAGCACCAGGACAAGGAAACTGCCTTGCTTGCCTCCGGCCTGCTGTTGATAGCGCCCCTCTCAATGATGCAGATTAATGCTGTGGGGGCCGGGCCGTTTCTGCTGCTCGGCTTTAGCCTGGGCCTTTGGCTGAACCAGCGCTATCGCAATCGTGGCAAACAGCTCGGCGGCTGGTACTTCATACAACTTTTGCTGGTCGTCACCTTGATTTCGATTCATCCCACCGGACTGGCCTACCCCCTGGCGCTCGCCTGGGAATGGCGCAAAAATCCGCTCAACCCACGCCAGGCCAAACAGATGCAGATTGGCATCAGCATCGCAGCGATCTTCGCCCTGCTGTTCAGTTATCTGCTTGGCAACCCAGCGATTGAATGGGGCACCAACCCATTTGCCACACTTGGCGCCGCCGCCCTAGGTAGAATCCCCGGTGATCCAAGCCCTCTCTACCCCAGCTCAGGCATCCTGCCGGCTCTAATTATTGCTGCAGTTATATGGGGTTATCGCAAACAATTATTGACTGAGATGCTGCCACGCATGCTCGTACTGGGCGGCGTTCTGGGCCTGGTCGCTGCTGACTATGGCTGGGCCATGCTCATGCTGGCGCTGGCACTCTACTGTGGCATACCCTTGCTGATCAAACTCAACAGCAGCATGGGTGTCAACAGTTTTGCCGGCCAACGTGGCCTGGTGATGGCCGCCATCTTCATCATCACAACACTGTTCATGATCGGCGACCGCAACTATCGCAGCAGTGTCATTAACGGCACGCTCGAACCACACGACGAAATTGTCAAAGCGCTTGCTGTTGAGACGGAGTCACTCGACGAAAACTTCTACACCATCAGTCAGTGGCCCGCACGCACCATGCTGGCGCTCAAACGACCTGTCTTTCCGCTGCCACCAAGTTTTGAATCACCAGAAGAACTGCTCCAGAACATTGGCAAGATCGACTTTATCGTGTTCGACCCATTTGACCCCGCCAACAAACAGCTGCGTGATCAACTCGCCAACTTAACCGGCAATACGGAAACGCTGATCCAACAGCCTAAAGGCGTGATTGTCAAGATAAAACAGGGGGAAGACCAGGCAGCACCGAGCCCAATTCTTTAACGAAAACTATTAACGCTGACAGCCGGGGCAGTAATAACTAGCACGCTGTCCCTGGCGCAGCTGTTTGATAGTGGCACCACATTGCTGACAGGACTCACCTACACGGCCGTACACCTGCAGCTCCTGCTTGAAATATCCAGGCTTGCCGCTACCATCGACAAAATCTCTTAACGTCGTACCGCCCTGCTGAATCGCCGCACTTAGCACTGTCTTGATCGCCTCTACTAAGGCAACACAACGTTGACGCGTCAACTTACCCGCGGCCAGCTGTGGCTGGATGCCAGCACGAAACAGCGCTTCGCTTGCATAGATATTGCCGACGCCGACCACCGTGTGACTATCCATCACAAACAGTTTGACCGCCTGTTTACGCTTGCGTGAACGCTGAAACAAATACTCTGCATCAAAAGCATCCGACAAGGGCTCCGGCCCCAGACTGATCAGCAGCTTATGCTGCATAGGATCACCCTTGAGCCACAACATCGCACCAAATCGGCGCGGATCACGCAGTCGCAACGCTTGGCCATTTTCAAACACGATATCGATGTGATCATGTTTCTCGGCAGGTGTATCTGCATCTACTAGCCGCAGGCTACCGGACATGCCCAGATGAATCATCACCGCACCCGCCTCGGTACGCAGCAACAGATATTTGCCACGCCGCTCAACCTTGTCGACGGCCTGACCAGGCAGATCCACCAGCAAGGCCTGAGGCACCGGGTAACGCAGCTTGCGCCGCCGCAATACCACCTCGGTCACAACCTCACCTTCAACATACGGCGCAATGCCGCCACGCGTGGTTTCTACCTCGGGCAATTCAGGCATGACACATCACCTGTTTATTTATCAACAAGCTCATTCGTCAGTCGCGGTAACTGCAATAATCGATTTTTCTGCGCGGCATCGAAAACATATTCCAACCCCAGCTCATGCTGCTGCAAGACAAGCTCATCTTCCGTCGCCAACAAACCAAAACTTATCTCTGCCCCAGAAACCAACCGCACCACAACCTTTTCCGCTGTTCCAGGCTCACTCACAGGCCGCACCTGCGAGGCCTGTGCATATTGCCAGGCATCCACCAGGGCTTGCAGCTGATCAGCAGAATCGGGCACAACTGCACCATCAAACAGCCAGCCTCCAGCATCCCGATCCAAGCGACCCAGCCCCGGCACCATTAGACTTTGTAGCTCATCATCCACACTGAATAAAACCCTAGAAACATAGCGATGCCACGCCTCGCCAAGCAAGGAAATATCATTCGTTGACACCATGTGAATGACATTGTCCACCATCACATACAAGCGGCTATTGAGCGGATTGATGCGCCCAAAGGCCAGCTCAACACCATCCACAACCAACTTTGCGCGTGGCGGCTGCAAACCGTACTTGTTCAAATCAAGCCCCTCGGCCGGATAACGCTCCAGACTCTGCTCGGACAACATCGCCAAGACCTGATTGACATAGAACTGTTTAGCATTCGCAACCTGCGGCTCAACCAGAATCCACAATCCAGACCGACGTTGCAGCACAATGTCATCCGAAGCTCGCTCTATTCTAATCTGCTGCACTGCCTCGGCATCCAACTCAGTCAGCAACACTACTTCTGACGGCTCTTTTCCCGGCTCGAAATAGACCAGCGCTGCCAGCGCTACAACGACCAGTAACAAGGCGAGATTGAGCCAGCCGCGCTTACCCATCAAGCCTTGCGCCGTTTCAGCCAGATCACCAGACCACTCAGCAGCAATCCAGCCGGCAACACCAAGAGAAAACCAAAACCAATCACCATCGACTCAGCGTCCGACAGATTCAATGAGCTATCCACAGCCGTCTTGGCCGGAATCGAAAGCAACTGATCATCGCTGCTGAGCCAGTTAATCATATTCATGCCCAGATCCAGATTGCCACCATTACCGAGATAGGCATTAGAAAGAAAATCACCATCGCCCACCACCATCACACGCTGGCGTCCGGATTCAACTTCGCCATCATCACCGGCCTGGCCTCGCGTCAGCGCCACCGCCAGACTCAAAGGCCCAGGCACATCGTCTAAGTCATCAAAGCTGATCTCTCCGGCCAGCACACCTGTTTCGGACCAGCTGCGCGCTGTGGTCAGCAGAAAAGCATCCCCCTGCCACTTACCCTGCGGCTCAAGCGTTACCCCAGCAGCACGAGGAAAGATAGTGAGCATCTCGAAACCCTCGACCACTGGATGTAAACCGTAATCACCCACGATGGCAAAGGTGGGGTCATCAATTGAAAACATCTGTGCGGTCGGATCGACAATCACGCCAGGCTCGAACATCACACCCAGCTGTTCGGCCAATGGCTCCAGACCAAACATGCCATCCGGATCGGCCAGCCACAATACATTGCCGCCACGGGCAATATAATCCTCAACCAGCTTCACCTCCCCCGGCAGAAAATTCACCTGCGGCCCGGCAATCACCAACACAGAAGTATTGTCTGGCACCAGCGCTGCCGTCGCCAGATTAAGCCCCTGCAAGTGAAAGCCTTTGGCCTCCAACTGCTGTGCCCACACCTGCAGATCATGATTTGCCTGACCGAAGGGGCTGCGCTCCCCATGCCCTTCAACAAACACCAGCCAGCGCTCCGCTGTGCGTGACAGCCGTTGCAGCGCATTGGTGATGGCCTGCTCATTCAGCTCTTTGACCTGTTCTGTGCGCCTCTGGTACTCAAGCAATAACTCACCATCTTGCGTAATGCCCAGCGCACGCACCTGCTCCGGCTCGGTGTCGGGATTCACAAAGCTCAGCACCAACTCTTTTTTGTAACGCTGATAACGGCTAACCAGATCATCAACGTGCTGGCGCAAGGCACCCGCATCCGTAGTAAAAGCAGAAACTGTAATCTCGCCCGGCATTTGCTCAAGCACTGCCACGCTCGCTTGCGACAAGGTATTGCGGCTATTGGCTGTCCAATCGGCCTGATAGACATAGCGCTCACTCAACCATGCAAGTAGCCCAATCACGGCAACAAACAGCACAACAAACAAAATATTCTGCAATCGAACCTGACGTTTTGAACGTGTCGTGACTTTCATATCTTTACACTCAATGCTGCAAGCGATCGGCATCGAGACGCCGTATACTCAAACCCAGAAACAGTGTCACAAACAGCAGGTAATACACCACATCCGCACTATCAAACACGCCCTTCAGCAGTGACTCGAAATGCCGCAACAATGACATGTAGGCAAACAGATCACTCGCTTCACTTACATCGTTATTACCGGCCCAATCGATAATCCACAGCAACAACAACACGCCAAAACTGCTCACCGCGGCGATGGTGGGCTGCAGCGTCAATGTCGACATAAACAGCCCCACAGCAGTAAAACTGGCCAGCAATAATACCAACCCCATCACACCAGACAGCAATAACCCCAGATCAAGACTGCCGCCCAGCATCAATGACAGCGGCATCAACACAATCATCAATACCATAATCAAAAGGAACAGCATCACACCGATAAACTTACCCAATACGATTTCACTCATAGACAGCGGCGCAGAAAACAATAGACTGATGGTTTGACTGCGGCGCTCTTCACTCACGAGGCGCATGGTCAACATCGGCACCACCAATAACAGCACAACCGCGGCATTGCCCAGCAATGGTGTCGCAATAATTTCCGTCACACCCGGCGCCCCGGCCACGCCCAGCAGTCGCGACTGCAAAGCCATAAACAGATCGAGCTGGGTCAGGAACATATAGGCCAGAATCAACTGCACAACTGCCAGAATCGACCAGGCCAGCGGCGAAATAAACAGGCTGCGTAATTCGCGCCCGGCTATCGTAAACATCATCATGCGGCGGCCTGCTCCGTAGTCGTGATATCAACAAAGATCTGTTCCAAGGTCAGCCGTTCCGGCGTCAATTCATACAATCCCCAATCATGCTGCGCCGCGGCAATAGCAATGGCCTCACCTTGTTGTTCCAGCGCCGGCGCATGAATGCGAAAGCGGCCCTCGCCAAGCGCTTCTACCTGCCCGTCACCGGCAACCGACTCCAGTGCCGCCAATTCAGGCGGTCGACTTAAGGCGACATGCAGACTCTCACCCCGCATGCGTTGCTGCAAACCGGCGATGCTATCGCTCAGCACCAGAGAACCCTTATTGATAATCTGTACCCGATCACACACCGCCTGCACCTCGGGTAAAATATGGGTCGACAAAATCACACTGTGATCATCGCGCAATTCACGAATAAGCCCGCGGATCTCACGGATCTGGATCGGATCGAGCCCAACGGTCGGCTCGTCCAGAATCACCACGGCAGGTGAATGAATAATCGCCTGGGCAATGCCGACACGCTGACAATACCCTTTAGACAGATTGCCAATCAATCGTTTGCCCACTTCCGTTAAACCGCAGCGCTGCTTAGCCACATCTAAGGCACTGCGCCGTTGCCCGGCAGGCATGCGATTGAGTTTGGCGCAATACAACAGATACTCATCCACCGTCAGCTCGCGATACAACGGTGGTTGATCGGGCAGATAACCGAGCAGGGCCTTGGCCTGTTTGGGCTGATCAAGCAGATCGATGCCGCAGATCATCACCCGCCCGGCGCTGGGTGCCAGATTGCCACTGAGGATCTGCATGGTGGTGGATTTGCCCGCGCCATTGGGGCCGAGAAAACCCAGCACCTCGCCCTTCCTGACTTCAAAGCTGATCTCGTTCAGCGCCCGCAGCGGGCCATAAAAACGGCTGACCTGATCGGCCTGAATCAACACATCCTGTGCAGTCATAATGCTCTTTTCATCTCGATTAATAAGCTGAAGGGCTTATAATATTTTTCTCAATGCGAAGGCGCAAATCTCGGAACACAAATTGGGCGCCACCCGCCGATTCTATAGGAAAGGATGATTGCATGTTACTCGGCGTAGACACCGGCGGCACATTCACCGACTTTGTTCTGTTTGATGGTAACAGTCTGCGCCTGCATAAACGGCTATCGACTCCACACGCACCGGAAGAGGCAATCCTGCTCGGCATCCAGGACATGGGACTCGATCCCGCGGAACTCAACATCATCCACGGCTCCACCGTCGCCACCAATGCTGCACTAGAGGGCAAGGGCGTACGCACCGCCTTCATCACCAATCGTGGCCACGGTGACATGCTCACCATTGGTCGACAAGCCCGACGCGAACTCTACAACCTGCAACCCGCCCCCATCGCCCCGCCTGTGCCGGCTGAACTCTGTCTTGAAACCGGCGGCCGCATTGGCGCCAACGGCGAAAAACTGGAAGCATTGACCGAGACTGACCTGGAACAGCTGCGGCAACAACTACAACAACTCAAACCCGAGTCCGTCGCTATCAACCTGCTGTTTTCCTTTGTCGATGACAGTTCCGAAAAAACCATTGAGCGGATGATTCCCGACAATATTTTTGTTTCACGCTCTTCCGCCATTCTGCCCGAATACAAGGAATACGAGCGCGGCATCACCACCTGGCTCAATGCCTGGCTCGGTCCGCTGGTGCAACGTTATCTGCAACGCCTGCGCGCTAACCTACCCGAGACACCGGTTGCCGTCATGCAAAGTTCAGGCGGTAGCATCGACGCCGAGCAGGCCGGCAAACAAGCCGTACATATGCTGCTGTCCGGCCCGGCCGGTGGGCTGGCCGGAGCGCGTTTTATCGGCCAACT